>NZ_JBSGFR010000004.1:0-63971 GCF_053603475.1 Actinoplanes sp. NPDC004185 | reverse complement strand
AGTGTCGAGACTCTAGGGACTGCCACGGGCAATGATGCTCCGTCGCGCCCGCAACTGCGCAGCAGTATTGATCTAGCAAAGGACTGCGGCCCTCAGCGCTGAGTAGCTCTCGGAGCGATCGGAAAGTCGGAGCCATCTGTGGTGGATCGGCAAGCGCCTCATTACGATCGTCGGCAGCCCGTCTGTGCCCATATCTGTGCCGGAGCCAGTACCAGAGCCGAGCCAGTGGCAGAGCCCCAGCCAGAGTCAGCGCTGGAGCCCAGCCAGAGTCAGAGCCGGAGCCACAGCCAGAGTCCGAGCAGGAGCCACAGCCAGAGCGGAGCCGGAGCTAGCTACAGAGCCAGATCCGGTGCCAGAGGCAGCGGCGGAATCAGGGTGACGCGTGGGGCGGAGTCAGACACGGCCACGGCCCGGCAGAGGCCGGACTTGGGATAAGGCCGGATTGCCGCCTGAGCTGGTTTGGGGTTGCAAGTGCACCGGTCGGCCGGGATCAGAGGTGCATCGCAACCTGATTCAGCCCACCTTCTTGGAACGGCGTTTCACGTGAAACGCCGTACCGCGCGCCTCCTGATAGATCCGATCTGGGGCCCGGCGGCGGCTGCGCGCCTTCGCCACCTCCGTCGCCAGCCGGGCCCCAGCCCCGGTCTACCGGTGCTGTGGCACCTCGTGTGGCTCCGCCTCGCGAGCCCTCCGCGAATCCCGGCAGTCAGCCAGGCGCTTGCCCGCGCGCCGAGGCTCATGACTCAGTCGCTGACAATAGCGATCAGCCACCCGGCGAGGCTCCAGGGGCGAAGGACCATTGCGGTCTCACAGGCCTCAACCTGACCACTCGGCCCCTTCACCAAGACTCAGGCCCCTGGCTCCGCGATGGAGGCCGATACAAGAGGCCGACCAAGTCTCACGACAACATCCGGGGCGAGGATTGATCGTTGGCGGCGGCGTCCCTCGCCAGAGGTCTTCGCACTATGCCAGTCGAAGCCAGCCATACCCGGCTCAGACTTCGCTCCCGGATTGGCAGGGCCCAGCAACTTCCCGACACGGCGATACCCAGTCACCTCCCGTCCTGAACGCGAGGACGCAAGCATGAAGGCCGGCGGTACATGTCCCAGCCAAGGCCGGCGTTCCATGAGGTAAGCGAGGGATGCAACGCAGGCGAGACCCTGCCACTCATCATCTGGTGACCCAGCCCCGGCCAACCGGCTCCGCGGAGCCACCGCATGCTCAAGACGCCAAGTCCCACCCCAACCACCCAGAAGCCCGCAACCCGGCTCCAGCGGTGCCCGCTAAGGGATCGGAACGACCCCAGCCGGGCCTACGCCCAAAGTCCAGAACGCTAATCCGACTCCAGCCGTTTCACGTGAAACGGCGACCGCAGTCTTCGGCCAACGTTCTCCAAGCTGGTCCTCACCGAACTCCAACCAAAGACCCAGACGCCGCCCCAACTACCAACCAAGATCGCCCACCTCAGATCGGCAAACGGCAGTATCCACAACCTGTGCGCAGAGACTGTTGACGACGCTCCCCGTGGCCGTTTCACGTGAAACAACTCCGATGGATGACACCCTTTCCACCGCTGTATCCACAGGGGGTGAACGCGTTCTACGTCGTGTTTCACGTGAAACCGGCCTGCCTGTGGATAACTTCTGTGGATAACTTCCGGCGTAGCGCCGAGCCCACCGAAGGTGACCGACGTCGACGTTCTGAGGACTGTCTGAACGGGTGAGGGAGCATCGGCGGGTTCGCCGGAAATTGACCCGGGACAGTGCCCGGTGAGCTGGGCTAGGGTCACCCTCGTGCCTCAGAACCCCCCGCCGCTTCCCGACTTCACACGCTGGCCTTCCTTCCCGTTCGAAGGCGACATGCGGGTCAAGCCCCTTGCCGAGCCGGTCGACGTCGAGCCCCCACGAAGCGGCGAGGACGCCGAAGACTGCGTCGCTTGCAGTACCCCCGACGACGCGTACATCTGGGTCAGTGAGAGATGGCGCGTCCGCGGCATGGACCGGCCCACCGGCCTGCCCATGGTCTTGATCCTCGAGTGCCGCTCGCACCTCGACATCGGCGATCTGCCGAACCTGCTGGCCGCGGAACTCGGCGTGATGACTGTCCGGCTCGAACGAGCGATCCGCTCCCTCGACGGCGTCGCCCGCGTCCACGTGAACCGCTGGGGCGACGGCTCGGCGCACCTGCACATGTGGTTCCTGGCCCGGCCCTACGGCCGGCTGCAGCTCCGCGGCACATTCCTGTCGCTCTGGGACGACATCCTGCCGGTCATCCCCGAGGAGCAGTGGCTCGAAAACCTCGCGCTCGTGGCGGAATGGCTCGCCGGCTTCGGCGGCCGCGCCATCGCCGAACCTCCCCACATCCACTGGCAGTCGCCATCCACGTTCGGCAACGAACCAACAATCACCACGGACACGCAACCGCCGACCCCCACGGACTCCCCGTCCGCTGGTTTCACGTGGAACAACGCAACTCCCGAAAACCAAAAGCCCTCACCCGACCCTGCAACAGCCGCGCCATCCGACGGCGCATCGCCCACCAGCACCCCGCCCACACAGCCGGCGCCCGCCACCTCCGAAACCGCCGCCGCACCAGTGGCCTCCACGTCCGGCATCCCGACCTTGGAAGGCGCCGCGTCCGAGGCAGCTGGCCGCAGCGACCCCACCTCGGTCAGCGCCGAAACCCGAGACCTCTCCTCCTACGCGATCCACCCGACGGCCACCTCAAGCGCCGACACAACCACCCCGTCGACCCAAGCCGCCAACTCGTCAGGCACCGCCTCCGTCAGCGGCGCCACCCCCTCGCCCGACAGCACCCCCGAAACCCCGAGCGCAAGCCCACCGGCTTCCGCCGACCTCGCCGGTCCCCCATCGACCGACGCATCCGGTACGGGCACAGCGCCAACAACCGCAAGCACCCCCGCCCCGCCGGCAACGAGCAACCCCACCCTCGACCCCCACAACACCGACGACGGCGTCGGCCAAGCACCGCAGTCCCACACAAGCTCAGCCCCCTCAATCCCGTCCCAGCCCGACGCGAAGACCGCCAACGCCTCGGAGCACCCCGACCGCCGCGCGGCCATTCCGCCGCAATCCACAACCACCACAGACACCCCCGCGACGCCCGAGGCCGCCCCGTCCCACTGAAGCCGCGCCCAGCGCCGACCCCCGAACGGTCAGGCGCGAAGGCGTCGTCGTAGCGCCAACTCTTCGCCAGTCGCGTCGTAGGCAGACGTGGCCAGCCAACGACGCGAAGCACGTCGACCGCCGTGACAATCCGGTGGTTGCTCGAACCGTCGCTATAGATCGGCAAGGCCGGCGGTGCGCATCAGTCCCCCCTCGCGGCGGTCCGGAATGCTCCGTAGGCCAACCCCTGATCGGCCTGATGGACCCGGCGCTCAAAGCGGCTATCCACCCAAGGCGGCCTGCCCGACAGCAGTCACTCCAACCTGAACTGCGAGTCGGCCCGGTAGCGCGGCGCCCGTCGAGCAGCCCGCTTTGCCAACAGCAAGGCGCCTCTGCAGGTGGTGATTGTGGTTTCCGGCCACGGGTCCTACGTAGTTGGAGCTCAGGTCTTCGGCCCGGGTGTGCGCTCCGCGGAGTGCAGGACATGTGCCCGACTCACGCCGGCTCAGCGTCCTGACGCGCCACCGCGGTCAGCATGTTGGCCACGCTGGTATGGCTCGTCCCGCCCGGAGTCCTTGGCCGATCGACGCCAGCCGGTAGCTGGCATAGACCCGACACCGGCCTCGGCCCGATACGTTGCCGCCTCGGTTCGGCAACGGCCAAACCTCGGCTCTTTTCCCAACCGACCTGGCATGAAGGCGTGCCTCTCGCCACGGTCCGTTACCTGATCCAAGCTTGCTGATCCGCCGACATGCCTTCCCAGACTGCGCCCTGGCCTTGATGTCGTCCCGGGTATCGGCGGCGCACTAGCCGCCAGCCCTCGCAACGGCCGCTGTTCACAGCCTCGGTCGCGGGCTCGATCATGCGCGCGTGCGGGCACGATCCCAGCCGGGACGGCAGCCCGAGCGGCACGGCGCCCAACTCATTCCCATCGGATCCCGGCCCCAACGCCTCATCCCCGGCTCGGCATTAGCCTTCGCCCGGGCTCGCCGACAGGTCCGGCCCGCATCTCCCACTGCATGGCTTCGGATCTCGACCGCACCCCGACCGCAGCCACGGCCTCCGGCCCGACCCTGGCCACCTCCGGCCTCCGGTCCCGATCACGCCCGATCCCGGCGCCCTCCGATCCTGGCCACGCTCGACTCCGGCGACTTACAAGCCCGGCGATCTCCGGTCCCGGTCACGCTCGAGTCCGGTGACCTCCGAGCCGGGCGATCTCCGAGTCTGGCGACCTCCGGTCCCGGCAATCTCCGGTCCCGGTCATACTCGAGTCCCGTGACCTCCGAGTCCGCGACCTGCGGTCCCGGTCACGCTCGAGTCCCGTGACCTCCGAGTCTGGTGACCCCCGAGTCCGGCGACCTACGGTCCCGGTCACGCTCGAGTCCGGCGACCTCGGAGTCCGGCGACCTCCGATCCTGGCCATTTCCGATCCCGGTCACCTCCAAGCCGGCCACCGCGATCTCGCCGCCCAGGCCCTTGCCGCGCAGACCTTTGCACCGAGTCGGGTCGCGACTCCGGCTTCATCTACCGCGGGCTCGGACTCGACCTCAGCCCAATCCAGCGCCAGCCGGTCGTGGCGTAGCCTCCATCTGCCGCGCCGCGCCGCGATCTCGGCCGCGCCTCAGAACCCGGCTTGAGCAGAGTCCGGCCTCGGCCCGCCCCCGGCCGCCAGCCTGCTCTGCTCAACCCGACATCAGTTCGGCTCGTCGACTTCGCGGCCCGGCCCTCGACCCTCGGTTCCCGGCCGCGGCTCACCGCCGGCTCTACACCGGCCGCATCCCCGGCGTTGAGCCTGCCGCCGCCGTGGCTCCGACTCAGTCTTCGGTCGCGGACCCCACAGTTCGACCCCTAGTCCTTCGCTTGCGACGTGCGGCCGACGCCGCCTTAGGCCCTGGCACCGAGTCAGCCCTCGGCCGGCTCGCGGCTAGACCTCGGCCCCGGCTTGCGGTCAGACCGACCCGGTCCTTGAGGGCCGAACCTAAATCTCGCCGCTGCCACGGGTCGAGGGTAGACCGTTGGTCCCGCCCCGCAACTGTCCACGATCTGATCCTGAAGAGCGTCTGCCAAAGACCTAGCCCTCGGTCAAAGGGCGCCCTCGACGAAAGACCCGGCTCTCGGCCGAACACCCGGGTCAGGTCGAGCTGGGCACTTGGCCCGAGCCTCGCTCGAACCAAACCAAACGAGAGCCACCCACGCCCAGACCGAAACCAGCTGAGACCCAGCCCAGACCAGACCAGACCAGACCCGACCAGGTCGAGGCCCTCGGCCGCTGACTCAGTCAGGTCCGCGTCCTCTATCTCAGCTCTGATGTCGGCTTCGGCTCAGACACTGTGCGGATCGACGGTTTGAGTGCAGGTCCTACAGCCCGGTCAGCATCCGGCCTACCGAGCATTCCGGACCGCCGCGAGGGGACGCCGGTCTGCACCGCACCTTGTCGACCCACCGCACCAGCTCAAGCAGCCACCGAGCTTGTCACCGCGGTCGACATCCTTCACAGAGCGACCGACCTACGACGCACTCGGTGGAAGGTCGGCCCTGCGACGACGCCATCGCGCACACCTGCTTCGTCAGCCGCAGCCTCGGCTCCAACCCACACCCGGGATGCGGTCCAACCGCGGCCAATCGCAGACTGTCGCCGCATCCAAGCGCCGCCCAACCATCCGGCCGCCAACCCGCGAGGTCCTCGGCGCAGCCCCAAACAGCGCAGTAGCCACGACCCTCCGCCTAAGCGGAAAGGCCCGGCTCACCCGCCGCCCACAACCAACGGCTCCAAACAATCAGGGTGGCCGCCCGCAATCCCGCGGAACGACCACCCCGACAAAGAACAAAACCCGAAGATCAAGCCCCCCGAGCCACCGCCCGCCCCACCAGCGCCGCCAGCATCTTCCCGAAGTCCAACCCTTCAGCCTGCACAGCCAACGGCAGCAAAGAGGTCTCCGTCATCCCCGGCGAGACATTCACCCCGAGCACATGCGGCCGCCCATCGGAGTCCACGATCAGATCCACCCGAGAAAGATCCCGCAACCCCAAAGCCGCATGCGCCGCCAACGCCGTCTCAGCAACCGCCGCGGCCACAGCACCGGACAACCGCGCGGGCGCATGCCAGGTGGTCAGCCCAGCCGTGTACCGAGCCGCATAGTCGTACACCCCGTTCCGGGGGACGATCTCCACAGCCGGCAATGCTTGCGGCCCGGATCCGAGATCAACCACCGACACCGCCACATCAGTGCCCGGCACGAACGTCTCCACCAGCGCCGTCGAGTCGTACGCGAAGCACCCCACCATCGCCGCCGGCAGCGCCGCAGCCTCCCGGACCACCGCCGCTCCCAGGCCCGACCCGCCCTGCGCCGGTTTCACCATCAACGGCATCCCGAGCCGCTGAGCGATCCGGTCCAGCACCGCCACCGCGCCCAGCTCCGAGAACCGGTCGTGCGGCAGCGCCACCCAGTCCGGTGTGGGGATGCCCGCGTCGCGGAGCATCGACTTCGCGGTCGGCTTGTCCCAGGCGAGCCGGGCCGCGCGCGCGTCGCAGCCCACGTACGGGATGCCACACAGATCCAGCACCCCGCGCAGCGACCCGTCCTCCCCCGTCGCCCCGTGCAGCGCGATCACGACCGCGTCCGGCGGGTCCTCGCTCAGCGTCGGCAGCAGTGACACATCGGCGTCACGCATCTCCGCGGACAGGCCGGCCGCGCGCAGGGCGTCCAGCACCCGGCGGCCTGAGCGCAGCGACACGTCCCGTTCGTAGGACAGGCCGCCGGCCAACACCAGGACGTGCGTTTCTGATGGCGTACCCATGGTGTTGATCATGCCAAGTCCGGGCCGGGGGTGTCCGCGCCGGCGTGGCCACGACGCCGCGCCGGGGTTGTCGGTCCGAAGACCGCGCGCATCGCCAGCTCCTGCTCCATCACGCCGGCCAGCCGGCGCACGCCCTCGCGGATGCGCTCCGGAGGCGGGAACGAGAAATTGAGCCGCAGGTTGGTGCTGCCGGTGCCGTCGGCGTAGAAGCCCGTGCCCGGCACGTAGGCGACGCGGGCCGCGATCGCCCGCGGCATCATCGCCTTCGAATCGAGGCCGTCCGGCAGCGTGGCCCAGACGAACAGGCCACCCTCCGGCCGGGTCCAGGTCGTGCCGGCCGGCATCAGATCACGCAGCGCGTCGAGCAGCGCATCGCGACGCTCGCGGTAGATCTCGCGGTACGTCTTGATCTGCTCGCGCCACGGCATGGTCGACAGATACTGCGTCACGGCGCCCTGCGCGAACGCGCTCGGGCACAGGATGTTCGCCTCGCTGGCCATCACCAGCTTTTCCCGTACGGCATGAGGGGCCAGCACCCAGCCCACCCGCAGCCCGGGCGCGAACGTCTTGGAGAACGTGCTGACGTAGATGATGCCCTCGCGCCGGCGGGCCCGCAGGGGCCGCGGCGCCTCGCCGGCAAAACTGAGCATCCCGTACGGGTCGTCCTCGACCACCAGCATCCCGTGCCGTTCGCAGATGTCGAGGATCTCGTCGCGGCGGGCGTCGGTGAGCGTGACACCGGCCGGGTTCTGGTACGTCGGGATCGTGTAGAGGAACTTCGCCCGCCCGCCGGCCTCGACGATGGCCTGTTCGAGCGCGGCGGGCACCAGACCGTCGGCGTCCATGGCCACGTGCCGCACCTGTGCCTGGGCAGCCTGGAACACGCCGAGTGCGCCGACGTAGGTCGGCCCCTCGGCGAGCACCATGTCACCCGGGTCCAGGAACAGCCGTGCCACCAGATCGAGGCCCTGCTGGCCGCCGACGGTCACGACCACGTCGTCCGGGGACGCCCCGACGGACGCGTCGATGCCGGACAGGCTCATGACCTCACAGATGCGTTCGCGTAGCTCGATCGTGCCCTGGCCGATGCCGTACTGCAGGCTCGTCGTGCCCAGCTCGCTCGCAAGCCGGCCCATCATCTCCCCGACCGCGTCCAGTGGCAGCGCCGCGATGTACGGCGACCCACCGGCCAGCGACACCACCTCGGGCCGGCTCGCCACGGCGAACAGGGCGCGGATCTCGGAGGTCGTCATCCCGCGGACCCGCCGCGCGTACCGATCTGTGTAGTCGTCCTGGGTCGTGCCGGTCATGCGGCTCACCTCGATAAATCGCTGGTCACATCGGCGTCCATGCTAAAGGTCGGACGCATGGGGCCGCCTGCGGTTAACGACCGTTACGCTCCCGTTCAAGGCCATTGCGGCGTAGTATCCGTGCGGGGGCGCGGACGAGCACGTGAACAGGACCGTGCTTCGAGTCCGAAAATTGTCGATTCTCAAGGGGTCCCGCATGTCGCGACGCCTGGTCAACCTGACTCTCGACACGCTCGAGGATCTGCCCCGGCCCTGCCGCCAGTGCGTCTACTGGGAGCTCGATCCGGTCTCCGCGGAGCGTGCCTGCGCCTCCGGCGATCCGGGCCTCGAGAAGGAAGCCTGGGTTTCACAGACCCTCCTCGAATGGGGGAGCTGCGGAAAGCTGGCCTACGTCGACGGGATGCCCGCCGGTTACGTCATGTACGCCCCGCCGGCGTACGTGCCGCGGTCCATGGCCTTCCCCACCTCACCCGTCTCGGCGGACGCGGCGCTGCTGATGACCGCGCACGTGGTGGCGGCGTTCGCGGGCGGCGGCCTGGGCCGGATGCTCGTCCAGGGGGTCGCGCGTGACCTCACCAAGCGCGGCGTGAAGGCCATCGAGGCGTTCGGCGACGCGAAGTTCGGTGAGGCGGGCGACGGCGAGGAAGGCTGCGTCGCCCCGGTCGACTTCTTCCTGTCGGTCGGCTTCAAGACCGTCCGCCCGCACCCGCGCTATCCGCGGCTGCGGCTGGAACTGCGGACGGCCCTGTCGTGGAAGTCCGACGTCGAGTACGCGCTGGAGAAGCTCCTCGGCTCGATGAGCCCGGAGACGCTGCTGCGGCCGGTGCGTCCCGCAGCTGCCACCCGCTCCACCCCGAACTGACCGGCAGGCCGGCTAGGCGTTGCGGGAGGCCAGCGCCAGCCGCAGCTGCCGCACGTCGATCGACCCCGTCGGCACGTCGGCCTCGACGGGGAAGTACATGCGCTGGACCGCGGCCAGGATCGCCTCGACGACCTGCTCCCGGAAGGCCGGGTCGACGAGCCGTTCCCGGTCGGTCGGCGAGGTCAGATAGCCCAGGTCCACCCGGACGGCCGGCATCCGGGTCAGCCGGAGCAGCTCCCAGGTCTTGGCGTGGATCCGGCAGTCGCGCATGCCGGTGCGTACGACGATCTCGCGCTGCACCAGGTTGGCCAGCCGCTCCCCCACCGTCGAGGTGAGGCCGTTGCCGGTGCCGTAGTGGTACGTCGCCACGCCGTCCGCGGCCGGGCTCTCCTGGCCGTCCAGGTGCAGCGAGATGAACAGGTCGGCGCCGAGGCTGTTGGCCAGGGCGGCCCGCTCCTGACTCGTCATCGGCTGCACCGGGGACGGGCCGCGGGTCAGGTGCACGCGCATGCCGGCGGCGAGCAGCCGGCCCTCGAGCCGGTTGGCGAGGTCGAAGACCAGGTCGGCCTCGGTCCACCGCAGCTGCCCGTCCGGCACGACCACGCCCAGGTCCTCGGCGCCGCCGTGGCCCGGGTCGATCACGATGGTCTTGCCCACGAGGCTGGAGCCGGACTGGCGGAACGCCTCGGCCTCGCGCAGCCACTGCGGGCGGCCACCGACGACCTTGCGGCCGAGCCGGCGCAGCGCCTTCATGGTCTGCGGGCCGCAGGAGCCGTCCGGGGTCAGCCCGACCTCACGCTGGAACTGGGCCACGGCACGGGCGGTGCGCGGACCGTAGATGGCGTCGGCGCGGCCGCTGTCGAAACCCATCTCCAGGAGCCGCTCCTGCAGCGCCCGGACGTCCTCGCCGACCAGCGACGTCGGCACCGAGTGGTAGAGGGTGCGGGCGCCGAGCTTCCAGCGCGCGCCGTCGAGGGCCTGCCAGGTCTCGGGGCCGACCAGCCCGTCGACGCCGATGCCGCGGCTCTGCTGGAAGGCCCGTACGGCGTTCTCGGTGGCCTCGTCGAAGGTGTCGGCGACCGCCGGCAGCAACTCCAGGCCTACCAGGATCGACTGGATCTCCTCGACGGCCGGTCCGGTGTCTCCACGTCGGATCGAACGCACGCGCGGCTCCCTAACGACTGGGGGGAAGAGCAGAGGGCAACTTACGGAGCGTACTCCTGGGCACGGGCCCGCGATGAGTCACGGCAAAGGGCAACGCCCCGCATCCAGCTGGATGCGGGGCGTTGTGAGACGACTCAGAGAGCTGACTCGATGAAGTTGACGAGGGCGCCCTTGGGCTTGGCCCCGGCGACGGAGTTGACCGCCTCGCCGCCCTTGAACATGGTCAGCGTCGGGACGGACATCACCCGGTAGGCGCGGGCGGTCTCCGGGTTCTCGTCGATATTGACCTTGACGATCTGGACCCGGTCGCCCATCTCGTTGGCGATCTCGGCGAGCAGCGGGTCGACCTTCTTGCAGGGCGCGCACCACTCCGCCCAGAAGTCGACCAGCACCGGCTTGTCGGACTGCAGCACGTCGGTCACGAACGAGGCGTCGGTGACGGCCTTGGTTGCTCCCACGGAAAACCCTCCTGAATTACAGCTCTACGAACGAGGCGATGAAGCGTTCCGCGTCGAGCGCGGCGGCGCAACCGGTGCCGGAGGCCGTGATGGCCTGGCGGTAGGTGTGGTCGACGAGGTCGCCGGCGGCGAACACGCCTGGAACGTTGGTGCGGGTGCTCGGGTGGTCGACCTTGACGTAGCCCTCGTCGTCCATCTCGACCTGACCCTTGAACAGCTCGCTGCGCGGGTCGTGGCCGATGGCGACGAACACGCCGGTCACGTCCAGCACCTTGGTCTCGCCGGTCTCCACGTTACGGAGCCGGGCGCCGGCCACCTTGCCGTCGTCACCGAGGATCTCCTCGACGACGGTGTTCCACTCGACCTTGATCTTCGGGTTGTTCCGGGCGCGCAGCGCCATCACCTTGCTGGCGCGGAACGAGTCACGGCGGTGCACGATCGTCACGGTCTCGGCGAAGCGGGTGAGGAAGGTCGCCTCCTCCATCGCGGAGTCACCGCCGCCGACCACGATGATGTGCTGGTTGCGGAAGAAGAAGCCGTCACAGGTGGCACACGAGGAGACGCCGTGGCCGAGCAGCTCCTGCTCACCGGGCACACCCAGCGGGCGCCACGCCGAACCGGTCGACAGGATCACCGCGCGGGCGAAGTATTCCTTCTCGCCTACCCAGACCGTCTTCAGCCCTTCGGTGCCCGGCTCGGTCGGCTTGTCGCCCAGCTCGACGCGGGTCACGTCATCGGTGATGAACTCGGCGCCGAACTTCTCGGCCTGCTTACGCATGTTGTCCATCAGCTCGGGACCCATGATCCCGTCCGGGTGACCCGGGAAGTTCTCCACCTCGGTGGTCGTCATCAGCGCGCCACCGGACTGCACACCCTCGATGACCAGAGGCTTGAGGTTCGCCCGGGCCGCGTAGAGCGCCGCGGTGTAACCGGACGGACCCGAGCCGATGATGATCAGGTTTCGGACCTCGTCCACTGCCGACTCCTCAGTCTGGTTTCGCCGGGGACACCGGCGACATCGCATGCTGGAACGTCATCGTATGAGGGCGCATTCCCGCGCGTCACGGCATGTGCCGGAGGGCATAGGTAACCCACCTCACGCCGGGCGGGACGACGTCCGTTCAGCCTACCTTCACCGAAGCGCGGGTGTCCGCGCCGACTCCGCGCGTGCCGCAGGCCGGACCCACTGCCCACACCCACGACTCACCGTCGGCCACGAACTGCACGATCACGGCCGGTCGGTCGTCGAACCGGGCGTAGTCGATGGTCTGCGGGGTGATCGGACCGACGCCGTGCTGCGCGGCGATGGCTTCGATACACGCGCGCAGCGCATCTTGGGCCTGAAGGCGAGCGAGGGCCGGATCGGACACCGACTCGGCCGATGCCCCGACGTCCGGCACCGCCTTGCGGGTGCCTTTGCCGGGGTCCAGCGCCGGCGGCTGGTCGAGCATCGTCGTCATGCCGGCCGAACCCAGGGTGTCGCGGCGATAGTTGGTGCCCGATCTCACGATCTGGGGCGCGGGGCCCGCCGCGCCGAGCTGCTGACCCGAATTCGCCTGCGGCGCCTCCGCGGCGGAACCGGCGGCCGAGGTGTCGGCGCTGTCCGCGCCGGAGAACTGCTGAAAACCGAAACCCAGGAACGCGAGCACCCCGGCGGCGATCCCGACCGGCGCGGCCCACCGCAGCCGCCGCGCCCGCCTACCCCCGGACCCCGACGGTACGGCGACCAGATGCCGATCAGGCGCAGCACCATCGGTGCCCGGCTCCATACCGTCCGGACCGCCCGTGACACCAGAAGAAACGTCAGCGATCGAAGTGACGGTGCCGCCGCTCTCGTGGGCGGCCGCGGTCAACGCGGAGTCGAGCCGGGCGAAAACCTCGGCGGGCATCGGCTCGGCGACCGAACCCAGCGCCCGCAGCTGACCTGTCACGGTGGCGACCCCGCCGGAGAGCTGCGTGTGGGCCTCGCGCCAGGCCGGATTCTCGGCGATCAGATTGGTGACCAGGAGCTCGTCGGGGGTACCGTCCAGCGCGCCACCGACATAGTCGGCGAGCAGGTCGATGTCGACCTCGCTGAACTCTGCCCCGGTCACTGCTGGTCCCCTCTGTCGGCGACAGACCCGTCACGCGCGGAAAGGTGCGGCGCTGTCGCAGCCGACCCGGATGGGACGCGCGCAGTCGCCCCGCGGTTCCCGGCGTGATCGCCGTCTCCCCTGCCCGCTCCCGCCGGCCCGGGTCCCGGGGTGTCCGAGCCCGTGCGCAAGTGGCCGAGGGCCAGCGCCATGCGCGCCCGCCCGCGGGCGCACCGGCTCTTGATCGTGCCTTCGGCGACCCCGAGGATCTCGGCCGCCTCGATCACCGGATAGCCCTGCACGTCGACCAGCACCAGAGCGGCCCGCTGCTCGACCGGCAAAGCGGCCAGCGCCGCCCGCACCACCAGCGCGGTGTCGTGGTCCTGAATCGGGGCGGCCGGCTCCGGACCGCCGGGTCCGTCGTCCGAGCGGGTGCCGTCGGGCAGCGGGATCGTCGGGTGCGCCTGGCGGCGGCGGATCCGGTCCAGGCAGGCGTTCACCACGATGCGGTGCAGCCAGGTGGTCACCGCGGACTCGCCGCGGAACTTGGCGGCGCCGCGGTGCGCGGACAACAGCGCGTCCTGGACCGCGTCGGCGGCTTCTTCGCGGTCGCCGATCGTGCGCAGCGCCACCGCCCAGAGGCGGTCGCGGTGCCGGCGGATCAGGTCGTTGAAAGCCTGCGGATCCCCGTCGACGTGGGCGCGCAGCAGCTCCGCGTCCGTCCGCCCGGGGTTGTCCGGGGCGGACGGGCCGCTCTGCGCGTCGCCGGAAGTCACGCCCAGCAATCTAGTCGAGGTGGGCGACAGGGTGGGTCACCCCGTCAGTTGCCGTAGACCTCGACCTTGCTGATCTCGGCGCGGTACTTGCCGTCGCTGTCCTTCGGCAACTCGGTGATGAAGACCAGGATGTACTGGTATTTCTGGTTTTCGTCGAAGAGCGGGAACACCGCGTTGTTGCCGTCGGTCTTGGCTGTGTCGCCGTCGCCGAGCTTCTTGTAGTCCTTGACGATCTTCGCGTCGCCCTCGGAATTGTTGCCCGGATCGCTGGTGCCGGTCCGGATGTCCATCGCGATGCCGGGCGACGAGGTCTCGACCCGGACCTCACTGACCGTGCGGGGCGTGCCCAGGTTGATCAGCAGGCCCATGCCGGGCTTGTTGTAGAACTTGGCCTGCAGGAAGCCCGAGGTCTTCCAGACCGTGTCCTTGTCGTCGTCGACGGTGTAGGCGGCCTCACCCTCGTCGGTGCGGTCACCTTCCGGCGGGTCGACGATGCGGACCATGTCGGGGGTGAGGGCGATCTTCTTGGGCGCGGCGGCCGGCGGCTCGTTGTCGGTGTTGCCCGTGCCCGTGTTGCCGCCCGCGGGGTCCTGCGGCGCGGTGTTGGCCTGGGTGGTCGACGGGGTGTCCTCGCCGGACTTGCTGATCGCCTGGATGCCGAAGACCAGCCCGATCACGGCGATGACGACCAGCGCGCCGATGCCGATGACGATCTTGCGGGTGCTGCGGACCGGCTCGGCCGAGGTGCCCTGGGTGAAGCGCAGCGGGCCGACGTCCTCGTAGTCGTCGTCGGCGGAGTCCAGCCGGGCCAGCTCGGCGGTGAGCGCGTCGGCCTCGGGGGACGCGACCCGCTTGTCGAGCAGGTCCATGGTCAGGTCGTCGAGATACGCCGGGACGCCGGCGCGGATCTGCCGGGGCGGGATGACCGCGCCGCTGCTGTCGCGCATCGCGTCGGGCAGCGCCGAGCCCCTGATCTCGGAGTGCGGCCAGTGGCCGGTCAGCGAGAAGTAGAGGATGCCGCCGACCGAGCGCACGTCCGTCTCGGTGCTGTCGGCGGAGTCGGCCCGCGCGTCGGCGAGCACGATCCGGCCGTCGTCGCCGATCAGAGTGGTGCCGGGGTGCACGTTGCCGTGGACCATGCCGGTGGCGTGGACCGCGGCCAGCGCGTCGGCGATGGAGTGGGCGATCGCCGTGGCGCGGGCCGGATCCAGCGGACCCTCCTGCGCGACGAGCTCACGCAGCGCCTCGCCGTCGACCCACTCGCGCACCACGTAGGCCCGGGAGCCCTCGTCGATCGCGTCGTAGACGCCGACCAGGTTGGGGTGGATGACGCGGCTCGCGTCGACCGCTGCCTGCAGCATCTCGGTCGCGGAGTCACCGCCGGGATACCGCAGCACGACGGCTACGGGGCGCCGGAGGATCACGTCTATGCCGCGCCAGACCTGCCGGCCCGCGCTGTCGTTGTTGACGTGTTCCTCGAGCTGGTACCGCTCGGCCAGGATCTCACCGACGGTGGGTGCACCGAAGGTCATGACCGGTCCGGCCTCATCGGCCGCGGTCTCGTGGCCTTCGCCGACCTGGGTCACCCGTCCTCCCTCGGTGGGTCCGCACGTGTCGACCACGACCTTACCCGCCCCGAGCCAGTCACCTACACGTCATCCCCCGCCGCGACACTCGTCCGACAGCTCCCGCCAGGACCGTTTCCGCCGCTCGGAGACGGAAAATTACCTGTTCAGAGATTTATCCACAGGTTTTCCACACGCTAGCGCCCGAGTTTGCGCCGCACCATGCCGACAACCTGGTTGATCTCCCGTACCCGCAGCAGCGCCGCTGTAGCCAGGTAGACGATCATGATCACGCCGCCGGCCGCGACGACCTGAAGTGCGGCTGTCAATCGCCCGGGCGTGTCACCTCCGGGCAGGAGGTGCACGACGAGCAGGCCGGCCGCGGCCGCGACGAAGGCGGCCACGAGCACCTTCAGCAGGGCCTTGGCCACCGAGCCGAGGTTGAGCCGGCCGATCCGGCGGCGCAGCACGGCCAGGGAGATCACCGCCGACAGCAGGTAGGACAGCGCATTCGCGGCGGTCATGCCGGCCGCCGCGAGCGACTCCGACAGCATCCGGGCCAGCACGAAATAGCCGGCGATCCGCAGCAGGACGACGGGCACGTTGATCAGCGCCACCGTCTTGTTGCCCTGCAATGAATAGAAGGCGTAAGTACACAGGTAACTGACAGAGAGCGGGATCACAGCGAACGCCGCCACCACCAGGACCGTGCCCGTGGCGAACGCGTCCTCGTAGGTGAAGGCGCCACCCTGGAACAACGTGACCGCGATGGGCACGCCGAGCACGCCGTACGCGACGGCGATCGGGGCCAGGGCGGTGACCGTCAGGCGGATGCCGCGGCTGAGGTCGGCGCTCACGTCGGCGTAGCGGCCCTCGGCGGCCGCCGCGCTCATCTTGGGCAGCAGCGCGGTCATCACCGAGACGCCGATGATGCCGTGCGCCATCATCGTCAGCAGGTAGACGTTGTTGAAGGCGAGGACGCTGGCGTTGTTCTTGCCCGAGACGCCGTTCAGGACGCGGACCACGACGAAGACGGCGAGCTGGTTGGCGCCGACGTAACAGAGCATCCAGCCGGCCAGCCGGCCCACCTCGCCGAGCCCGAGCGAGCGCGGCGCCCACCGCCACTTCCAGGCGAAGCCCACCTTGCGCAGGGCGGGCAGCAGACCGGCGGCCTGGGCGACCATGCCGAGCAGGGTGCCGCCGGCGATCAGCAGGATCCGCCCCGGCGTCATGTCCTCGGGCCGGAAGCCGTTGGTGGTGCCGAAGACCACGATGAACACGCCGCAGGTGGCGATGACGACGATGTTGTTGAGGATCGGCGCCCACATCGGCGCGGCGAAGTGCCCGCGGACGTTGAGCACCGCGCTGATCATCGCGGACAGGCCGGTGAAGAAGATGATCGGCAGGATCAGCCACGCGAACGCGGTGACCAGGTTCCGGTAGGCGCCCGTGGTGTTGCCGCCGGACTGGATCGTGGTGATCAGCGGCGCGGCCGCCACCACCAGTGCCGTTGCGAGCCCGAGAGTCACGACCGCGAAGGTCAGCAGCCGCTGGGTGAAGAGCAGCCCGCCGTCCGGGTCGGCCTTGCGCCGCCGGACCAGCAACGGGATCAGCACGCTGGAGAGGATGCCGCCGAGCAGCAGCTCGTAGATCTGCCCCGGCAGGAACTGGGCACTGGTGTACGCGTCGCCGATGCCGGCGCCCAGCGTCATGCCGATCAGCATGTTGCGGACGAAGCCGATGATCCGGCTGACCAGGCTGCCGGCCGCCATGATGGCGCTGTTGCCGGCCGTGCTGCCGCCCTCGGTGCCGCCGCCGGTGGGCGGGACGTCCTCCGGCGGCAACGCCTCGTCACCGGCCGCGGTCGGGGCCGAGCCGTCGACGGAGATCAGGATCGCGCCGTCGGACGACTGCGGGTCACCGTCGCTCGCCGCGTGCGCGCTCCGGTACAGGCCGCCGTTCACCAAGACCTCCCCAGGGGTACTGACACACCGTCACCCTAGCCAGGCGGTGCTTCACACGTGACGGCGCAGCAGGCTGCCGGGCAGCGCACCGGCCAGCGTCTCCACCATCCAGCACGCCTCGATCTCCACGATCGGCTCGCTCAGCGCGTCGAGCACGGTGGGGTGGTCACAGCCCGCCTCGGTCAGCACCCCGAGCAGTTCGTTGACCGGACGCAGGTCACCGGTGTCGGCGATGTGCCGCGCCAGCGGCCGGACCTCGGCGTACCACTGCTCCTCGGGCAGCCGGGACAGGCGCTGGGCTGCCCGCCGTACCAGCTCGGCCAGGCCGTCGGCCGGGAAGCGGGAGCCGCCGCGGACCTCGAGCCGTGACTGGGCCGGGGCGGTGTAGGCCGCGACCGCGGCCTCGTCGATCACCCGGGGTGAGGGCGCCGGCGGCTGCGGCCACCAGGCGTCGGCCGCGAAGAGCGGCAGCGGCGCCTGCTCCGGACCGGCGGGCGCGGCCGGTGGTACCTCACGGCGCAGGGACCGGTACGCCGCCTCGCGCACCGCCGCGGCCGCGCTCTCGTCGTCGTCGGCGGTGAGCGGCGCGAACGGCGACAGCAGCGCCACGACCAGCCCCGGATGCGGCAGGGTCGGGTCCTCCAGGGCGATCACCCGGGCGCACAGCTCCAGCTCGTGCCAGCGCAGCGCCGCCGGATACGGCCGGCCCGGCGCGGCCCAGCCGAGCTGCACGGGCTCGCTGCTCGCGGGCTCGCGCAGGCCGAGGGTCTGCTCGCCGGTGACCAGGTCCAGGTCGAGCACCAGGCCGTAGCCGCCGGTGACCGGGAGGCTGACGCGCAGCTCGACCGGGTCGGGATCGGGTAACGCGCCGTCGTGCACCAGCAGGAAGGACCAGAACCGCGGATCCTCACTGAGGCGACGCAGCGCCGCGGAAACGGGCACGTCGTCCATCCTGCCCGCCCGGCGGTTGCGCTGCCCACCGGCCCTGAGCCGAGCCGGGGACGCTACCCTGGTCGTCCCATGTCTGAGTTGAGCCGAGCCCAGCGCAACGCCGTCACGGAGTTGCTGCGCGTCTCCCCCGTCGCCGATGAGCTGGGACGCCGTTTCGGCGCCGCCGGCCATGAGTTGCACCTGGTCGGCGGTTCGGTGCGGGACGCCCTGCTCGGCCGGCTCGGCGACGACCTCGACTTCTGCACCGACGCCCGGCCCGAGCAGACACTGGCCCTGGTCAAGGGCTGGGCGGACGCCATCTGGGAGACGGGCCGCGAGTTCGGCACGATCGGCATCCAGAAGGACGGCCTGCGGCTCGAGATCACCACGTACCGGGCCGAGGCGTACGACGGGGTGACCCGCAACCCGGTCGTGGAGTACGGCGACAACCTCCTCGACGACCTGCGCCGGCGCGACTTCACGATCAACGCGATGGCGGTCAGCCTGCCGGGTCACGTCTTCACCGACCCGTACGGCGGGCTCGAGGACCTGGCCGCCGGGCTCATCCGGACACCGGCGTCGCCCGCGTCGTCGTTCACCGATGATCCACTTCGGATGCTGCGCGCGGCCCGGTTCGCCGCCAAGCTGCGCTTCGCCGTGGACAAGCCGGTCGTCGAGGCAATGACGGAGATGGCCGCCGACCTGGACCGGATCACGGCCGAGCGGATCCGCGACGAGTTCACCAAGCTGCTCTGCGGGCTCGACCCGATCGCCGGGCTGCGCCTGCTGGTCGACACCGGCCTGGCCGACCGGTTCATCCCGGAGATCTCCGGGCTCAAGCTGGAGATCGACGAGCACGCCCAGCACAAGGACGTCTACGAGCACACGCTGATCGTGGTCACCAACGCGATCCGGCTCGAGGGTGACGCCGGGCCGGACTTCGTGCTCCGGATGGCGGCGCTGATGCACGACGTCGGCAAGCCGGCCACCAAGGCGGTCGGCCGTGACGGCCGGGTCAGCTTCCACCACCACGAGGTGGTCGGCGCGCGGCTCACCAAGCAGCGGATGAAGGCCATGAAGTACCCCAAAGACGTCACTTCCCAGGTGGTCGAGCTGGTCGCGCTGCACCTGCGCTTCTACGGGTACGGCCGGGGCGAGTGGACCGACTCGGCGGTGCGGCGCTACGTCACCGACGCCGGCGAGCTGCTGCCCCGGCTGCACAAGCTGACGCGTTCCGACTGCACCACCCGCAACAAGCGCAAGGCGGCGGCGCTGTCCGCGGACTACGACGCGCTCGAGGAGCGGATCGCCCGGATCGCGGCCGAGGAGGACCTGGCCCGGGTCCGGCCGGATCTGGACGGCAACGCGATCATGGAGCTGCTGGGGGTGCCGCCGGGACCGATCGTCGGCCAGGCCTGGCGTTTCCTCAAGGAGCTGCGGCTGGACCGCGGGCCGCTGGACCGCGACGAGGCCGAGGCGGAGCTGCGCCGCTGGGCCCGGGAGCAGGGCCACACCTCCTGACTGTCGTACCCGCGCGGCACAATCGGGGTCATGCAGCTGCTCGTGGACTCCCCCATCGGACCGCTGGGCGTCAGGCTCGACGGTGACGTCGTAGTTGGCGTGCGGTTCGGCGCGACCTCCGGCGAGGCGGCCGAGCATCCGGCCGTGGAGCAGCTCAAGGCTTACTTCGCGGGCGCGCTGACGGACTTCACGGTGCCGGTCGAGCTGCGCGGCGGATCCGACTTCGAGCGGGCCGTGTGGGGGCAGATCGCCGCGATTCCGTACGGCGAGATGCTCACTTACGGCGCGATCGCCACGGCACTGGGTGATCCGGGCGCGGCCCGTGCGGTGGGGACGGCGTGCAACCACAACCCGGTGCCGGTGATCGTGCCGTGCCATCGGGTGGTCGGTGCGGGCGGCAAGCTGACGGGCTTCGGTGGCGGGCTGCCCCGCAAGCGGCAGCTGCTGGAGCTGGAGGCCCGGGTGGCGCTCGAACGCGCCTGGGGCTGAAGTCGGCGGCCCCGGGTCAGGGGTGGCAGGTGCCGTTCGGGTCGGGTGGGCCGGGGCCGTGCATGAGCAGGTTGAGCTGCGGCGCCAGGTTCAGGGCGCAGGTCTCGGCCTGGGCGGCCGCCGCGGACGGCAGCGGGCCACGCCGGGGCAGCAGCGGGCCACGCCGGGGCAGCGGCGGGCCCCGTTCGGCGGCGTCAGCCTCCGCGCTGGTCATCGGCCGCGACGATGCCGAGCTTCACGCGCTGGCCCACAGCGTGACCCTCTCGGACCGTGCTCCGGGCGTACCGGATGGGGTGTTGCCCGGGCGGGCGCAGGCCGTCAGAGACCCGGCGAGGGCGAGCACGACGGCGGCCGTGGTGAGTCGCACATCGATGAGCTTAACGACGACGTGCCGAAGATCACATGAAGAAGGCCGGACCGCAACGCGGTCCGGCCTTTCCTCTGGCGCTGGATCAGCGCTCGATGTCGCCCTTGATGAACGCCTCGACGGCGGCCTTCGCGTCGTGGTCGTTGTACTGCACCGGCGGGGACTTCATGAAGTAGGAGCTCGCCGAGAGGATCGGGCCACCGATGCCGCGGTCCTTGGCGATCTTCGCCGCGCGGACCGCGTCGATGATGACGCCGGCCGA
Organism: Actinoplanes sp. NPDC004185; assembly: GCF_053603475.1. Taxonomy (NCBI): domain Bacteria; kingdom Bacillati; phylum Actinomycetota; class Actinomycetes; order Micromonosporales; family Micromonosporaceae; genus Actinoplanes; species Actinoplanes sp. NPDC004185. Next base: position 43,308 of record NZ_JBSGFR010000004.1, on the reverse strand, counting down.
GTTCGGCGAGTCCCACACCTCGAGCTTGAGCTCCGCGTTCAGCGGGGTGTCGCCGAAGCTGCGGCCCTCGAGCCGGATGTAGGCCCACTTGCGGTCGTCGAGCCACGGCACGTGGTCCGACGGGCCGATGTGCACGTCGCTCTTGACCATCTCGTGCGGGATCTGGGAGGTCACCGACTGGGTCTTGGAGATCTTCTTCGACACCAGGCGCTTGCGCTCCAGCATGTTCATGAAGTCCATGTTGCCGCCGAAGTTCAGCTGGTACGTGCGCAGCAGCTCGACCCCGCGGTCCTCGAACAGCTTGGCCAGCGCGCGGTGCACGATCGTCGCACCGACCTGGCTCTTGATGTCGTCGCCGACGATCGGCAGGCCGGCGTCGGTGAACTTCTGCGCCCACGCCGGGTCGGAGGCGATGAAGACCGGCAGGGCGTTGACGAACGCGCAACCGGCGTCGATCGCGGCCTGCGCGTAGAACTTGTCGGCCTCCTCGGAACCCACCGGGAGGTAGGAGACGACGACGTCGACTTCGGCGTCGCGCAGGGCCTTGACGACGTCGACCGGCTCGGCCGACGACTCCTCGACCATCTCGCGGTAGTACGTGCCCAGACCGTCGAAGGTCGGTCCACGCTGGACGGTCACGCCGGTGGGCGCGACGTCGGCCAGCGTGATCGTGTTGTTCTCGCTGGCGACGATCGCCTCGGCCAGGTCCATGCCGACCTTCTTGGCGTCCACATCGAACGCCGCGACGAACTTCACGTCGGACACGTGGTAGTCGCCGAAGGTCACGTGCATGAGACCCGGGACGCGGTCGTTGGGGTCGGCTTCGCGGTAGTACTCCACGCCCTGCACGAGGGACGAGGCGCAGTTACCCACACCGACGATGGCGACGCGGACGGAGCCCATCGCGTTTGCCTCCTTGTTCATCACGGCCGGTCCTGACGCGGACTCGGGTCTTCGAGGGGTGTCTCCCCGGCTGGGGATCGGCCGGAGCGCTCGTTGGTGATGAGCTCCTCCAGCCAGCGGACCTCGCGCTCGCAGGCGTCCAGTCCGTGGCGCTGTAGTTCGAGGGTGTAGGCGTCGAGGCGGTCGGACGCGCGGGCGAGAACCTCACGCAGCCCTTCCCGGCGTTCCTCGATCCGGCGGCGGCGGCCCTCGAGGATCCGCAGCCGCGTCGCCCGGTCGGTCCGGGAGAAGAAGGCGAAATGCACGCCGAACCCGGCATCGTCGTACGTCTCCGGGCCCGCCTGGGCGAGCAGCTCGGCGAAGCGTTCCTTGCCTTCGGCCGTGATTTTGTAGACAACCCGGCCGCGCTTGCTCGTCAGCGGGGGAATGATCTCGGTGTCGGCCGCCTCAGCCTCACCGATCCAGCCGGCGGTCTGCAGCCGCTTCAAGGTCGGGTACAGCGTGCCGTAGCTGATCGCCGCGCGGATGGTGCCCAGCTTGGTGGCGAGCTCCTTGCGCAGCTCGTAGCCGTGCATCGGGGATTCCTGGAGCAGTCCGAGGATCGCGAGTTCCAACAAGACGCCCACCCCCTTCGCTGCTCGGCACGATGTATCGGCCCGATACATCGTCACCGTAGATCGGGATGCGGCCCACCGCAAGGGCAGTCATGTCTGTGCAGTCGCCGCGCCACGCTGTGTGATGACTGTCGCCGTACGGGTGTGGACCGCGTACTCTCTTCGCCATGCGTACGCAGCGGCAGGTGGTCGACTACTCGCTTCAGAAGCGAGCGCTGCTGCGTGACGTGCACAACGGCAAGGTGGGGACGCTGGAAGTCTGCGACGCGTCGCCGTACCTGAAAAACGCAGCTAGGTTCCATGGCGAGCCGACCGACGATCGTTGCCCGGTCTGCCGTCGCGACAACCTCACCCTGGTGCATTACATCTACGGCGATGAACTCAAGCAGTCCGCCGGGCAGGCCCGCAAGCTCGCGGAACTCCCGGTCCTGGCGATGACGCTGCGTGAGTTCCAGGTTTTCGTGGTCGAGGTGTGCCAGTCCTGCGCGTGGAACCATCTGATCGAGCAGTACCTGCTCGGCCGGGACGCGCTGACCTCCGACGAACTGGACCAGGGCGGGGCCGTCGCCTCGTCCGCCTCGGGCCGCCACCGCGAGACAGGGTCGTCGTCACATCGCCGGGAGGGCCGACAGTGAGCGGCCTCAACGTCGCTAACGTGGACACGACCCCGACCGATACGGGCATCCAGCGCCGCAGTCGGTCATTCTTGACATCCGACAGGGCGGCTGCAGACCCGCAGCCCAGAATCGTCCGCCCGTGGCGCCGCCTCCGAAGCCCCTCCAGGGCTTCTCTGGCGCGCCACCGCGACCGGTAGGTGTGACCGAATGAACTCGTACGGCGACCAGCAGTCTGCGCGTGCCCGGGCCCGAGTGCCCGGGCCGTCCGCTGCATCCACGCCTGACGACGACCAGTCCGGCTACGACGAACGGCCCTCGCCCGACGCCTACCGGCGTCCGGCCGGCGGTCGGGCGAGCGTCGGCGGCTCCGCGCCGCGGGGCGCCGCCTCCGTCGGTGCGGCTCCCGTCGGTGGCCGGGCGTCCGTCGGGGCAGGCACGGGTTCCGTGGGCTCCGCCCGCGTCGGCGGACGTGCGTCCGTGGGTGCTCCCCCGGCCGCCGCGCCGGGCTACGGCACTCGCGGCGCGGTCGCGCGGGCAGCCGTGCGGCCGGTGTCCCCGGGTGTCGGGGGGCCGGGTGGCCCCGGCGTTCCGGACGGTGCCGGGCACGACAAGCGGGGCAGCGCCGGCAAGATCCTCAACAAGGCCTCCAAGCGCCGCCGGCGGACCAACATCCTGACCGCGGCCGCGGCCGTGATGGTCATCCTGCTCGGCGCCGGTGTGGTCGGCGGCACCTACTTCTTCGACAGCGTCGACTTCAAGGAGCCGACCGCGGAGGCGCAGACCACCCAGGTGCTGGCGAGCGACAACAAGTCGGTGCTCGCCTCGCTGGGTCAGTTCAACCGGTCGATCGTGCCCGACGGCAGCATCAACCCGCTGGTCAAGCTCGCGGTGGTGTCGGCCGAGGACAAGGGCTTCTACAAGCACAACGGCATCGACATGAAGGGCATCGCCCGCGCCGCGTGGAACAACTTCACCGGCGGCGACACCCAGGGTGCCTCGACGATCACCCAGCAGTACGCGAAGTACGCCACGAAGCGGAAAGAGATCACGTACAACGTCAAGCTCCGTGAGGCGGTCATCGCCCGCAAGATGGAGGACGAGTACACCAAGGACGAGATCCTCGGTCGCTACCTCAACTCCGTGTACTTCGGGCGCGGCGCGTACGGCGTCGAGGCCGCCGCGAAGGCGTACTTCGACAAGTCCGTCCTGACCCCGATCGGCCAGAAGAACGCGATCACGGCCGGCGAGGCGGCGGTCCTGGCCGCGGTCATCAAGCAGCCCGAGCCGACGGCCACGCACAAGGGCTACGACCCGCAGAACAGCATGCCCGACGCCCTGGACCGCTGGCGGTACACGGTCGGCAACATGGCCGAGCTGGCCCTGCCGTCCGGGCTGCCGGAGGCCAACGTGCCCCCCGGCATCAACCCGCCGACGGAGTACCCCAAGACCTGGAAGACGTGGGACCCGGACAAGTGCACCACCACCTGCGGTAACAACAAGCCGAGCGCCAAGATCGTCAAGTACGTGAAGCGCGAGCTGCGCGACATGGGCATCAGCGACGCCGAGCTCAACCAGGGCGGCCTGCAGATCCGCACCACGATCAACCTCGACGTGCAGGAGCAGGCCGAGAAGGCGGCGAACGCCCAGAGCAAGAAGTCGCCGCTGAACGGGATGGCCTCCACCTACCGGTCCGCCCTGGTCGCCATCAACCCGGAGAACGGCCGGGTGCTCGCCTACTACGGCGGCCCGGACGCCGCGAGCTGGGACTACGCCGGACCGAACTACAAAGACGACGGCAAGACGTTCATCGGTGGTGGCCGGCCGCCGGGCTCGACGTTCAAGATCTACACGTTGATCGCCGCGCTGAGCGACGGCTACGGCATGGACACGATCTGGGACTCCACGCTGAAGAAGGTCAACGGCGGCGGCAAGATCAGTAACTCCGGCCGTGAGGGCGGTGGCCTGAAGTGCCCGAATCCGAAGGCGTGCACGCTCGAGGTTTCCACCGAGCAGTCGTACAACTTCACCTTCTACTGGCTGGCCGACAAGCTGGGTCCGGAAAAGGTCATCGAGATGGCCCACAAGGCCGGCATCCAGCTGATCGGTGACCCGGAGACCACGGCACGCTACGACCTCAACAAGCTGAGCGAGTCCGAGCTGAAGAAGAAGGGCTACGGCCGCGAGGTCGGCTTCGGCCAGTACGCGATCACCGCGCTCGACCACGCCAGCGGCGTCGCCACGATCGCCAACGACGGCGTCTACAACAAGGCGCACTTCGTTCGCTCGGTGTCGCAGCGCGACCCGAAGACCGGCAAGTTCGTCCCGATCAAGGACACCGGCGAGAAGCTCGAACCGGTCAAGGCGTTCAGCCCCGACGTCGCCGCCGCGGTGCAGAACGTCATGCAGAAGATCCCCGGGATCAATGGCATCAACCTGGACAACGGCCGCAAGGCCATCGGCAAGACCGGCACCTGGGAGTTCACCGGCAAGGGCGGCAAGCCCGGCGACAACGGTGACGCCTGGATGGTCGGTGGCACCAAGGAGATCGCAGCTTCTGTCTGGGTCGGCCGCGAGAAGGAGAACAAGAAGACCAAGGAGATGGACCTGCTGCCGATCTTCAAGGCTCCTGGCAAGCCTATGAACGGCGGCTCCATCCCGGGCGAGATCTGGAAGATGTTCCTGGACTCCGCCTCGAAGGCGATCAAGGCCGAGAACAAGCCGTTCCTGCCGAACTCGACCGCGTTCGTCGACCCGAGCAAGAAGGGCAACGGCGTCGAGCCGCCGCCGCCCCCGCCGCCGCCGGTCAACGACCCGCAGAACCCATTCTGTGGTGTGTTCCAGCAGTGCGACGACAACGGCGGGAACGGAAACGGCAACGGGAACGGAAACGGGAACGGAAACGGCAATGGGAACGCCGGGCCCGGCAACGGCACACCCGGCATCACGTTGCCCGGAGCGCCGAACCAGGACACCGGCAATACCGACGGCGGTGGCGGGCAAGCCAACGAGAACACCGACGACGGCAACTGACGTCCTCGACACCCGAAGTGGCGCCCTCTCCGCGGAGCTGGGCGCCACTTCGCTTTTGTGGCGTTGTGGCCGGACTGTGCCGTAGGGCGTCTCCTGCCCGTCCGGCGCATGCGGCATGATGCCAAAGCATGAGCGCGCCATCGTCTGAGGAGACCGACCGGCCTGACCTGCCCGCTGAATCGGACGGATTCGTCCGAGGGCTGTCCCAGGCCATCGGCGGACCGCTCGGCGAACACGCCGTACGCCCCGAAGCCCGCCGAGGCCGGTTCTGGACCGTGCCGCGGATCGTCCTCGGGCTGCTCTGCCTGACGCTGGCGCTGAGCTGGGTGCAGAAGTCCCCCTGCCAGGACGGCGACTGGCAGAAGAACGTCCAGTACACCCGGTTCTGCTACACCGACGTGCTGGCGTTGTACTACGCCGAGGGGCTCAACGAGGGCAAGGTCCCGTACAAGGACCACCCGGTGGAGTATCCGGTGGTCACCGGCTACTTCATGGGCGCGCTCGGGCTGCCGGTGCACGCTCTCGGCGAGAAGTACCCGCAGATCAACCAGGGCAAGTGGTTCTACAACGCCAACGCGCTGGTGCTGTCGGCGCTGGCCGTCGCCTCCGTGGCGATGATCCTGGCGCTGCGCCGCCGCAGGCCCTGGGACGCGGCGATCTTCGCGCTGTCCCCGATCGTGCTGGTCACCGCGACGGTCAACTGGGACTTCCTCGCCATCGGACTGGCCGTGTTCGGCCTGTACGCCTGGGCCAGACGCTGGCCGGTGGCCGCCGGCCTGCTGCTCGGCCTCGGCGGCGCCGCCAAGCTGTGGCCGCTGTTCATCCTCGGACCGGTGTTCGTGCTGGCCCTGCGAGCCAAACGCATGCCGCAGTTCTGGACGGCGACCGCCACGGCCGTGGCCGCCTGGCTGGTCGTCAACATTCCGGTCGCGGTGTTCTACCGCGACAGCTGGATGCGGTTCTTCGACCTGAACCGGGAACGGCCCGTCGACTGGGGCACCTCCTGGTACATCGGCCGCTACCTGGACACCAAGTGGAACACCGGAGTGGTCGGCGACCAGGGCCCGTTCCAGTGGCTCAGCGACCACGTCCCGGTGCTCAACAACGTCTCGTACGGGCTGACCGGGCTCGCCTGCCTCGGCGTCGCGGCGCTGTGCCTGCTGGCCCCGCGCCGACCCCGGCTGGCCCAGCTCGCGTTCCTGGTGGTGGCCGCCTTCCTGATCTTCAGCAAGGTCTGGTCCCAGCAGTACGTGCTGTGGCTGCTGCCGCTGATCGTGCTGGCCCGGCCCCGCTGGGGAGCGATCATCGCCTGGACGGTCGCGGAGATCGGCTACTTCGCGGCGTTCTACGCGGAACTGCTCGGCGCGGGCGGCAAGCCGGTCATCCCGGAGGGCACGTTCGTGCTGGCCTCGAGCTTGCGGCTGATCACGGTGGCGATCCTGTGCGGGCTGGTGATCCGCGAGATCTGGCGGCCGGAACTGGACGTGGTCCGGCACAACTACCGGGACGACCCCGACGGCGGCGTGCTCGACGGCGCGCCGGATGCCGGCTGGATCGAGCCGCTGCGCCGGCGACTGCGGGTGACACCGCGACCTGCTGTCGACGACGTCGCGCCGGTTGCGCCGCCGCCCACCCCGGTGGGCTGAGCGGCCCCCGCTCGGCCCGGTTCATCCCCGCGCGGCCCGGCTCAGCTCGGGTCATCCCCGCGCGGCCCGGCTCAGCTCGGGTCATCCCCGCGCGGCCCGGCTCCGCTCGGGTCATCCCGACTCAGTCCAGGTAGAAGACCACAGAGTTGTCGTCCAGGTCCTCGCGGCGGATGCCGAGGGTCTCCACCGGCACGTCGCCCGAGCGTTCCCACGGCGTGCCGACGACCTCGGCCCGCAACAGCAGGACCGTGCCGATCCGGCGCTGCCGCAGATACTCGATGCTCGCCACGTCCGGGAAGGTGGCCACCGAGCGGCGCAGCTCGGACTGACGCTGCGGGGCGAAGCCGCCGCTGCCGTTCGCCACCGGCTGGAACCGTGACGTCGACCAGAGCGTGACGGTCTGATCGGTCAGGGCGGTCGTCGGCAGGACCAGCATCGGGCCGGTGAGGGTCCGCATCGCCGCGGGCTGCGCCGGCACGACCGGATGCGCGGTCGCGTTCCACGTCTCGACCAGCACCAGCAGCAGCGGCACGAGCGTGGCCAGCCGCAGCCACGGACCCGGCCACGGCGGCACCCGGTGCGCGGCCAGATGCTCGGCCCGGCGCACGAACTCGGCGACCGCACCCGCGGCCAGCACGGCCAGCAGCAACGTCACCCAGAGCATCATCCGGCCGGGGATCCGCACCCCGAAGGACGCCGGCAGATGACCGAAGAGCGGCAGATAGGTCCAGCGGCCGTCGAAGAACGTGGTGCCGACCGTGAGGATCACGCTGATGACAACAGCGATGAGCAGCAGCAGGCGCTGCCACATCCGCCAGACGGAGAACACCAGGCCGACCAGCGCGAGGGCGTAGAGCACAAAGCCGGGCAGCAGCGCCATCTCGGCGGGCCAGCCCAGTGACTGCCGGGGAACGGCGTGCGGGGCGCCCCAGATCCGCGACTCGGCCGGCCCGATCAACAACGACCGCAGCGGGGCCGAGAAGAACCGGATCTCGGTGCCGGCCGGACCGGTGTCCGGCACCCGCAGGTACGGCAACGCGATCAGCAACCCGACCCCGGCGAAGATCAGCGCCCCCAGTAGGTCGGTGACCAGCAACCGCCACCCGAGTACGGGCCGCGGCGAGCGACGGCGCAACCGGCGGACGAGCACCGCGAATCCGACAACGACGATGAGCACGGCGAGGACGTAGGCGAACGGCAGGCCGAGCGAGAACCCGAGAGTGAGCTGCCAGGTCGCGACGAGCCAGCCCACGGTGGCCCAGCCGGCGTGGCGGCGGTCGGGGCGGAAGCCGTACCGCATGGACCAGCCGTGGCCGCGGGCCAGCATGGCCAGGGCCAGCGGGATGCCACCAGCGGAAATGATGTCGAGATGGCCCTCCTGGGCCAGCCGCCACGGCGCGTACGCGAAGGCGACCGCCCCGACGATGGCGCCGGTGCGGCCGGCACCGAGCTGACGGATCAAGGCGTAGCCGCCGATGGCCAGCAGGGCGTGGGCCAGCACGTAGAGGATGTTGTAGCGCAGGACGGCGGCGAGCGGGCCGCTGCCGATCATGCCGGCCGGGGCATAACCGAGCAGGCTGTTGCCGAACGCGTAGCTGTAGGCCTCGGGGAAGAAGGCGTTGGACTGCCAGAGCCGGGCCGGCTCGGTGATCAGGATGTGCCCGGCCCAGGACACCTGCCACGCCTGCCGCGACGGATCCCAGATGTCCTGCGGGAACGTGTGCAGGGGGTAGCGGAGGGTGGGCCAGGTCAGCAGGACGGCGAGCAGCAGGCTGCCGTAGGTGACCAGGGCGTACTCGTGGATGAGGGCGCGGCCCAGGGCGCGGGTGGCTCTCTTGATGCGGCCGGGGGCTCGCTCGGAGGTTTCGGCGAAGGCGGTCCACGGGTCCGGTGGGGCGCCGGGTGGGCGGGTGGAGGGGAGTTTGGACTTCCGGCGGCGGTTGGGTTTTCCGCTGGGGGCTTCCTGGTCGGTCTTCCCGGTGTCCTTGCCGGTGTCTTTGTCGTCGCCTTCGGGGGGGCTGCCGCTCTTGTCTTTGTCGGCGTCCGCCTTCGAGGCGTCCTTGGTGTCGATCTTGGTGTCGCCGGCTTTCCCGGGGTCTTTGGTGACTGTCTTCGCGGAGCCTGACTTTGCGGTGGGCTTGGCGTCGGTCTTGGTGCTGTCCTTGGCGCCGGGTCCGGTGCTGGGGGCGCCGTCGCCGGCGGCTGTGGAGTCGCCGTCGACCTTGTCCCTTGCCTTGGGTTTTCCTCTGGAGGCGACGCTGGACGATTGGGCCGGGGGGATCAGGTCGGGTGGCAGGCCGTTGGTGGGAAAGACGCTTTCGTCAGAGACCGGCGGGGCGGGCCGGGCGCTCTCCACCGCTGGGTTGCGCGATTTCGCTGAGGGGGCTGCACCGCCTGCCGAGGGGTCCTTGGTGGACTGAGCGCGGGCGAAAGGATCCGCTGCCGAACCGCTGTGTGGAGGCACCGCGGGCCGCAGTGCCTCCGGTGCGACCGCTGCGGACTTACCGGTACGAGCCCTTCGCAGACCAGCCCACCGCCGGACCGGCTTGGTCGGCGGACGAGCGCTGTCGCCGGACAGGGCGGGCGCGCTGGATGCGGTCGCCTGCGACGTGGCCACACCGGACTCGACGCTCTCCGATCCGGCCGTGCCCGATCCGGCCGTGCCCGATCCGGCCGTGCCCGATCCGGCCGTGCCCGATCCGGCCGTGCCCGATCCGGCCGTGCCCGATGCGGCCGCTTCGGATCCAGCCGTGTGAAAGTCGGCCGCGCCGGATTCAGCTGGACCCCGACCGGTCGCGGACACCGGGCCCGATTCCTCGCCCGAACCGGCCGCGCGCTCCCCCGGCGCCGATCCGTCCGCGGTCGGGTCGGCTCCGCGCTGCGGCGGCTGCTCGGTCGTCATGCTGCTCCCTCGTGCCGCTGCGTCAGCTGGCCGCCCTCTCGCGCAGCAGCGCGATGTCGGCGGACTGGCCTTCCACGCCGCCCGGCGTCTCCACGATCGCCGGGGCGCCCGCGGCGCGGATCGCCGCCACGACCAGCTCCGGGTCGATCTTGCCATTGCCGAGGTTGTCGTGCCGGTCGCGGCCGGAGTCGAAGGTGTCCTTCGAGTCGTTGGCGTGGATCAGATCGATCCGGCCGGTGATCGACTTGACCCGGTCGACGATGTCGAGGAGCTCTTCGCCGCCGGCGTGCGCGTGGCAGGTGTCCAGGCAGAACCCGGCTCCGAACTCGCCCACCGCGTCCCACAGGCGGGCCAGGTTGTCGAAGCGGCGGGCGATCGCGTGGTCGCCGCCCGCCGTGTTCTCGATCAGGATCGGCAGCGGCAGGCCGCCTTCCTTCTCCGCGTACGCGAAGGTTTTGCGCCAATTGTCGAATCCGACGGCGATGTCGTCGCCGGCGTTGACGTGACCGCCGTGCACGATCAGCCCGCGCGCACCCACCGCGGCCGCCGCGCGGGCGTGGCTCAGCAGCAGTTTGCGGCTCGGGATGCGGATCCGGTTGTTCAATGTGGCCACATTGATCACATACGGCGCGTGGATGTAGACGTCCACGTCGGACGCCTTGAGCGCCGCCGTGTCCGGACGCTCCGCCGGGGCCTTCCAGCCCTGCGGATCGGCGAGGAAGAACTGGACCGCGTCAGCACCGCGGGCGGCGGCCGCGTCGAGAGGGTCGGCGGGATCGACATGGGCTCCGATGCGCATGGGTCCGAGCCTACGACGTGGGTACGACGGTCACCGGCCGTCGCCGCTTGACGACCGTGCGCGTCACCGCCCTTGTCGGCGCGTCGTTAATCGAACGGATCACACATACCTACGTACCGGTGCCAATCGGTGCGAGCTGGGAGATGGTGCATGTCGCGGCAAGTCCGAAACCGTGTGACGGCGACGGCGCTGGGCGGTTTTCTGCTCGGTGCCGCGCTGCTCACGACCGGCACGGCCAATGCCGACCAGATCGAGGGTGGCGGCCGGCAGGTGGTCTTCGCGGGCGGCGGGGTGCTCGGCCTCTCCTGCAAGTCGACGCCGTCCGTCGAGGTCATGACCGTGCCCGCGGACGGCCGGGTGCGGCTGGTGAACCGCACCGGGCACGGCGCCCGGCTGCGGCTCAACGGCGAGTCCCGGGGCACGATCCCGGACGACGGCTCGACGGAGGTGGTCTTCCGGCGCGGCACGACGGCGGTCACCCTCGACCCCAGCTGCGCGATCACGGATCAGGCGACTCCGGTGCTGGTCACTGCTTCGCCGACGCTGACGGCCAAGCCGGACCCGATGCCCGCGCCGGTGGACACGACCACCGACCCGGCCGATACGCCCACCACGCTCGATGCCCCGGCCGCCACGACCGGCACGCCGACCGACAACGGGCCCACGCTGCCCGACTCGGTCGCGCCGGCGACGCGCCCGCAGCGGTCGTCGACCACGACCGCCGGGCGGCCGGCGACGACCCGGCCGGGCACGTCGCCCGCCGGCAGCGTCGCAGCCCAGGCCGCGACCACGGCGGCACAGGCCATGCCGCAGGGCGGTGCGGCTCCGCGGGTCAAGACCAAGATTCCGGCCGGGGGTACGGCGGGAGCAGCCGTTCCGGCGTTCTCGGGGATGCCACCCGGTGACGACAAGACGATTCTTCCCGGCGTACCCACGCTTGATCTGCCCTCGTCGCCGACGGCGGCCGCGCCGGTGCTCCCGGCCGGTCCGTCGTCCGGGATCGTTGCGGCGGAGCCGGTCGCGACGATGCGCCCGCTGCCGGATTCGCAGCCGATCGGGTTGCTCGCGGTGATCGCGACGGTGAGCGTGCTGGGCGTAGCAATCGGAGTAATTCGGGCAATTGTGTCGCAACGTGCATCTCGGGCAAGCGTCGCGTAGACTACTCCACAGCAAGCTCCGCGGGGCGGCCGTTCCAACCTCATCGGTGTGGTCGTTCCTCCCCAGGTCCCACCCAGCGAATGCGGACCGGACGCCCCGCGGCTTCCACCTCGAAGGGCCTCGTCTGTGGACGGGGCCCTTTTTGGGCGTCCGGCCAGCTCCGGGTATGCTGGCTCGGTTCGCAACAGGTCTGCCGTGGGCGCCGCCCACGGTTTTCTGTTGCGGGCGACACAAGACCTCCTGCCACGGAGAGACCGTGGCCGTTCAGCCCACAGGAGGTGAGAACGTCTTGCGTCATTACGAACTCATGGTGATCCTCGACCCCAGTCTCGAGGAGCGCACCGTTGCACCGTCGCTCGACACGTACCTGAACGTGATCCGCACCGCGGGCGGCTCGGTGGAGAAGCTCGACGTGTGGGGCCGTCGCCGGCTCTCGTTCGAGATCAACAAGAAGGCCGAAGGCATCTACGCCGTCGTCGACCTGCAGGCGACGCCGGAGGCCGTGGCTGAGCTGGACCGTCAGCTCCGGCTGAACGAGTCGATCCTGCGTACCAAGGTCATCCGGCCCGAGACCCGCTGACGGTCGTTTTTGTCAGGGGGCTCTGGGAGCCTCCTTGCGAAAACGCATGAAGCGGCGAGGAGAAGATCATGGCAGGAGAAACCACCATCACGGTCGTCGGTAACTTGACCGACGACCCTGAGCTGCGCTTCACCCCCTCGGGGGCGGCGGTCGCCAAGTTCCGCATCGCTTCGACGCCGCGGACGATGGACCGGCAGTCGGGCGAATGGAAAGACGGCGAGCCACTCTTCCTCGCGTGCAACGTCTGGCGTGACGCTGCTGAGCACGTCGCCGAGTCGCTGCAGCGTGGCGCTCGGGTGATCGTGCAGGGCCGGCTGCGCCAGCGGTCCTACGAGACCCGCGAGGGCGAGAAGCGCACCGTCTATGAGCTCGAGGTCGACGAGATCGGCCCGTCCCTGCGCTACGCCACGGCGAAGGTGCAGAAGATGTCCCGGTCCGGCGGCGGCGGTGGAGGCGGCTTCGGTGCCTCCGGCGGCGGCGCTGGTGGTGGCAACCGGCAGCCCAGCGGCGGCGGAGGCGGCAACAACTTCGACGACCCCTGGGCCACGGCCGCCCCGGCTTCCAGCTCTCGTCCCGCCGGCGGCGGTGGCGGCAGCAACTCCTCGTTCGACGACGAGCCACCTTTCTGAGCCTTCGGGCTTTCATGATTTCAGGAGTCAAGAGCTATGGCTAAGGCTGCGGCACTTCGCAAGCCGAAGAAGAAGGTGAACCCGCTCGACAAGGACGGGATCACCTACATCGACTACAAGGACACCGCGCTGCTGCGCAAGTTCATCTCCGACCGCGGCAAGATCCGCGCTCGGCGGGTCACCGGTGTGACCTCGCAGCAGCAGCGGCAGATCGCCCGCGCGGTCAAGAACGCCCGTGAGATGGCGCTCCTGCCGTACACGGCCACGGCGCGCTGAGGGGAGGCACCGATATGAAGATCATCCTCACGCAGGAGGTGTCGGGCCTCGGCACCCCCGGCGACATCGTCGAGGTCAAGAACGGCTACGGCCGTAACTACCTGCTGCCGCAGGGCTTCGCGATCCAGTGGAGCAAGGGCGCCGAGAAGCAGGTCACGGTCATCAAGCGGGCGCGCGACGCCCGCGAGATCCGCGACCTGGGCCAGGCCAACGAGGTCAAGGGCCAGCTCGAGGGCCTGAAGGTCACCTTGCAGGCGCGCTCCGGCACCGGTGGCCGCCTGTTCGGGTCGATCACCCCGGCCGAGATCGTGGACGCGGTCAAGTCCGCGGGCGGTCCGGCTCTCGACCGGCGCCGCCTCGAGCTGACGGCCCCGATCAAGACCACGGGCGCCTACAAGGTCCAGGTCAAGCTGCACCCCGAGGTGACCGCGTCGTTCCCCGTGAACGTCGTCGCCGCCAAGTAACACGCTTCACGCCTCACGCTGAGCGCGCCGGCCCTTCGGGGTCCGGCGCGCTCTGTCGTTTCAGCTGGTCGTGCGTCGGAGCTGGGCTGGTTTTTGCTCGTCAGCTGAGGGATTGACCGGTGATGGCAGAGGTCAGCACCGTCGCCAGGCCGCCGCCCATCACTGCGGCGGCGAGACCGACACTGGCGGCCTTCCAGGAGCCGCTGGCCCAGCGCAGGCCCACCGCCACGAGCATGCTCAGCACCAGGGACAGGCCGAACTGCGGGGCGGCGCCGGCCAGGGTGTCGAGTGCGTGCGCCTGCTGGCTGCCGTTGAGCACGAGCATGTAGAGCACGAAGAGGACGACTGGCACGCCGTACCAGACGACCGTGTAACCCACGGCCGCGAGGGGACCGCCGGTGTCCTCCTCGAATTCCTCATCCGGTTCGAGCAGGTCGTTCTGCCGCGCCGACGGCGACGGCAGCGTGCTGACCGGGCGCCGCTCGTAGGTGCCGGCGGCCGAAGCCACAGCACCGCGCGGCGGCCACTGGGTGTCCGGCGGATCCTGCCACCGTGCCCCCGTACGTTGGATGACCTCCGTGGCGCCTTCGGCGGCCGAGTTGGCGGCCGGCACCTTCACCGAAGCCGCCACACCGTTCTTGGACGGCGGCCGGAACGGCACGAAGTCAGCCGTGCTGATCCGCCGCGACTCGCCGTCGGCCAGGTCGCTGTCGGCACTGAGATCGCGCCGCCAGTCCCCGGTGCTGTGCTCGCGGTAGGTCGCCGAGCCACGGCCGGGACCCTCGGCCTCAGCTTCCCGCCACGCCCCCGGCTCGCGGGGGCGGATCTCGGTCGCCGCGTCGCTGACCAGCGGCGGCTCGCCCTGTTCGGCGCGCAGCTGGTTCCGCCAGGCGTCGGTGCGGGCGGCGGCCTGGGCATCGGCCCGCCAGGCACCGGGCTGGGACGACACCGGCGCGGCCGCCGTGCCGGACACAGGACGCGTGGGTGTGCCGCCGTCGCGGCGCAGCGAGTCGGGTCCTGGCACGGACGCAGCGCCGCGGGGCCGCTGGTCCGGCGGCGCGGACGTCGGATCGACATCACGCTGCCAGGCGGCGGGCTGGGCCGACACCGGTGCGTCGCGGTCCCAGGCGCCGGGCGGGGTCGATACGGGCATGTCCCGCTCGCGGTCCCAGGTGCTCGGCTGCGCCGAGACGGGCATGTTGCCGTCGCGCTGTCGCGTCAGGGACTGCGGGGGGATCGGGCTGGTGGGTGGTTCGCCGTCGCGGCGCCAGACCTCGGGGTCGAGCGGTGGTTCCGCACTCGCCGTCAGTTGCAGACGCGTCGAACGCGGCTCGGCCGTGCGACGCCGGCCACCCCGGTCCTCTTCGGCCGGCTCACTGCGGAAGCGCGCGGACGCGTCCCGGTCACGGCGGGAGACCGCGTCGCGACTTTCGATGGCGCGTCGGCCACCGCCGTCACCGCGATCGTCGTCGCGGGGACCTCGGCGGGAGCCTCGGTCATCGTCCTCGTCTTCCTCGTCCTCGAGCTCCTGGCGGTGCCACTGGCCGGTGTCGCTGTCGCGCAGCCACACGTCCGACTCAGGGTCCCGCTGCCAGGCGCCGGACGCGAGTTCCTGCTGCCAGCTGGTGTCACGTTCGCGACGACGGCCCCGGTCCGCGTACTCCCGGGGGGCTTCCGGTCCGCGCTCGAACTCCGGGCGTGACCGTCCGCGCGGTCCTTCCGGGCCGCGGGGGATGCCGCCTGTGCGCTGGCCGCCCTCGACGCCGCGGCGGGGTTCCGGGCCACGCGGCGCGTCGACGTCGCGCCGGTCCCGGCTGCGACGGGGCTCCGGGCCGCGGGGGGCTTCGAAGTCACGCGGCGGCTCGGCTCCGCGCCACGGCTGCCCGCCTGGCTCGGCTCCGCGCCACGGCTCCGGTCCCGGTTCGGGGGCGCGGTAGGCGTCCTGGCCGCGACGAGGACCGGGGCCTGCATCGGGCTCGCGGTAGGGATCTTGGCCGCGGCGGGGCTCGGGGCCGGCTTCGGGAGCGCGGTAGGGCTCCTGGCCGCGGCGTGGGTCGGAACCGGGCCAGCGCTCGATCTCACCACCGCGCGGCGGCGCCGGAGTCTGGAAGGCCTGCGGCGCCTCGATCTCGCGACGCCGGGGTGCCGCGTCGGCGCCACGGCCGTTCGGGGTGCCTTGTTGCCAGGAGCCGGTGTCGGTCCGCCCGACTTCCGGTCCGCGCTGCCAGCTGCCGGTGTCGGTGCGGCCGGGTTCGGCTCCGCGCTGCCAGGAGCCGGTGTCGGTGCGGCCGTTGTCCGGTTCGCGCTGCCACGAGCCGGTGTCGGTGCGGCCGGTTTCGGGTCCGCGTTGCCAAGAGCCGGTGTCGGTGCGGCCGGTCTCCGGTCCGCCCTGCCAGGAGCCGGTGTCGGGGCGACCCGGCTTGACTCCGCGCTGCCAGGAGCCCGTATCCGTGCGGCCGGTTTCGGGTCCACGCTGCCAGGAGCCGGCGTCTGTGCGGCCGTTGTCCGGTTCGCGCTGCCACGAGCCGGTGTCGGTGCGGCCGGATTCCGGTCCTTGTCGCCACGAACCCGTGTCGGTGCGGCCGTTGTCCTGCTCGCGCTGCCAGGAGCCCGGCTCGATCCGGCTCTGGCGGCTCCCGATCTCGGGTTCGCGCTGCCACGAGCCGGTGTCGGTGCGGCCGGTCTCCGTGCCGCGCTGCCACGAGCCGCTGTCGCCGTTCACACCCGGTTCGCTGCGGCCCCGGCGGCCGGTGGTGTCGGCGTCGCGCTGCCAGCTGCCGGTGTCCGTACGGCTCTGCCAGCTGTCCGAGTCGCGGTCACGGGGCTGCAGAGGCAGCGGGATGACGCCCGTCTCGGCGGCACTCTGCGCCCACGGGTCGACCGCTGGGCCGGGCTCCGGATCGCGGCGCCAGGAGCCGGTGTCGCGCCAGCCGTCGGCGCGGGCCTCGTCGCCGCTGCGCCAGCCCTCGGCCGCCGGTGGCGTGCGCCAGCTGTCCGTGCGGGGCTGGTCGGGGCGGGCCTCGGTGCGGGCCTGGTCAGCGCTGCGCCAGCTGTCGGTCGCCGGCGGGCTGCTCTGCCAGCTGCTCGTGGTGGTGCTCGTGCGCCAGCCGTCCGGCGCCGGCGGTTCGGTGCTGCCGCGACGCCAGCTCGGTGCGTCGGTGGTCGCGGGGTCCTGGAACGCGGGCATGCTGCCGGTGTCGGTGTGCCCCGCCCAGTTGTCGGCTTCGGAACGGGCCGTCCACCCCGTACCCCCGCTTGTGCGAGAGCCCACATCGGGGGCCCGGCGGCGCCCCACCTGGGGCGGGCCGTCGGCCGGTCGCGTCTGTCCGGCGGCCGATTCGCGCCAGGCCGCGCGGTCGTCCTCGCGGACGAGGTGCCGGCCGTCGTCGGCCGGTGCCGACCAGCTGCCGGAGTGTGACGTCGGGGCGCTCGGCTGGGGGGTCTGCCAGCTCTCGGCCGGCCGCGCGGGCTCCCGCCACGACGGCTCCGCCGCGGGCCGGGACGGCTCGGCGAAGGCCTGCCAGCTCGGGCGGCTGTCCCAGGACGGCCGCGCGTCGGGCTGCCGGGGCGGCGGTGCGTCGGCGGGCTGCCACGACGGGGTGGCGCTGGAGCTGGAGGACGTGAACTGCTGCCACGCCGGCCGGTCCTCGCCGCGCGCCGACTCCCACGGTGGGGTCGCGCTGGGCTGACTCTGCCGGGGCTCTCCGGGCTGCTGCCACGAGGGGGTGGCGTCCGGGGGCTGCCAGCTCGGGGTCGAGCCGGGCTGGTCGTCGGTCGCGGGAGTCGGCCACGCCGTGCCGGAGATGGCCGGGAGCCGGGTCGGGGCTTCCGCCTGCGGCGGGATGACGGCGTCGGCGTCGCCGCTCTGCCAGGCCTCTGTGGTCGTGCGCCAGCCGTGCGTGCCCGAAGCGGAACGCCACTCGGTCGTCTGCCGCCAGCGGGCGCTCTCCGCGGTGGAGCGCCATTCGGAAGTCTG
Source organism: Actinoplanes sp. NPDC004185 (assembly GCF_053603475.1). NCBI lineage: Bacteria > Bacillati > Actinomycetota > Actinomycetes > Micromonosporales > Micromonosporaceae > Actinoplanes > Actinoplanes sp. NPDC004185. The sequence continues at coordinate 25,714 of NZ_JBSGFR010000004.1, read as the reverse complement.
GGTGCGCCAGCCGACGCCTTCGGCCGGCAATGCGGGACGGCCGGTCGCCGCCACGTCGGACCAGCGACTCACCGTGCCCGAGGACTCACCCGGTGTCTCGGGATTCTGCGCCCAGGCGTCGGCCCGCAGGGACCAAGCCACAGCCTCGGGAATCGGCTGCATGCTGCCCGTGTCGGCCGGCGAGCCGGTGCCCCACACGGTGGCCCCAGGCTCCGCTTTAGCGGACGAATCGGGATCTTCCGGGCGGTTTGTGGGTGTCCAGGAGTCCGGCGCGCTCCTTTCGCGCGGCAGGCGGGCTCCGTAGTCCCACTCCCGTTGGTCCACCAGAAAAGCGTGACGTGCGCGCGTCCGATCTGCAATGTCTTGGGACGACAGCTTGCTCACGATGGCGTTCTTTTTATCTCTCCACACGGTGGGGACGACAAAAGTGCTGCTCAGATGGGCGCGCCTCCCGAGATCCCCAGGGGTTGTACACAGGCTGTGCACAGGGCCGCGCACAGGAGGAGGCGGGTTGTCCACAGGTTGTCCCGAGGCTCGTCCACCGGCCTGCTTGGGTCTGTGACGTGCGGCTTCGTATGGTTACCGGCGCCGGATCAGGTCCTCTTCGTGGCCTGGGCCGACTTTTCCGGTGAATCTGTGGTCCCCGTCACTCCTCGGGGGACCTGCTCACCCGAAAGTGTCGTACCCGGGCTGTTTGATCACGGAGCAGGAACGACGATGAAGGGGTAGGTCGGCATGTCGATCACCGACGACGCACGACCCGATTCCCGGCCGCAGTCATCGCCAGGAGGCAAGCCCTCCGGTGGCCGCCCGCCAGGCGCCGGTGGACCGCCGCCCCAGACCGGCGGCTTCGACAAGTCGCCGCCGCAGGACATCGCCGCGGAGCAGAGCGTGCTCGGTGGCATGCTGCTCTCCAAGGACGCGATCGCCGACGTCGTCGAGATCCTCAAGTCCCACGACTTCTACCGTCCGGTCCACGCGACCGTCTTCGACACGATCCTCGAGCTCTACGGCCGCGGCGAGCCGGCCGACGGCGTCACCGTCGCGGCGGCCCTGTCCGACTCCGGCGACCTGCAGCGCATCGGCGGCGTGCCCTACCTGCACACCCTCATCGAGAGCGTGCCGACCGCGGCCAACGCCTCCTATTACGCCCGCATCGTCTCCGAGCGCGCCGTGCTGCGCCGCCTCGTCGAGGCGGGCACCAAAATCACCCAATTGGGGTACGGCACGGGCGGCAACGGCGGCATGGACGTCGACGACATCGTCGACCTCGCCCAGCAGGCTGTGTACGACGTGACCGAGCGCCGGGTCTCCGAGGACTTCGCGGTGCTGGCCGACATGCTCCAGCCCACCCTCGACGAGATCGAGGCGGTCGGTGCCACCAACGGCATGATGACCGGCGTACCGACCGGCTTCTCCGACCTGGACCGGCTGCTCAACGGCCTGCACGCCGGTCAGCTGATCATCGTCGCCGGCCGTCCGGGTCTGGGTAAGTCGACCGCGTCGATGGACTTCGCGCGCAACGCGGCCATCCGGGCGAACTGCGCCAGCGCCATCTTCTCCCTGGAAATGAGCAAGATCGAGATCGTCATGCGTCTGCTGTCGGCGGAGGCCAGGGTGCCGCTGCACGTGCTGCGCTCCGGCCAGCTGTCGGACGACGACTGGACCAAGCTGGCCCGCCGGATGGGCGAGATCAGCGAGGCCCCGATCTTCGTCGACGACACCCCGAGCATGAACCTGATGGAGATCCGGGCGAAGGCCCGCCGCCTCAAGCAGCGCCACAACCTGAAACTCATCGTGGTCGACTACCTCCAGCTGATGTCCTCGCCGAAAAAGACGGAGAGCCGCCAGCAGGAGGTCGCGGAGCTGTCCCGAGGCCTGAAGCTGCTGGCCAAGGAGGTCGAATGCCCGGTGATCGCGGTGAGCCAGCTGAACCGTGGCCCGGAGCAGCGCACCGACAAGCGCCCCCAGCTGTCCGACCTGCGTGAGTCCGGCTCGATCGAGCAGGACGCCGACGTGGTGATCCTGCTGCACCGCGACGACTACTACGACAAGGAGTCCCCGCGAGCGGGCGAGGCGGACTTCATCGTGGCCAAGCACCGAAACGGCCCGACGGACACGGTGACGGTGGCAGCACAACTGCACCTGTCCCGCTTCGTCGACATGGCGATCGTCTAGCGCGGCTCTACGACGTAGGGGGTGCCGGGCTCGGCCGGCGCGCGATACAGCGGGGACTGGCCGAGCACGGTGAGCCGCAGCGGCCGCGCGTCGACCCAGAGGCTGTAGAGCTCCCGGGACCCCCCGACAGCGACGTTGGCGGTCCGGGTGACACGGTCGGCCAGGTCCCAGTTCTGGTCCGTCAGAAGCTCGCTGACGCGGTCCAGGGCGTCGGCGGGCGGCAGATCGCCGATGCTCGCGTCGACCGTGACTTCGAAGCCGTAGCTTTCTTCGCTCCAGTCCACAGATGCCGCCGACCGGCGCAGCGGTCCCTGGTCGGCCGAGACTGAGATGTCCCGGCCAGGGAAGGCCGCGGTCAGGAGCTGGACCAGGTATGTCCGGAAGCTTCGGTGCGCCTCTTCGACTGCACGAACCATCTCCGGCCAGGAAGGCGGAAGGACCCGCTCCCGGGGCCGAGGGCGAACCGGAAGCGGAACGCCATCGACGAAGTGGCGCTGCTTGAACTCTTCCCAGGTGGGCACGCCGGTGGGGCGGGTCGCGTGGACGCCGGAGGTGACTTCGACTTCATAGATGACGCCGGCGCGGGTCATGGCGGCTTCGGCCAGCTGTGTCGCTGTAGGTGCGCTTATAGATGAAGAAGGCGGCCGGGGATCGCCGTACGCCTCGCCGTACAGGTGAAGGCTTTGCCCCTGCTCAGGCATCGCCCATCTCTGTCCGTAGGACGAAGCCGTTCCACTTGTCCTCGTCCCAGTCGTAGATCGTCGTGCCCTGCGCGAACTCGGCAGTGCCGGCCCCGGGCAGCGCGGCCCGCAGCAGCACGTCGTCGTCATGCACATGGATCACGGCCAAGTCGGCGGAAGTCGCCAGCGCCTGGAAAACAGCGGTCGCGGCGAGCTCCTCGATGTCGGCGCCGGTCGTCGGCTCCACGCGGCGGCCACCGGCCTGCCACAGCCGCAGCTCCACGTCGTAGGCGTCCGGCGCCTCGAACTCGCCGTCGGGCCGGAACGCCGCCTCGGAGTTGTGCGCGACGACGGGGCCGCCGAACTCACCGTCGACGCCCGGCACCAGACGGGCGGTGTCGACGAGCAGCCAGACCTGCTGGTCGCGTACCTCGGTGCGGCCGCCGATCAGCTTGGCCACGAACCCGGCGACCTCCGCCGGCGAGCCGTCGGTCCGGACGAAAAGCTGCTCACGCACTGACATTGATGCCTCCCGTGTCACCACGCCACACGACAGAACCTCCGTCACCCGTAAAGACGATCATGCGCTGCTCAGGCCGTACCTCGCGCCCCTGCTGCCGCCAGAAACCGAGCGCGCGCCGAATCCCCCGCACGGCCGCGTCGATCGTCAGCCCGACGTCCCGGCCGTCGACCACCGCCACGGTGATCCGCGGATCCTGCCCGAACGGCTCACGCAGGCGCTTCTCGACCCGCCGGGAGAAATCCGCATCCTTGCGGTCGGCTTTCAGGTCCGGATCCAACCGCTTGAGATCACCGTACGAGCCGACGTCGGTGCTGTCGGTCCGCAGGAGAACATCGGGGTTACCGAGGCCGTCCGAACGTCCGTGAGCGGCCTCGAGAGCCCGGACGTCGAAGCTCTGGCCGAGGCGTTCGGCCTGGCGGCGTTCGTGCTCGTACTCGAAAAGCTCCAGGTAGTGGGCGCCGATGGCGAAGTCGTCGCCGAGGGCGCCCTGCAGCTGGCCGACCAGGCCGTTGATCACCACGGGGCCGGCGTTGGTGGGCAAGCTTTCGCCGGAGACCGGCGTCTCGGAGGTCAGATCCGGCTCGTCGCTTCGCTCTCCTGGAACATCTCCAGAAGCATCCGTTCCTTCGGAAGTTTCGACTGCAGGGCCACCCAGGCGATCTGTTCCGCTTTCGCGTGGTTCGGCGGCCGAGTCATCGTCCGTCGGATCGTCCTGAGAGCGTCCCGGACCTGATGCTTGCGGAACCGGTCCGGCCGGCGACTCGGGAAGCGGGCGCGGGTCGGCTACTGGCGCGGCGGACCGAAGTCCCAACCCATCTTCTGGCCCTCGTCGAGCATCTCCAGGAGCGTCTGCTCCGTCGGCAACTCCGCCTTGAGGATTTCCCGGGCGACTTGCTCTGCTTCGGTTCGATTCAGTGGCCGGATTCTCTCTTGGTAGCTCGGGTCGAACAGGAATGTCGCCGCTATCGCGGGAGCGTAGATCCACGCTTTCCGCGGCACGCTCCACATCACTGCTCGCAATGCGTGGTAATTCTGCACCTCGTAAGCGACCAGGCTCGTCACTGCGCCCGACATGTCGGACTTCAGGATTGCCTGATAGCCGAACTCCGTGTCGGTCATCTTCATCCGATCCGTCGCTTTCGAAAACTTCTGCCAAGGTCAGGCCGTTCCGTTCGAGAATTCTATCGAACGTTGAACCCTCGGCGCGGAGGTCACCAAGATATTTATTCCACTGTGTATCCGTCGATCGGATCCAAGTGCCGAATGTCGAGTCGACATCCTTCCAAACTCCGAGGCGCATGTCCCTCAGAGCATCGATGCCGCTCGGCTGCTTCTCGTCAATACCTTCTCGGATATTAATGGCGAGAATTCGAAGGAAAGCATCTACGCGCGCTGGGTACGGAGCGAAATTGTGCCGCAGTACCTCGTACAGTTCGTGGGTGAGCTCGCTCACCGCTCGTGACGCCTCAGTCGGGAACTGCAGCTCGAAAACGACTCCAGTTGGGTCGGTAACGGTGACGTTCAAACCGTTGTGCCGCCCGCCACCACCCCAGAAGTTGACTATCTTTCTAATGTTGTGGCCACGACTCCCCAGATCGGCAATGGCGGCCGCCGCGTGTAAGTGATAATCCTGCTCGTGCAGCTGAATCGAGAAGCGCACCCTGTCCTTGGTGTCTTTCAAGAACTGGCCGGGAGGGGTTTCCTCCGCCTCGAATTCGGCCGCGAAGGCACGAGCAAGCGAGGACTTCGTCTTGTAGGAGTTCTCGACGCCGACGAGTTGCGCAGCACCGTCGCCGAAGGCGTCATTGATCGACGCGACCACCTCTTCGAGGGTCACCTGCAGCCGGGCGGCGTCCTTCATGGCGTGGTCGACGGACTTTTCAATGATCTCTCTGTGATCCGGCTCCAGCGCCGCCAGCTGGCGGCGCTCAGCCTCGCGGGGATCGAAGTCCTCGGCGACCATCTCGGATACCGGAATTCGCCGGGGTTGGGTCCCGCTGGTGCTCGTCAGCGACTCGTCGCCAGGGGCTACGGGCGAGGCGGGCCGAGGGTCCAGCCCATCCGTTCGCCCTCCTTGCACATCGCTCGGAGCGTTTGCTCGCTCGGGAGTTCCGTCTGAAGGATCTCCACTGCGATCTGTTCCGCCGCGGGCCGACTCACCTGTCGCCGGCGTTCCTGGTACTTGTCGTCGTACAGGATCGGCACCGCCAGCCCCGGTGCGCTGATCCAGGCTCTCCGCGGGACGCTCCAGATCACCGCTTGGAACGGATTGTCCAGCAGCACCTGGTAGGCGACCAGGCTCGTCACCGTTCCTGAGAGGTCGGATCGCAGGATCGCCTGATAGCCGAACATCATCTTCATCCAGGTCGGTGAGCGGTCCAACCTCGGTTGCATCGCTCTGCTCATGCACTGGCCGCTGTGGAGTGTGGCCATCAGGATCGGCCCCTTGAGGGCCGACACGGCTTGCCTGTCCATCGTCAGCCGGATCGGCGGGAGTTGCGCCCGTCGGCTCCAGGGACGACCGGCTCCACAGGCCGGCCTCGTGGTACGGCAGCGGCGCCGGCCGGCCCAGCCCGTCCACCACCACCGCGTCCATCGAGATCACGTTGCCGTCGTTCTTCGCTCCCGTGTGGGAGTACAACGGGGCTTCTTCCGACAGCCGGCCTGTTTGCGGGTCCAGGAAAAGTATCGTGCCGTTCTGGTTCACCGCCGCCCATGCGTGGGCCGTGCCTTCCTCCGAGTCCGTCACGATGAAGGCGAAAGCGCCGTGGCCCGCGTTGTACAAATGGTTGTGCAGGTTTGTCATGGCCGTGTCCACAGCCTGTTTCGCCTGCTGCGGGTCCAGACCACCCACGTATGGGCAAAGCCCCTGGAATTCGCCGCCGACGGTGTCCTCGATGCGGGCCAGACCTCGGTCCTCCGCACCCAATGGACGTGCCGGGTCGCCGTACGCGTATGAATCGAATGTGCGCGGCGCCGAGACGCGGGGGCGACCATGCACATAGGTTTCATACAGCGACAGCACGCCGTCCACGCAATTGATGCCGCGGGTCGGGTCCGCGGCCGGGCCGCCGTCGTTCGCCAGGCCGAACCATTTCCCCTGCCGGGGATCGGCCGTCCGCACCACCCGGCCGTCCGCATCGCGCGGCATGGCATTTTCCAGATCAACCTGATGTACGGCGAGAGGCGCGCGCAACCCGCCCCGTTTCCCGTACGGGCGACTCTGGTCGACCGGCAGCGGATGGCCGTCGCCGGTCAGCGCCGACTGGTCCCCCGTTTCGACCCCGCCCAGCGCCATCGTGCCGACGTCGTCGTTGATGCGCACCCAGTCCGCCGGCTCGACCTCGACCCGTTCGGGCGCGAACTCCCCGGCCAGCACCTGCCGGGCCTTGAGCTCCAGGTCGTCGGCGTCCTCGCTGGTACGCCGCGCCTCGGCCCGCAGATGCTCACCGCGCAGCGTGGACCCCGACGCCAGGGCGGCATCCGCCTGCATGCCCAGGTCGAGCACCTTGGTGCGCTGCCCATCAGCGATCCGCACCAGATAGTCGGCGTACTCGGCGCGCCGGTTGTCCTCTTGCGTGGCGCGCGCATGCTCCATGTATTCGCGGTACGACTTCCGTTCCCGCGCGTCCTGCTCGGCCAGCCGCACCTGCTCCAGCCGTTCGGCCCGCTCGGGGTCGATCCCGGCCGTCTGATCCGGCGTACCGGAATGCAGCGCCTCGTCGATCGGTGAGTTCGGATCGGTGGAGTTGGGATCGGTGGAGTTCGGCGTGCGGTCGAGCGTCGGTGGCCGGTCGTCGCGGGGAGCCAGGGCCTCCGCGATGCGGTCCACCGGCGCAGGTCTCGGGGCCAAGGCCTCGGCGATGCGGTCGACCGGGCGGCGCGGCGACGGGATCGGGTTGGGCGCGGGCCGGGGCGTGACGGACGGCTCCGGGGTCGACGGCGTCGGGCCGGGCCGCGGATCGGGTTCCGGCCGCGGATCGAACGGCGTAACCGGCTCGGCCTGGCTGACCCGGCCGAGGTCGTCCGCCAGCAGGGCATCGGGCGTCTCATCCCGGGGAGCAGGCGTGGGCTCAACAAGATCGGGAGCGGGCGAAGGCGCCGGGGTGGCGAGCAGCCGAGGCGCCGGCACAGGATCGGGTGCAGGTGCTGGTGGCGTCGCCTGGTCCGGGTTCGGCGAAGGCGCAAGGTCCGGAGCAGGCGATGGCCCGGGTGCAGTCGTGACGGCGGACCAAGGCGACGGATCAGGCCCAGGCCCAGGTGAGGGCGCGGGTGGAAGGTCAGGCCCAGGCGAGAGGTCAGGCGCGGGCGAAGGCGCCGGAGCCGGCGTCGGGAAAGGCGACGGTGCAGGTGAGGGCGGCGGAACGGGCGAAGGCGGCGGCGCAGGTGAGGGCGCGGGCGAAGGCGCCGGGCGAGGCGTCGGCGAAGGCGTAGGCCCGGGCGTCGGCGAGGGCGACGGGAAAGGACCAGGTGCCGGCGACGGAGCAGGCTGCTGCTGGTACGCCGACGAGTAGTAGACAGGCGCCGGCCGCGGAGGCGGAGGCGGCAGCGTCGTCTGCCTGGGCCGCCACAGCCCATCCGGCCTCCCGTTGAACGGCATCGGGTTCCCCCGCCCGTCCACCACCAGCGCGTCCAGCGCCACCACGTTCGCCGTGTCCGGACGGCCGAGGTGGCCGTACAAGCTGGTGCCCGGCGGTGCGACCAGGCCCGATTGCGGGTCCACGAACAGGATCTGGCCGTTCTGGTTGACCGCCGCCCACGCGTGCGCCGAGCCCCCCTCCCAAGCGTTGACCAGGAACGCGAACGAGCCGTGCCCACCCGCCAGCAGCTGCGCGGACACGTCGCCCAGCGCCTGCTGGATCTTCTGGCCCGCGACCGCCGGGTGGTCGCCGCCGACACCCGCGCACAGTGACTGGAACCGGCCGCCGGTCGCGTGCTCGACGCGTTCCGGGCCGGTGTCCTCGCCGTACAGCGGTTTTGTCGAGTCGCCGTCCGCGTAGCCGTCGAACGTTCGCGGCGCCGACACGCGGGGGCGGCCGTGCACGTACGTGTCGAAAAACGACAGCACGCAGTCCTGGCAGTTGATCCCGCGCGTCGGGTCAGCCTTGGAGCCACCGTCGTTGACCAGCTGGAAGTACGGCGCGCGCGGGTCGGCACCGCGTACCGGATCGCCGTTGCCGTCGCGGGGGACCGCGCTTTCCAGGTCGACCTGGTGTTGAGCGAGCGGCTCGCGCAGGCCCGCCCTCGTCCCGTAGGGCCGGGTCGCGTCGATCGGCGGCGGATGATCGTTACCGGTGAGCATCGACCGGTTGCCGAATGTCACCGCGCCGCGCGCCACCCGGCCGCGGTCCTCGTTGGCCCGGTGCCAGTGCTGCGGCGCGACGTCGGTGATGGTTCCGGGCGGCGGCCGCCACGCCGGATTTTTGAGCGCCGCGGCCTGCGCCTCGGCCCGTTCGGCCTCCGCCGTCGCTACATCGACGTGAGCCTGGAAGTACGCCGCCAGGTGCGGATCGAACTTGAGGAAACGCGCAACCCGGGCAGATCGCCGAGCACTCCGGGCCCTGCGGCGCGCGCTATCCGCCTTGCCCTCGACCGCGTCGATCACTTCCTGACGGCGGTGCGTCGCATACGACTCGCGCAGCTCCCGCGCGTACCGGAAATAACCGTCCACTTCGGTCTCCACCGGCGCCGCCGCCGGCTGCGGCGGCAGACTGCGGCCGGGAGCAGCGCCGACCAGGACCGCCGCCGGATCCGTCGGGGTCGTGCTCAACCGCGACGGTACGTCCACAGCCCCGTCCCGGGGCCCGGGCACCTGCGGAGGTCGCGTGGCCGGGCTGCTCGGAGCCGGTACACCGGGATCGGTCCGCCCCGGCAGAACTCCTGTCCCGGTAGAACTGGCAGCCGGTGCCGAGACGTCAACGGTGGCCGTGCCACGAGCGACACCGACCGGCGAGGCGGGATTCCGCGGCGACGTGGAATTCGGATCGGTGCCGGCGGGCGTGCTGCCGTCAGGACTCGTCCGCGGCGGCGTGACACTCGGACCAGTGCCACCTGGGCCGGCGACGCTCGGGCCAGTGCCACCCGGGCCAGTGCTGCCTGGGCTGGTGACGTTGGGTCCCGTGCCACCCGGGCTGGTGATGGTCGGGGAGATGCCGGCCGGCGTCGGGTGGTTGCCGTTGCCGAGCGGGGAGTTCCCGGTCAGCGGAGAGCTCGCCGGGGTGAGGTTCGGCCGGTCGATCCCGGGACTCCGGGCGGGGGGCGTGGTCCCGTTGCTCGACGTGTCCGTCCCGAAGGGTGACCACGGACTGAGGCCACCAGCGGGCGTCGCGGAGCGAGGAACCGAGCTGACCGACGGCCCATTGCCCGACAAAGATCCGGTAGACCCACCGGCCGGACTTGCCGGGCCCGATGGGGCAGAGGACACCGACGGACCGGAGCCCGAGGTCACAGCCCCGGTCGACAAGGACCCGGCGCCGCCACCCGAGTAGCCGGTCGGAGCGGGAGAGCCGAGTCCACCGGGCGGGCCGGATCCCGCGAACGCGGCCGGAGTTCCCGAGCCGGCCGTCCCGCCCGGCGCGCCGGAGCCGCCGGCCCCACCAGGCGAAGCACCGACGTCGCCCCCTGGCGACGACGGCGCATCAACCACGGGCGCGAGGCTCGACAGGTTGACCCCACCGGACGGTGCAGGCGCCGAGTAGGACACCGAAGTCGCATCCGCCGAAACGGACACCGGCGAGGAGCCACTCGCCGATGCCGTCGGATCGGAGGAAACCGACAAGGGCGCGAACGTAGCCCCAGAACCCGAAGATCCGGCCGACGAGTGCCCGGCCGACGAGTCTCCGGCCGAGGAAGCGCCGTTCGAGGAACTTGCGGTCGAGGAAGCGTCACCGGAGGAGGCGCCGCCCGAGGAGGAGATCGGGGAGAACGCCGACGACAACGGCCCGTCCGTACCCCCGTCCCCCGTTGCAGATCCCGACGCCAGATCGACCGGCCCACTCGGCACCCCGAGATTGCCGACCTTGTCGGCCAGCCCGTCCGCGAAGCCCGACCGCCCACCGTCCATCAGCGACCCACTGGCCCCCGAACTGGCCGACTTGGCCACACTCTCCAGATCCGGCAGATCCCCGCTGACCGCAGCCCCGCCGAACTCCCCGAGCACCTCCGCGGCCATGCCGCGGGTCATCCCACCGCCGCCGTGGCCGCCCTTGCCGATGCCGGCCCCGCTGGCCGCGAACCCGCCCGCGAATCCGCCGGCCGCCGACATCCCGAGATCCCGTACGTCGAAGCCGTGCGCCCGACCGGTCGAGTTCTGGTACGCCTGGATCGCCCCGTTGGTGGCGATCTCTTCGCGCATCTCGTCGAAGCCCTCCTTGAAGGCTTCCTTGCCGAGCTTCTTCAGGCCGGCCTTGGTGGTCAGCTGCTTGGCCGCCCGCTGCCCGGCCTCCTTCAGCGTCTTCTTGATCGCCTTCTTGCTGAGCTGCTGGATCAGCCGCTTGAAGATCTGCTGAATGGCCAGCCGGGTCGCCGCGATCAGGCCGCCCGCTGCCGGGGACGCCGCACCCAGGGTCAGCGCCACGGCGACCGCCATGCCGATCAGCTCGATCAGGAACAGGCCGATCTCGATCCAGGCCTCGAGTTTGGCGCCCTCGATGTCGCAGCCGCATTCCTCGACCAGTTTGCCCAGCTCGTCGGCGATGGCCAGCAGCGAGTTGAGCGGCGCGTTCTCGTCCGCGGACAGCTGGTCCCAGGCGCCCTTGAAGGCCTGCGCGCCCGCTCCGCCGTACCCGGAGAGCACCTGGCCGGCCGCGTCGTAGGCCTCGTCGCGCGGTTCGGCCAGGCGTTGGGCGAGCGCGTACCAGCGGTCGGCGACGTCCCAGGTCGTCTTCTCGTTGCCTTCCGGCCAGTCGAAGCCGACCACCCATTCGAGCGCCTCGTACGCCCAGCCGGGCACGTCGAACGGCATGTAGTCGAGCGGGTGCGGGATGGGGCTGGGCAGGATCGTCACGAGCGGGTCCTGTACGTCCGCTCCACCTGGACGGCTGCGTGGTGGTCCGTCTCGGTGGCCTCACGGACCGTGTCGACCACCGCGTCGCCCAGGCCCTCGACGTACAGGCCGAGCTTCTCCCAGGCCAGCAGCACCTGCTGCTCGATCGGGCGGTAGTTGTTCTCGAAAGCCTGGCCGATCTCGTCGGCGCCCCAGGGGCGCTGGCCGCTGATGGCGGCCAGCTCGCCCCCGGCGCCGGAGCGCTCCGCGGTCAGGTGCTTGCCGGCCGCCGCCAGGTCGCGGCCGCCGTTCAGCACGCGGTCGGGGTCGAGCCTCAGTTCGTCAGGCATTGTCGTCCGCCTCGCGCATGATCGCGTCCTGGCGGCGCAGCAGTGAGCCGAAGTTGTTGTCCCGGATGAACTGCATCGGGCCCGAGTCGGCCGGCAGGTAGCCGGACATCATCTGCTGCACCTGCTCCGCCACCTGCGCGGCCGCCTTCTCCGTGGTCGCGACGATCTTGCGGCCGAGCTCGGCCGCGTCCATGTCACGGTAGATCCGCCGGTCCAGGCGCAGGTCGATCAGCTGGCCCCGGGGGCCCACCGTGGCGCGGATCAGGCCGTCCTCGGACTCCGCGGTGACCTGCAGTTCCGCCAGCCGCCGCTGGATGTCGTCCATTCCGGACCGGAGCCGCTGGTACTGCCCGTACACGTCGTCGAAGCGCGCTCGCAGCGCGTGGTTGGCATCGCGATCCGCCATGTCCGCCACGGTCGTCCTCCCCCGGCACCCGACCATCGATCGAGGTGACCCTACCGGGCGGCGCGACGCGTCGTGGTCCGGTAGTTTCACCTCCGCACACGGATGCGGGGCGACAGGGGTTCAGATGATCACGCGGGAGGACGCCGAGGAGATCGCCGCCGGCTGGGCGCGCAGCGAGACCGAGCGCCGGGGGTACGAGTGCCTGCCCGTGGTCTCCGAGTTCGACCTCGGTTTTGTGGTCTGGACCAAGCAGCCGCCGACCGTGCTGCCCATCCCCGGTGACGGCGCCCGTACGGTCATCGACCGCCAGACCGGTGTCCTGTCCACCTATCCCGGCATCCCGGCCGAGGTGATCGCCGACCTCTACCGCACCCACCAGCCGGATGTGGTGGCCCAGCGCCGCACGGTCGATCCCGAGGTGGAGCTGCGCCGCAACGCCCGCCGCCGGCCGGCGCCCACCACCGCCGCGCACCTGACCGTCGACGGCCGGCTGTTCATCGCCCGCGGCGCGAAGGGCGACCAGGAGATCGACCATCACCCGCTGGTCCGCGCCTACCTGGGCGGCCTGGAGCCCGGGCGGACGGTGCGCGGCACCGAACGCCACGCCGAGCTGATCGTGCTCTCCGACGCCCTGCACGAGGCCGACCGGCAGCGCGGTGAGCCGTTGACGCTGGATGAGGCCCGCGCGTGGTTGCGCACCGCCGACTTCGAGGCCTACTACGTCCGGGACCGGGGTGACCCGCTGGGCGCGACCGTGGCGCGGCCGTGCGAGTCGTGCATCCTGACGCTCGTCGACTTCGCGTTGCTGCCGTGGTCGCATCTGGCTTTTGTGGAGCCCTTCCGGCCGTACTCGGAGAACATCGCCCAGCCCGGTCGCTTCCCGGACCAGGTCGCCGGGGCTCTCGCCGATGCGGGCTGGCGCCCGATGCAGCCGGTGGTGGCCGAGGTGCTGGCCGACGGGATGATCGACGACGTGGTCAACGTGCCCGGCCTGCGGTTCCGGCACGTGCCGTTCCCGGCGGCCCGGGCCGCGATCATGGATTTTCCGGGCATCTTCTGCGGCCTCCGCGGCCCGGGGATACGCCGCTGGGTCCGCTGGCTCAACCTCGAGCCCGTGGCCGCGGCGCACTCGGCGGACGTGCTGGGTGAGTTCGCCGAGGTGATCGGGGCGCCGCTGTTCCCGCTCGGCGTGGAGGCCAAGGGTGACGCGATCGTGGCGATCGACGAGCGCGGCCGGTTGTTCGCGCTGGACCAGGGCGGCGAGTGGTTCCTGGGCGAGACTCTGGACGAGGGCCTGCTCAGCCTGCTGACCGGTGACGGCCCGGCGGAACGCGTCCGCGACGACGGCACCTGGTAGGTCCTCAGCTCAGCAGCGGGAAGAGCTCCGCGCGATCGCCCAGCGCTTCGCGGTCGTCGGTGCTGAGCTCTTCGCGGCCCGAGCACTTGAGCAGGGCTTCCGGCTCGGACCAGAACTCCGGCAGACCGTCGCCCCCGGCCAGGCCGTCCACCGTGGACAACGCGATCGCCACGGCCTCGGGCGCCGGATCGGGCGCGTCCGGCAACGACACGATCAGGTCGAGGTGGTGGATGACCGCCTCGGTGATCAGGGTGGCGATGAAGTCCGGGACGGGGAGCACCAGGTTCTGCGTACGGATCAGGCTCGCCGGGTCGGCGTGGCGGGCCGCGTACCCGGCGGCGGCGACCGTCTCGGTCCAGCGCTCGACGACGCCGTGCGGCCGGGTGAAGGCCGCGGCCGTGCGGCGGACCCACTGGGCGTGCGCGATGGCCCCGGTCTCGCCCGCGCCCGGGAACGACCGGAAGTAGGTGACGAAGTCCGTGTCGGGCGGGCCGTCGGCCGGCGTGGCGAAGGCGACCAGGGCCCGCTGCGGGTCGAGGCTCAGGTGCAGCAGCAGGTCGCAGATCGTCCAGCCGCGGCAGCCCGACGGCAGCAGCAGGTCGAAGTCGTCAAGGTCACGGACGACGGCTGTCACGTCGGCATAGGCGGCGGTCAGGGCCTCGGCGAGGGCGGCGGGTGCGGGAAGTCCCATGACTCAGCACCCTGGCACGCGGCGAGCCCGCCCGCACCCAGAAGGCGCGGGCGGGACAGCCGCGTGCGGTGGCCGGCTCAAGAAAGAACTTGCATGGGTTTTCCGCCGCGGGCCAACTCAGTCGAAGAAGTCGTTCAGGAAGCTCTTGTGCTTCTTGCGGCCGCGGTAGTGACCGTGGTGGCCCTGGCGGTAGTGGCCGTGGTATCCGGCGGCGTACTGCGGCTGGTGTGCGCCGTAGGGAGCCGCGGCCGGGTACGCCGGCTGGCCGTACGCGGGCGGCGGTGACGCGTAGCCACCACCGGGCGGCGGCGGGGGCGGGGGCGCGTAGCCACCACCGTGCGGCGGGGGCGGGGGCGCGTAGCCACCCGGCTGCGGAGCCACGGGCGGGGCTTGCGCGGGGCGAGGGGCGGCCGGCGCTCCTCCCGGTCCGTTCCAGTTGGCCTCGGCCTCGAAGAGCTTCTCCAGCTCACCGCGGTCGAGGAAGATCCCCCGGCACTCGGTGCACTGGTCGACCGTGACGCCGCTGCGCTCGTAGACCCGCATCTCGCCATGACACTTCGGACAGGTCATCTGCATCTCACAAACGGTACAAGGCTGTGTCACCGCGTGGTGGCGTACTTGCTGTGGGTCTGCTGAGTGCTGCGCCGAGGGCGGGTGCCCAGACCAGCAGGGCCAGGGGGTAGAGCAGGTATCCGAAACGGGTCGTGGGCATCAGCAGGATCGCGGCCAGCAGGCCGTACCCGCAGAAAAGCGCAGCCGCCGCGGCCGTGCGCGGCGGCCGGCGGACGAGCACGACGGCGATCGCCAGGGCCACCGCGACCAGCAGGCCGATCGCGACATAACGACCGCCCGGCACCGCCTGGGCGATCAGATAGCCGGGGAACGGCGACTGGGCCGGGCTGGTCACCAGGCCGTGCCCGAGCGGAAAGCGGATCACGTTCTCGACGAACGCGTTCCCGTCGACCAGCAGCGCGGGCACCAGGGTCAGGACCGGCAGGCCGATCGCACCGGGCAGGAAGCGGCGGGCGTTGCCGGTGGTGAGGGCGAGGACGGCCAGGACGACCACGATCGGCAGGGCGAAGAGCTTGAGGGCGGCAGCCGCGCCGACGGCGAGGCCCGCGGCGCCGTAGCGGCCGCTCGCGCACAGAGCCAGGGCCAGCAGGGCGAGAGCCAGGACCGGCAGGTCGTCGCCCCCGGTGGCCAGGGTCAGGGCACAGATCGGGAGTACGGTCGCGAACTGCACCGCTCGCACCAGGCTCGCGCCCCGCGGCAGCAAGCGGATCGCCGCGACCAGCGCGGCGGCGGTCGCCACCGCGAACCAGACCCGGGCATCCGTCCACCAGACGTCACCGAAGGCGGCGCGCGGCAGGCCGAAAACGGCCATACCCGGCTGGTACGGCGCATACCCCAGCAACTGCTCACCCGGCGGCAGCGCGGCAATCGCGTCCGGCCCGAGGTACGGCGTCCCGGTGCCGGCCAGCCGCTCACCCATGTGCTCGACGACCAGCACTTCCTCCTGCGCCCGGCCGGTGCGACCGCCGGCCCGCTGCACCGCCTCGATCACCAGCGGCAGGATCGCCGTGCCGACCCAGGCCACCCAGGTCAGCGCCATCCGCCACCGTGGCCGCCGCAGCATCAGCTGCCCGGCCACCACGAGGAACGCGCCGAGGTAGGCCCAGGCGGCGACGGCACCCCAGGCCCGGTGCGGCAGCAACGTCGAGGTCAGCGCGGTCACCAGGGCGAACGCGGCGGCGAGGCCGTACAGCGCGGCGTCGGCGGCGAGGCCGTCCCGAGCCCGGTCGAGTCGCGCGAGCAGAGTCACGCGGGCAAGTGTGGCAGAGAAGATCTGCCCTGCCCCGGCGTCCGGCGCCGGGGCATCCGGACGACGGACCCGGCCGGGTGCAGTGCCCCGGCCAGCACACCCGGACGTCCGCCGGAGCCGCGTTGCAGCGTGGCCAGCAGCCGCCCGGAACGCATCGGACGCGCGAACAGGTGGCCCTGACCCGCGACACAGCCCAGCTCCCACAACGCGAGCCGCTGCGGCTCGCTTTCGACGCCCTCGGCGACGACCGTCAGGTGCAGGCTGCGCGCCAGGTCCACGGTCGAGCGGACCACGGCGGCGGCCTCGGAGGAGGTCTCGACCGCCCGGACGAAACCACGGTCGATCTTGAGCTGGTGCACGGGCAGCCGGGACAGCACCGAGAGCGAGGAGACGCCGGTGCCGAAGTCGTCGAGGGCCAGCCGTACGCCCGCGTCGCGCAGCTCGTTCAGCGCCCGGTCGACGACGTCGAGCTGGCTCAGGGTGAGGGTCTCGGCCAGCTCGAGCACCAGCCGGTCGGCCGGCACGGCGTGCCGGGCGAGCTGGGCGAGCACGGCCCCCGGGAAGGTCTCGTCGAGCAGGCTGCGCGGCGAGACGTTGACCGCGACCGGCAGGTCGAAGCCGGCTTCGAGCCACATCCGGTACGCGGTCAGCGACTGCTCCAGCACCGCGTTCACGAAGCCCGGCAGCTGCCCGGATCGTTCGACGGTCCGCAGGAACTGCGTCGGGGTGAGGTGGCCGTGCTGCGGATGGTGCCAGCGGGACAGCGCCTCGGCCGAGATCACCTCGCCGCTGCCGAGGTCGACGATCGGCTGGAAGTCGACCGAGAACTCGTGCTCGGCCACCGCGCGGGACAGCTCCCCGCCCAGCATGAGCCGGCCCACGTCGGCGGTGTCGCGCGCGTGTGCGTAGGTGGCCGTCCGCTGACCGCCGCGTTTCGCCTGGTACATCGCCACGTCCGCGCGGCGCATCAGCTCCTGGACGCCACCGCTGCCGGGCGCCAGGGCGATGCCACCGGCTGCCTGCACGGTGAGCTGCATGCCCTCGACCTCGATCGGCCGTTCCAGGCTGTCGAGCAGCGCGGTGGCCCGGTGGGCCGCGACCGCGGGGGTGGGCAGGCCGGTGAGCAGCAGCGCGAACTCGTCGCCGCCGAGCCGGGCCACCAGGTCGCCGGGCGCGGCCGCCTCCTCGAGGCGCTTGGCGACCTCGCGCAGCACGTCGTCACCGGCGGTGTGCCCGAGCGTGTCGTTGACTTCCTTGAAGTGGTTGAGATCGATCAGCAACAGGGCGAAGATGCCGTCGGTGTTGCGCATCTCGAAGATCGCTCTCGCCTGTTCCAGCAGCTCGCGGCGGTTGGCGAGGCCGGTCAGCGGGTCGTGGGCGGCGGCGTACGCGTTCTCGGCGTTGATCCGCTTGAGCTCGGCGTAGGCGCGCGCGTTGCGGATCGCCGTGTACAGCGACGAGGCGAAGGTGCGGAGTTTGTATTCCTCCGACTCGTTCAGCTTCACCGGCTTGCGGAACACCAGCCGCAGCACCCCGATGGCTTCGGTGTCCGGTCCTTGCAGCACCGCTTCGATGGTCGTCCCGGTGCGTCCGGGCGCCTCGGCGGCCACCCCCTCGTAGCTGAGCCGGCTCGCTGAACCCCGCACCAGCCGGGCCGGCGAGACGTCCCGCAGCTCGATCTCCGCCTCGTCGGCCGAGAACAGTTCCGGTACGCGGATCACCGCGGCCCGCAGCACAGCGGGCAGTTCGGTGACGTTGAGGAGATCGGTGCTGGCGGCCAGCCGGCGCCAGGCGTCCTGGTCGGCGCGCTGCCGGATCCTGTTCTTCGTCGCGAACTGCAGGGCCAGCACCGTCGGCACCATGGCGACGATGAACCAGTCCTCCTGCTTCACCACGAACGCGACGAGCAGCGCGATCCCGACATTGGCGATGCGGACGGTCAGCACCACGTCCCAGTTGCGCCGGGCGGCCTGCAGCCAGGATGTCCGGGTGGCCAGGGCGATCACCGTGTTGCCCAGCAGGTCGTCCACCACCGCGTAAGCCGCGGCGGCGAGCAGGAGACCCAGCGCCAGGCGGGCTAGACCGGGCGGCGCGAAGGTCAGCGCAGCGGTCGGACGGACACCGACCAGGTAGGCGACAGCGGCAGCCGCGGCGGCGGCCGTGGTGTCCTTCGCGACGTTGAAGGCGACCTTCATCGGCTCGCGCTTGTGCGGGCCGCGGACGAAGAGCTTGGTGGTGAGGATGCCCAGCGCGGTGCACACGATGACCCACTGGAGCGGGACCGTGGCGACGGCGATGAGGATCGCACCGGAGGTCGAGGAGAAGGAGCGGTAGTCGGAGCGGATCCGCAGCAGGATCAGCGGGCCGCTGGCCGAGGTGATGATGACGGTCAGCGCGGCCAGGTAGAAGACTTTGGCCGGCGCGATCGCGGTGATCGAACTGAAGGCCCACAGCAGGCACGCGGCTCCCGTGAACGCAACGAGACCGACATACAGCCGGAGCTGTCTGTCGGTCGTCTCGTCGTTCACCGCGGACTTCCCATGTACCCATGGTGGCCCAGTCCCCGTACGGGCTGTCAATGCTTCGTCGCCCTCGGGTAGTCGTTGCCGGTCGTCCGGCTCACCACCAGTCGTTCTCACGCATCTCGCATCTCCCGTCTCGTGAATGGCGCCGCGATTACGCGGAAGCCGAGCGACCAATTCCTTGAACTGCTGTTCTCCCTGGTTCCTGGCAAGAGGTTAGGAACCGCACGGGGAATTGTGAAGCAGGATTTGTCGCTCGTTTCACGAATTGCGAGTATCGAGAACTTTGTACCGAATGCGTAGCGGGTGAATGACGCTCCGCAGTCGGGGGGAGACCAAGCATTCCCGAGCCTGGCCCGACCCAAACCCCCGCAAATGTCCTGGTGCGCGGGGTGGCGGCCGCACTGCAATCTACTTCCCGGTGCGTCGCTGTGTCCCGCTGGAAAGCGCGCGACGGCTCAATTCACCGCGCGGAACGGATTGCGAATCAAAATGGCTACGCAAAGTTGGTGATCGCTGACGAAGCGAGAGGATCCGCGGGTTAATAAGGGACCGCACCGCCCCCCTCGATACGCTGTACGGGTGACGAACGCAGCGAAAATGACGCATGTCGACGCCCACGGGGCCGCCCGCATGGTGGACGTGACAGGCAAGGACGTGACCGAGCGCCTGGCCGTCGCCGCCGGCCGGCTCAGCACGACCCCGGAAGTGGTCGCCCTGCTGCGCGGGGACGGCCTGCCGAAGGGTGATGCGCTCGCCGTCGCGCGGATCGCCGGGATCATGGGCGCCAAGCGCACCCCCGACCTCGTGCCGCTGTGTCATCCGATCGGGCTGCACGGGGTCACCGTCGAGCTCGACATCACCGACGCCGGCGTCGACATCACCGCGACGACCCGGACGGCCGACCGCACCGGCGTCGAGATGGAAGCGCTGACCGCCGTCGCCACCGCCGGGCTGGCGCTGATCGACATGGTCAAGGCCGTCGACCCGGCAGCGAGCATCGAAGCCGTACGGGTGCTGCGCAAAGAGGGCGGCAAGACCGGCCAGTGGCTGCGCCCGCAGGACCGCCCGTGATCCGCGCCCGCGTCATCGTCGCCTCGAACCGGGCCGCGGCCGGCGTCTACGCCGACACCAGCGGTCCCCTGCTCGTCACCGGGCTGCGTGACCTCGGCTGCGAGGTGGACCCCGAGCCGGTCGTGGTGCCCGACGGCGAACCGGTGGCCGAGGCGCTGCGGGCCGCCGTCGCGGACGGGATCCAGGTGGTGCTCACCAGCGGTGGGACCGGCGTCACTCCGACCGACCGGACCCCCGAGGCGACCCGTCCGCTGCTCGACTTCGAGGTGCCCGGGATCGCGGAGGCCATCCGCGCGTACAGCAGGGACAAGGTGCCGTCAGCGGCGTTGTCCCGCGGCCTGGCCGGGGTGGCGGGCCGCACGCTGGTGGTCAACCTGCCCGGCTCGACCGGCGGCGCCCGCGACGGCCTGGCCGTGCTCGGGCCGATCCTTGTCCACACGGTCGCCCAGATCGGCGGCAGCGACCATAAGCTCTCCGAGTGAGCGCAGACAGCATCCCGGTCGACTGGGACAAGGCACGCACGTTCGGATACGAAGCCGGTAGGGCGGTGGCGGGTCCGGCCGAGGCTGTGCCGCTCGCCGGTGCCGACGGCCGTACCCTCGCCGAGCCCCTGGTCGCGCTGACCGACCTGCCCGCGTTCCCGACGTCGAGCATCGACGGTTGGGCCGTGCGTGGCGCAGGGCCCTGGCGGCCGACCGGCCGCGTGCTGGCCGGCGGCACGGCGGCCCCGCTCACAGCCGACGGCACCTGCGTCGAGATCGCCACCGGTGCGATGGTCCCCGAGGGCGCGGAAGCCCTGATCCGCGTCGAGGAGTCGACCCGCGACGCCGAGGGCCGGGTCAGCGGCACACCCCGCCCCCAGCCCGAATGGCGGCTGCCGGGCGATGAGGCCCGCCGCGGCGAGGTGCTGCTGCCGGCCGGCACCCCGGTCGACCCGGCAGTCCTCGGCATGGCGGCGACCTGCGGCTACGACCGGATCCCGGTCCGACCGCAACCCCGCGCGGCCCTGCTGGTCTTCGGCGACGAGCTGCTCACCAGCGGCCCGCCGGGAGCCGGCCGGGTCCGGGACTCACTGAGCCCGCTGGTCCCCGCCTGGCTGCGCCGCTACGGCGCGACCGTCAGCCCGGGCGCGGTGCGCGGCCCCGTGCAGGACACGCTCGAGGCGCACGTCGCCGCGATCCGTGAGGCACTGACGATCGCCGACGTGATCTGCACGACCGGCGGCACGATGAACGGCCCGGTCGATCACCTGCACCCGGCCCTGGCCGAGCTCGGCGCCGAATACGTGATCAACACGGTCGCGGTCCGCCCCGGCTTCCCGATGCTGCTGGCCAAGGTGCCGTCCCCGGACGGCCGCTACCGCTTCCTGGCCGGCCTGCCCGGCAACCCGCAGTCGGCCGTGATCGCCCTGATCACCCTGGTCGCCCCGCTGCTGGCCGGCCTGCACGGACAGGAGCTGCCGCCGCTGCGCAAGGTCGAGCTGACCGCGCCGGTCCCCGGCCGCGGCGGCTTCACCCACCTGGCCCTGGCCGCCCTCGACCAGGACGACCGCCGGGCCACCCCGGTCGGCCACGTCGGCTCGGCGATGCTGAGAGGCCTGGCCACCGCCGACGGCTTCGTCGTGGTGCGCCCCGACACGGAAGCGGCCGCCGGCGACCTGGTCCCGTTCCACCCCCTGCCGCTGTATCCGGGAGAGCGCCTGTGACCACCACCGAGACAGTCCGGATCGCCGAGGTCCACGACACGACCCTCGACCTGGCCGCCCACGAGAAAGCGGTGGCGGACCCCCGAGCGGGCGCGGTCGTGTCCTTCCAGGGCGTGGTCCGCGACCACGACGACGGCAAAGGCGTGACGCTGCTGGAATACGAAGGCCACCCGACCGCGGCGGCGGTGCTGCGCGAAGTGGCGGAGGAGATCGCGGCCGACCCGGATGTCTACGCGGTGGCGGTGTCGCACCGGGTGGGAGTGCTGGGCATCGGAGACGTGGCGTTGGTGGCGGCGGTGAGCACAGCCCACCGGGCGGCGGCGTTCACGGCGTGCGCGCGGCTGGTGGACGAGGCCAAGGCCCGCCTCCCGATCTGGAAACGGCAGGTCTTCACCGACGGCACCGAGGAGTGGGTGAACTGCCCCTGAGGATCTTCAAGGTCAAGTGCTGGATCTCGTAGGTGGGTGGGTGGTGCTGACCGTCGCTCCCGCCGAGAGCGGTCGCTTCGCTCCCTGCCATGTGGTTGCATGGCTGAGCTCGTCGCGCTTCGCGCGACCTCAAGCCCACGCTTCCGCCACCTGTGGTGGCTCACGGTTCGCATCCGCGGCGCGGTGTCTGCGGCTCAGCGGCCCGGATCGCGCGGCGGCGGGATGGCTGTCGCCGGGAGCGGTCCGCCCGGCCGGTTGCTCGCCGGTCCCACCCGCCGAGCCAGACCCGGGTTGCTGCGCGCCGAGCGGCCGACACCCTCACCGCCGCCCAGATCAGCGGTGGCCGCCTTCCGGCGTGCGCCGGGAGCAACCCGCCCCAACCACCGGTTGATCGGAAACGCCGGCGCCACCCCCGGACGCCACGGCAACGCGTTGACCAGCAAGATCAGGGCCAGCGCATAACAGTTGTCCGAGAACGAGTCTCGCAAGCTCCACATCGGAGCCAGCACGAACAGCAGGTACGTCATCCCCGCCGCCAGCGCGAAGGTCATGCCGGGCCGGCGACCGGGTGGCCGCCGGTGCGAAGTCACCCGCCGCCGCGCCGCCGCGTCGATCAGGATCAGCACCGCCGGCAGGATCCAGATCAGTTCGTGGGTGTCGGTCACCGGCCCGACGATCGCCACCGTCAGCCCGACCAGCGTGAACGCGGCGATCTCATCCCCGTCCGCATGGGCCGCGCGAGCCCGGATCAATCCGACGGCGATCAGCAGCAGCGAGAACGACAACCACAGGAGCACCGGCGCTGTGGCGGAGTCGTAGATCCGGGCCAGCACGCCGGCCAGCGACTGGTTCGCGATCGCGTCGACCGGCCCGGTGCGGTCGATGCGCCACAGCACCTCGCCGAGCCAGGCGGCAGTCTCCCGGGGACTGATCAGCCAGGCGGCGAACGCCGCACTCAGAGCTGTGCCCGTTGCGGTCAGCGCCGCCCGCCATTGCCTGGTCACCGCCAGGTACACGATGAAGAAAGCCGGAGTCACCGCCAGCGCCGTCGCCAGCCCCACCCCGAGGCCGGCCCAGGCGCCGGTCGACCAGCCGCGGCGCAGCAGGTCGCCCGGGGTGCGGCCGCGCGGTGGCGAGGATGCCGGCCGGCCCGGCCACCACGCCGCCCGGCTGCGCGCCCACGCGCTGCGGCGGAGCGCCACGATGTCCGCGGTGACCAGGCCGAACGCGAGCAGGTCGAGCGTGCCCAGCCCGAGCGCGGCGCGTACCGGCTCGATGGTCAGGGCCAGGGCGCCCGCGGCCAGGACGACCGGCCAGGGGCGGCGGCCGTAGCGACGGGCCACCGGGCTGACCAGCGCGATCATGGACAGGCCGAGGGCGGCCACCCCCGCGAGGGCGGTCAGCCAGCCGGCCAGCGGCAGCGGCAGGAACACCGCGGGGCCGACGACGAACAACGCGGGCGGTGGCAGCGCGGTGCCGAGGTGGGTCAGCGGCGAGCGGTACGCGTACAGGCCGTTGCCGGTCAGGGCGTGACTGATCGCCGCCCGGTCCACGGCGAGGTCGCTGAAGCCGTACCGCTGGGCGATCGTGGTGATCGCGGCCAGGATGCCGACCCACGCGAGCAGGACCACCAGGCACCTGGTCGTGGCCGGACGCGCGGCAGTCCGCATCGCGGGCATGGCGCGACCTCCCCGTGGCTCGACCCGGCGGCACGGCGCCGGTCTCGAGCGCGCCGCCGCCCTGGTGCTTCGACGGCTTAACGCCGGGCGAGCCCGTTAGGTGATTTACCCGGGGATCTTGCGCGCGGCGGCCGCGGAGACCGTGGCGATCTTGGCTTCGCGCCGGGCGGTCCGCACCGCGCGGCGCACCGAGCGCTGCGAGCGGTCCACCGCGTGGCTGGTCCGATAGCCGATGCCCGGCTTGCCCTGGGTGTCGACGGCGGCCAGCAGCAGGCCCCCGAGCAGCCCCAGGTTCTTCAGGAAGTCGGTCTGGTGCTGCGCCCGCTGCGGCTGCGGATAGGTCCAGAACGGGTGTCCGGCGAAGGTCGTCGGCACCAGGCCGGCGGCGAGCGCGAGGGCGGCGGGCCGGGTGAGGCGGCCGCTGGCCAGCAGCAGCCCGGCGACGACGTCGGACGCCGCCTTGGCCCGCACGAGGTCGCGCGCTTCGGTGGGCAGGCGCGGGTCGACCTTCTCGATCATGGGCGCGACCTTGTCGGTGACCCGCTTGGCCGCGGTGACCTTGGCATCCGGGTCGAGCACGACGCGGATGCCGCTGACCACGAAGATCGCACCGAGCATGGCACGGGCTGCAGTACGCACAGGCTTCATAACCCTCGTTATACCCGGATCCGCGCGGGTGTGCCGGGTGAGTTGTGGACAGACGCCACTCAAGGTCAAGGGCGGGCCACCGTAGGGTTCACGGTCATGACTGAGGTGCGCATCGAGCAACCCGAGGATGCCGACGGCATTCGCCGTCTGCTGGAGTCGGCGTTCGGCGGCGAGGCCGAGGCCCGGCTGGTCGCGGCTCTGCGGCCGACCCACGCCTGGCTGCCCGAGTTTTCCGTCGTCGTCGAGGAAAACGGTCGCCTGGTGGCGTTTGCGCTGCTCAGCAGGGTGATGGCCGGTGGTGAGGAAGCGCTCGCACTGGGGCCGGTGGCGGTCACGCCTGAGCGGCAGCGGCAGGGGCTCGGCACCAGCGTCGTCCGCGACGCGCTGCGGCGGGCCACCGAGGCGCGGGAACGGCTCGTGCTGGTGCTCGGCGACCCGGCGTACTACCGGCGGTTCGGGTTCGTGCCGGCCGCGCCGTACGGGATCACCAGCGAATGGTCCTCGGCCGGCGACGCCTGGCAGGTCCTGGCCCTGCGACCGGTCGAGGCGCGCTACCCGTCGGCCTGGCGGCACGTCTAGGCCGCGGCCTAAGTCAGGGCTGGGTCCGCAGATATCGCCCGAAGTGCGGCACGGTGAACGCCACCGTCCCCCGCTCGCCCGAGTAGATCAGGCCCTTCTTGATCAACGCGTCCCGGGCCGGCGACAGGCTGGCCGGTCGCCGGGACAACGCGGCGGCGATGTCGGCGGTCGGCACGGCGGCGTCCATGTCGTTGCCCGAGTCGCCCGACAGAGAGGCCATCGCGCGCATGTATTCGCGTTCGGCCGGGGTGGCCCGCTCGAAGCGGGAGCCGAAGAAGCCGACCGCCAGCTCGGCCTCGGCCTCCGGCGCCGCCACCCGGACATCCTCCGCGGTCACCGGCGACGTCGGCGCGTGGTCCCAGGTCGCCTTCCCGTACGCCTGCACGAAGTACGGATAGCCGCCCGACTTGTCGTAGAGCAGGTCCAGCGCCTTGGGCTCGTACTCGACGTCCTCGCGGGCGGCGGGCGCGCACAGGGCCAGGTCCGCGGCGATCCGGTCGAGGCGGTCGATGCGCTGGTACCGGAAGAGGCGCTCCGAGTAGGACTTGGCCGCGGACAACACGGCCGGCAGGTGCGGCAGGCCGGCGCCGACGACGATGAGCGGCGCGCCGAGCTGGGACAGCTCGTGGCAGGCGGCGCACAGCGCGGACACGTCGGTCGGGCCGAGGTCCTGCATCTCGTCGATGAACAGGGCGATGCCGGTGCCCACGTCCGTGGCCAGCGACGCGGCGTCGGTGAACAGCTCGACCAGGTCGATCTCGATGTCGCCGGAGTCGGCGCGGCCCCGGGCGGCCGGCACGTCGATGCCGGGCGTCCAGCGGTCACGCAGCTTCGCCGAGGAGTCGTTGGCCCGCAGCGCGAAGGCCTTGAGGACGGCCAGCACCTCGTCGACCCGTTCCGGGTTGCGGTGGTGCGGGGTCAGCTCGCGGATGGCCATGTGCAGCGCGGCGGAGACCGGGCGGCGCAGCGACTGGTCCGGCCGGGCCTCGATCTTGCCGGTGCCCCAGAGCCGGCCGATGGCGGCCGAGCGCAGGGTGTTGAGCAGGACGGTCTTGCCGACTCCGCGGAGTCCGGTCAGGACCAGGCTG
>NZ_JBSGFR010000003.1:0-274047 GCF_053603475.1 Actinoplanes sp. NPDC004185 | reverse complement strand
GAGCTTCGTCAGCATGTGGCCGACGTGGGTCTTCACCGTCGTCTCGCTGACCGTGAGGGCCCGGGCGATCTCCGCGTTCGAATGTCCCTTGGCCATCTCGAAACGCGCCGACAGCCGCACCGCGACGGTGACGCTGAGCTCGCCGGTCTCGATCGTCGCTTCGCCGCGGTAGTCCTCGTCCCGGCCGTCCTCGCCCGGCAGGTCCTGGTCCGCGCTCATCGCCCGGTCACCGCCAGCCCGCCCGGAGTGTCGGCGGCGGCCCGGATGCCGGCGATGCCGCCCCAGAGGAACGTCGTCAGATACTCCGCCAGGGCGGTCCGGCTGATCGGCTGCTGCTGCCGCAGCCACCAGTCGGCCACTGTCTGGACATAACCCACGATCCCGTACGCCCACGGCAGCGCCGGCCCGGAGTCCAGGCCCAGCGCCCGCAACCGGTCGCCCAGGATCCGGGCCAGCCCGCTGGCCACGGTGTCCATCGCGTCGGCGACCACGTCGGTGTCGCGGGCGATGCCGCGCTGGTGCACGACGAAGCGGTACACGTGCGGGTCCGCCTCGATGAAGGTCAGGTACGCGTCGATCGCGGCGGCGACCACGTCCCGTTCCTCCCGGACCGCGGCCACAGCCGGCGCGATGGCCTCGACCACCGCGGTCGCCGCCTGCCGGCCCACCGCCAGCCACAGCCCCGACTTGTCCTCGAAGTAGCGGTAGAGCACGGGCTTGCTGACCCCGGCGTGCGCGGCCACGGCGTCGATGCCGGGCTCGGGCCCGAGCTCGCGGATCGCCTCGATCACCGCTTCGACGAGCTCGGTGCGGCGGCGCTCGCGGTGATCGGCCCAGCGGCGGCTGCGCCCGTCGGGACGGTTGACGCCCTCATCGACAGAGTTCATAGTACGAGAAGTAGCTGTTACTTCCGGTAACGTCAACCCCTCTGGAGGTTCTCCATGGTCGTCTCCGACCGCGACCGGACCGCGACCCGGCTGCTGCGCTCGTCGGCCGAGCACTCGTACGACCCGGAAGTGGAGATCGACTGGGACGCGCCGCTGGCCGACGACCGGTTCTACACGCCCGAGCACCGGTCCAGCCTCTACGGCACCGAGCTGTGGCAGGGACTCAGCCAGGAGCAGCGGATCACCCTGACCCGGCACGAGGTGGCCAGCATCGCCGGGCTCGGGGTCTGGTTCGAGACCATCCTCAT
Source organism: Actinoplanes sp. NPDC004185 (assembly GCF_053603475.1). Classification (NCBI taxonomy): domain Bacteria; kingdom Bacillati; phylum Actinomycetota; class Actinomycetes; order Micromonosporales; family Micromonosporaceae; genus Actinoplanes; species Actinoplanes sp. NPDC004185. The sequence continues at coordinate 272,852 of NZ_JBSGFR010000003.1, read as the reverse complement.
GCAGCTGCTGATCCGCGAGTACTACCGCGCCGACCCCACCGCCGCCCACTCCCAGTACGCCCTCACCGAGGTCGCCGACGAGTGCCGGCACTCGGTCATGTTCGGCCGGATGATCGCCAAACTGGACTGCCCGGTCTACCGGGTCGGCGCGTTCGACGACGCGCTGGGCAAATGGATCGCCGCCACCGCCACCGGCCCCCGGATGTACGCGGCCATCCTCATCGCCGAGGAGATCCTCGACGCCCTGCAACGCGAGGCGGCGGCCGACGAGACGGTGCAGCCGCTGGTCCGGATGGTGTCGCGGATCCACGTCATCGAGGAGGCCCGGCACGTGCGCTACGCCCGCGAGGAGCTCGCCCGCCAGGTGCGCGCGGCGGGCACCCGGCGCCTGGCGTTCGACCGGGTGGTGATCGCCCGGGCGGCGTACCTGACCGGCACCCGGATCATCTCCCCGCAGGTCTACCGGTCCGTCGGCATCGAGCCCGAGGTGGGACGGCGGGCGGCGCGGGCCAACCCGTACCACCGCGAGACGATGCGCTGGGCGGGTGAGCGGATCGTGGCGTACCTGCGGGAGCTGGACCTGATCGGCGGGCCCGGTATGGCTCTGTGGCGGCGCTCCGGCCTGCTCTGAGGCGGTCCTGGCACGATGTGCGGTGTCCGCCGCCACCCAGCCAGGGGAGATCCGCCGTGCCGTTCGCCGACGAGCTCATCGGGGACCAGACCGCCCGGGCGCTGATCGCCGCGCTGGCCGCCGCGGCGCCGGGCAACGGGTGGCCGTCGCTGCGTACCGCGGCGGGTGATCTCGCCGGGCGCGCGCTGCGCGAACGCAGCGACCTGTTGCGCGATGCCCTGCTGGCCGACCTGCCGGGCGGCTACCCGGAGCTGGCCGCGACGGTCCGGGCCGCCGCGGCCGGCCCGCTGCCGTTCGAGGGCTGGCTGATCTGGCCGGTCACCGGCGCGGTCGCGGCCCGCGCGGTCACCGACGGCAGCGGTACGGCGTTCGACGACGCGATGGCGTTGCTGGCCGCCCTCACCGGCCGGCTGACCGCCGAGTTCGCCATCCGGACGCTGCTGGACCACGACCCCGGCCGGGCGCTGGCCATCGTGGGCACCTGGACGGACTCGCCGGACGAGCACGTACGCCGCCTCGCCTCCGAGGGCACCCGGCCCTTCCTGCCCTGGGCCAAGCGGGTGCCGGCGCTGCTGGACCGGCCCGAGCACACCCTGGAGATCATCGGCGCGCTCCGCCGTGACGACAGCGAGTACGTGCGCCGCTCGGTGGCCAACCACCTCAACGACCTGAGCCGCCACCACGGCGACCTGGTGGTCCGGACCGCCGCCGGGTGGCTCGCCGAGCCCGACCGGCACACAGCCCGGCTGGTCCGGCACGGCCTGCGGACGCTGGTCAAGCAGGGGCATCCGGGCGCGCTGGCCCTGCTCGGCTTCGCCCCGGCCACCGTGGAGGTCACCGGCCCGCTCATCGCGTCCGGCGAGGTGCCCTTCGGTGGTGAGCTGGCCTTCACCGCGACCGTCACGAACACCGGGGCCGCCGCGGCCACGCTGGCCATCGACTACGTCGTGCACCACCGGAAGACCGACGGCCGGCAGACCGGCAAGACCTTCAAGCTGACCACGGCGACGCTCGAGCCGGGGCAGCTGCTGTCGCTGGAGCGCCGGCACTCGTTCCGGGAGATCACCACCCGGCGCTATCACCCCGGCGCGCACGCCGTCGAACTGCAGGTCAACGGCGTGCGCTCGGGCCGGGCCGACTTCGTGCTGGGCCGGCCCGCGGACTGACTCAGCGAGCCGGCGCCGCCTCGTACGCGGTGCGCAGCGCCTGCAGGAACACGTCGGCGGACTGGGCGCCGGAGACGCCGTAGGCCTGGTTGAGCACGAAGAACGGCACGCCGGAGGCCCCGTACAGGCGGGCCTGGCGGATGTCGTCCTCGACGTCGGAGGTGTAGTCGTCGCCGGCCAGCACCCGCTGCGCCTCCGCCGCCGGGACGCCGATCTCGGAGCCCAGCCGCACCAGCGTCGCGGTGTCCAGCGTCGCGCCCTCGATCAGGTTGGCCCGCATCAGCCGCTCGTGCGCCTCCGCGCCCAGCCCGTGCGCCTTGGCCAGGTGGATCAACCGGTGCGCGTCGAATGTGTTGATGCTCACCGCGCTCGCGAAGTCGTAGTGCAGGCCCTCGGCCTCGGCGAGTGCGGCGACCTGCGCCGTCATGGCCTTGACCTGGTCCTTCGACCCGCCGAACTTCTTGGCCAGGGCGTCGTGGACCGGCTCGACCGTGCCCCGGGGGATCGACGGGTCGAGCTGGAAGCTGCGCCACACCAGCTCGACGTCACCGGCGTGCTCGAACGTGCCCAGCGCCGTCTCGAGCCGCCGCTTGCCGATGTAGCACCACGGGCAGACGATGTCCGACCAGATCTCCACCAGGACGCCGGCCATCTCAGCCACACATCCCGTCGGCGCAGGTCGCGGCATCCTCGGCACCGAGCACGATCAACGGCTGCGGGGGGCTCGCGGGCTGCGCCGGAGGGGGCGGGGGCGGGGGCGCGGACTGCTTCTGCACATCGGTCACCGATCCATCATGCGTCGGGAACCGGAGATCGTTAAGAAGGCACTTCCGGGTAAGTGCCCCGCAGGTGTGAGGCATTTGCCCGATAGGTCGGGCGGCCCCGTCGATCGACCGCCGGTCGGCTAGCGTCGACCTTTCGTGCCGAGCTGTCAGGGGGAGTCGTGGCCAAGGCCGGGGGAGTGTTCTGCGTCGAGGGTCAATGGGAGGACGACCTGAACAGCCGCGGGTCGGTGCTGCCCACCCTCGAACTGCTCGAACGGCTCGGCAGCATCCGCTACATCCACCGGGACACGGCCACGACCGAGGAGCTGCACTACTACCTGGACACCTGGCTGTCCCGCAAGTACGCCGACTACAAGGTGGGCTTCTTCGCCCTCCACGGTCAGCCCACCCAGCTGTGCCTGACCAGCAAGCAGACGGTCGAGCTGGACGAGATCGCGGCCTGGATGTCGGGCCGGTGCGCGGGCCGCATCCTGTACTTCGGCAGCTGTCTGGTCCTGCGCGCCTCCGACCGGGCCCTGAAGGACTTCCTGCACGAGACCAAGGCGGCCATGCTCTGCGGCTTCACCAAGTCGATCGACTGGGTGGAATCGGCGGCCTTCGAGACCGTGGTCCTCAACACCCTGGTCAACGGCGGCAAGATCGACAGCGCGGAACGCCTGATGCGCTCGTCCCGCTGGACGGCCCTGTCGGACCACCTGGGCTTCCGCGTGGTCTACGCCAACGGCCGGAGCTGAGCCAGGAGTCGTGAATTGGCCGCAGCCGGGGCGGCGGTCCGCGCTCTACCGTACGGCCATGGATCACAGCGAGAACGTCGGTTTTCTGGGGCTGGGCATCATGGGCGAGCCGATGGCCCGCAACCTCGCCGCGGCCGGGGTGCCGGTGGTCGGCTGGTCGCGTACCCCCCGATCGGTCCCCGGGGTGAGTCTCGCGGACCGGCCGGCCGACGTCTTCGCCCGGGCCCGGATCGTCCTGCTCATGCTGGCCGGGAGCGACGCGATCGACGAGGTCCTGGGCCGCGGCGGCCCGGGCTTCGCGGAGCTGGTGCACGGGCACACGATCGTGCACATGGGCACCACCGCGCCGGAGTATTCGGCCGCTCTGCGTGACGACGTGGTGGCGGCTGACGGGCGCTATGTGGAGGCGCCCGTGTCCGGGTCGCGGACCCCGGCGGTCGCCGGGGAACTGGTCGGGATGCTGGCCGGGGACCCGGATGCCGTCAAGGAGGTACGCCCGCTGCTGGCCCCGATGTGCCGCGAGGTCGTCGAGTGCGGTCCGGTCCCGCAGGCGCTGCTGATGAAGCTGTCGGTGAACCTGTTCCTGATCAGCCTGGTCACCGGCCTGGCCGAGGCGACGCATTTCGCCCAGCGGCACGGTCTCGACCTGGACCTGCTGCGGGGCGTGCTGGACGCCGGGCCGATGGCCAGCGGCGTCTCCCGGGTCAAGGTGGAGAAGCTGGTCAGCCGGGACTTCACGGTGCAGGCGTCGATCCGGGACGTGCTGATGAACAACCAGCTGATCGCCGACGCGGCGCGGGCGTCCGGCATCGCGTCGCCGTTGCTGGACGAGTGCCACCGGTTGTTCGGGGAGGCGCTGGCGCTCGGTCACGGTGCGGAGGACATGGCGGCCGTGGTGCGCGCGATCGAGGCCCGTACCGACGCGGGCTGAGCCGAGCACGAGGGTCCGGCCGGTCAGTCGTCGTCCCACACCACGGCGTCGAAGGTGACCGAGTCCTGGCGGCTGTCGATCTTGCGTACGGTGAGCCGGGCGATGCGGTCCTGGTTGGTCCGCGCACAGATGACCGCGCCGGTCTCGACAGCGCTGAGTTTCACCACGCCCTGAGTCAGAGACGCCTCCTGGCACTGCGCGAACTCCGGCGTGCCGGAACCGTCCCACCGGGCGAAGGCGGACGGCAGGCCGAGGGCGGCCTTGCCCACGTCGACCTCCCCGGCGTCGAGCCGCCCGAGACTGAGATCGGCGGCGGCCGCGGTGTCGTCGGTGGCCCGGGGCGGCTCCCGGTCCAGGTCGACGGCGTCGCTCAGGCTCGGGACCGCGGAGACGACGAGCCGCCCGGACCACCGCACCGGTACGCCCGTCGCGGAGCTCGGTCCGGTGGTGGCGGACGCGCCCGGAGGAGCCGGCTGGGCGGCTGCTGGCGAAGCGGTGGTGGCGGCGGGCGCACCGTTGCCGGCGGCGGGCGCCGCCGGATCGTCGTCGCCGCCGCCGGCCGCGATGAGGGCGAAGATGCCGCCGATCACCGCGGCGAGCACGGTGCCGGCGAAGGTCAGCCACATGTTGAGGTGGGCCGGGTCCGTTCGCCGCCGGGGCGTGGCCCGCTGCTCGCCGCCGTTATGTCCTTGTCCCCGCTGGTCCGGTGTCATCGCCCCCGCCGTACGTTCTCGATGTGCCGTCCGTCGCATGAGGACACTAGTCGCGCCGGGCGTCGGGAATCCAGGTGTGCCCGGAGGGTGCCGAGCCGCTCGACCAGCCCGGGCCCGTCCTCGGCCGGCCGCGGTGACGGAGTTGCCCGCGGCTTGACCGGGGCAGTGGGAGGTTCGCCCCTTTGCTGGCGCGGCGGGCCTCGCTGTCCGAGCTGCGCGCCGATAAAAAGCCTGGTCAGGTAGGGTCTTGCGGGCGATCGGCCGACCTCTCGGCCGGATCGGGCGGGCATCGTGGAGCCGGATGCGACCGCCGTGTCCGCGTACCGGGGAGAGGAAGCCCACCATGACCGCCGAAACCCTGGGCGGCCGCGGGCTGCCCCGTCGCCGGCTGCTCGCGTTCGCGGCGCTGGCGCTGCCGGCTGCCTGTTCCACTGCGCCGTCCGCGGCCCCGCCACCCGTTTCGCCCACCACCGTCGCCCCCGCGGCGTCGTCCGGCTCACCCGTTGCCAGCGCCTCGCCGTCGCTGTCCCCGACGCCGTCGGCGAAGCCTTCGCCGGCGCCCAAGAAAGTGGCGCCCCGGCGGGGCGGGCCGGTGCCGGCCGAGACCGGCAAGGCGATGTTCGGCTCCTACCTGGCGCTCAGCGGCATGTCGCTCAAGGAGAGCCTCGCGCTGCGCCGCCGGCAGCTGGGCCGTGAGCAGCGCATCGTGCACGTCTTCTACCCGTGGGACGGCTACGTGCCCTCGTCCGAGCCGGCCGTGGCCTCCTCCAGCACGTTGATGGTGTCGTGGCACGGGGCGCCGTACCGGCGAATCCTCGACGGCTCGTCGGACCGGATCATCGCCCGGGTGGCCCGCAAGCTGGCCGGGATGAAGCGGCCGATCCTGCTGCGCTGGGGCTGGGAGATGAACGGCGACTGGTTCGAGTGGGACGGCAGCCACAACGGTGACGACCCGGCCGGCTACGTCAAGGCCTGGCGGCGGCTGCACCGGATCTTCCGGGAGCAGGGCGCGGACAACGTCGCCTGGGTGTGGAGCCCGAACTGGAACTCGTCGCCGGACACCTCGTGGAACAGGTTCCAGCGGTACTACCCCGGCGACGACTACGTCGACTGGGTCGGGGTCTCCGGCTACGACTTCTTCTCCGAGTCGCCGCGCACGCTGTTCAGTGCCGTCGTCACGGCGTACGGCGGCCGCAAGCCCATCATCCTCAGCGAGACCGCCGCGGTCGACCACGGCCGGGGCAGCAAGGCCGCATGGATCAGGAAGCTGTCCTCGTGGGTCGAGGACACTCCGGCCGTCGGCGCGGTGGTCTGGTTCGACACCGACACCCAGGACGACAGCCCGCACAACTTCCGGCCGGACACCGACAGCGCGGCGCTGGCCGCCTACCGGGCGATGGCGCGCGGGTCCCGCTTCGCCGGCTGAGGCACGGCCGGGTCCGGCGGCCGCGCGTCGGAGCCCCATCGGGCGGTCATCCACCGCGCGACCCGGCGCCCGAACCGCTGCCCGGGCACCTCCACGAACCGGTACGTGAGCCAGGAGATCCCGACCACCAGGCCCAGGTACGCGGCCGCGACCGGCACCTCGGCCAGGGCGGGCAGCCGCTCACCGAGCGGGATCAGCAGGGGGCGCAACAGCACGATCAGCACGTAGTGCACCAGGTAGACCGAGTAGCTGATCAAGCCCAGGCGGGCCAGTGCGCGCGGCGTGCGCCGGCCCCGGGTGAGCCGGCCCAGCGCGAAGGTGCCGCCGATGACGAGCAGGGTGACGACCGAGCGGGTCACGTACCGCGGGTTGAGCCCGCCGAGGAACTCCAGCTCGGCGAACCAGTTGACCAGGAGCGCGGCGGCCACCACCGCGGCCGCCAGGCCCGCCTGCCACCAGCGGATCCGGCCGTGGTCGGCGCGGTGGACCGCCGTACCGACCAGCATCACCGCGACGATCAGCAGGCCGTCCCAGACGTGAGCCGGATCCTGGCCGGCGACCAGCAGTGTCACCGCCAGGCCGCCCAGGATCAGCGCGCCGGCCACCACGACGGCGCGCCGCCCGGTCGCGACCGCACCCAGCCCGAGCACCAGCGTGACCGCCACGACCAGGGTCAGCTCCCGCGCGGCGCCGGGTGTCGGCGCGAGTAACCGGGGCGCCAGCGGGGCGGTGCCGACGGCCACCACGGCCAGGACGACCGCCAGCACCGTTCCGGCGCGGTGCAGCCGTACCGCGAACAGTGCGCCGACCAGCAGGTAGAACGCCATCTCGAAAGTGAGCGTCCAGATCACCGGCGTGATCAGCGGTATGCCCAGCAGGTGCGGCAGCATCGTCACGTGGGCCACGGCCGCGGTCAGGGGATCGGCCCGCAGCGCGGGGTCGAGCGGCATCAGTCCGGCGGCGCCCAGCGCGACCACCACGGCGATGACCACGAGATACAGCGGCAGCAGGCGGCAGAGGCGGCTCACCCAGAACGTGCGCAGGCTACCGTGCCGTTCCAGCGACGCCGGGATGATGTAGCCACTGACCAGGAAGAACAGCATGACTCCGGCGGTGCCGGCGTGCAACCACTCGGCCGAGACCTCGCGCGCGCCGCGGAACAGCATGCGGCTGAGATGGGCGTAGACGACCAGCAGGACCGCCACCGCCCGGAGCCCGTCGAGCCAGGCCAGCCGGTCCGCCGGCAGGACGGCGGGGGCGGTCGGCTCGGCGGGCATCCGCGAACGATAGCCGGAGGCGCGGGTTATCTCACCAGGGTGACCCGGCCGCTGTCGAGGTCGTACCGGGCGCCGACGATGCGCAGCTCGCCCGCCCGGACGTGCTCGGCCAGCAGCTCACTGCGGGCAGTCAGCTGAGCGGCCTGGGCCCGGACGTTGGCCCGGACGGCGTTGTCCACCACGTCGCCGGGGCGGCCCAGCTCCGGCTCGACGATCGGCCGCAGCGCGTCGACGATCGTGCCGATGTGCCCGGGGGCGGCGGCGCCGCTCTCGATGGCGTCGATGGTGGCGGTCACCGCGCCGCACCGCTCGTGGCCGAGCACGACGACGAGCGGGCTGCCGAACTCCTCGACGGCGAACTCGATGCTGCCCAGCAGCAGGTCGTCGACGATGTTCCCGGCCACCCGGTTGTCGAACAGATCACCCAGTCCCTGGTCGAAGAGGAACTCGGGGGAGACCCGGGAGTCGGCGCAGCCGATCGTGATCGCGAAGGGGTGCTGGCCCGCGGCGACCTCGTGCAGGTCGGCCAGGGTCTGGTGCGGGTGGCGGGCGTGCCCGGAGACGAAACGCCGGTTGCCGGCGAGCAGCCGGGCGAGGGCGGCGGCCGGGGTGACGGCGGGTTCCGCGGTGCGGGGCCGGGCCGCGGACGCGGGGGTCGCGCCGGCGAGCAGGCCGGCGCCGAGGGCCGCGGCGCTCCCGGTGAGCAGCAGCGAACGTCGGGACAGATCGGGCATGAGGGACTCCTGAGGGGTGCTGCCGGCGATGCCGGGCCGGTCCATGAGGGACAGACGCCGTTCTATCAGCCCGGCCGGCCCGCCCGGCAGCGTGGTCTCACGGCAGGGCCCAGCTCTGATCGGCCGCGCCCGTGCAGTCGGTGACCGTGACGGTCACCGCCAGGGCGCCGGGATCGGTCAGGCAGCGGCCGGTCTGCGGGTTGACCAGCGAGCCGTTCGGCCCGGCCCGCCACTGGGCCGCGGGCCGGTCGTCGCAACCGGCGATCCGTACGGCGGCGTCGGTGCCCACGGCGGCGCACCGGTTCGTGACCAGCAGGGTGCCGTCGGTGGCCAGCGTCCACCGCTGGTAGCTCACGTCGGCGCAGCCCGAGGTCTGCACGGGAGCACCCTCGAGACCGAGGAGGCTGCCGAGGGCCAGGCACCGTCCACCGGCCGCTTTGATCGCGCCGGTCCTGGCCGCGCCGGGAGGCGGCGACAGCGTCGGCGTCGGCGCGCCGGAGGCCGCTGTCGTGGTGGTCGCCGGCCCGGGCGCGCCCTGGGCCGCGCCGGTGGTGGCCGTGGTTCTCGTCGCAGTCGCGGACCGGTTGACAGGGCTGCTGCCCGGGGAGGCGGTGATCGTGCCCGCACTCGCCACCGGCGCTGCCCCGGCGGACCGGGTGATGCCCGGCGCCGAGGGAGCCGGAAGCGCCGTCACGGGCTGGTCGCTCCGGCCGGACGGCAGGAGCAGGAACAGGCCGGCCCCGCCGAGCAGGGCGAGCACCCCGATCCCGGCCAGCACCAGCAGCTTCTGGCGGCGCAGGGCAGTGTTCTTCGCCACCGGGTCGGTGACGGTGACGGAGGCCGGCGCGACAACCGGCATCTCGCCGGTTCCTTCCTCGGGCAGGTCCGCGGTCGCCGGCCAGGTGGGTGCCGGCCGGTCGCCGGACCCCGCCGGTTGGGTGGTGATGTACGGGCGGACCAGCACCGGGTCGTCGCGCTCGGAATCGTCAGCCATCTCGTCGTCCTGCCGTGGGAAAGGCCGGTGGCCACGGGGGTGCCGACCGGTACGTCAAGATACGCGAGGCCGCCGGCAAGAGATCACTTGATGTCCACCCTTTCTGGACCTTCGGGGGAAAGGCTGGTCAAGACGGGTAGACCTCCGGGTTCGGACGCCCCCCGGCGGGCCCGGCCGAGGCCTACGCTGAGCACACCCGTCACCGCCGAAGGTGAGCACACATGGATCTCGCGACCCTGGCCGCCGGCCCGGCCGCCAACGTGTCCGCTCCGGAGCCGCCGTCGTGAGCAGGGTGATCGTGGCGGCGATGGAGGCGGCCACGGTGGCCGCGCGGGCCGCCCGGGTGCTGGTCCGCCCGGTGAGCAGCCTGGCCGAGCTGACCACGCTGGACCGGATGCTGGCCGGCATCTGGCAGGACGACGCGAGCGGCCCGCTGCTGAGCACCGAGCTGCTGCGCGCGCTGGCGAAGTCGGGCAACTACGTGGCCGGTGCCTTCGACGGCGGCACCCTGGTCGGGGCCGCGGTGGCCTTCTTCGCCGCCCCGGGCGAGCGGGAGCTGCACAGTCACATCGCCGGGGTGTCCGCCACCGCGGCCGGGCGCAGCGTCGGCTTCGCGCTCAAGCAGCACCAGCGGGTCTGGGCGCTGCAACGCGGCATCAGCACGATCAGCTGGACCTTCGACCCGCTGGTGGCCCGCAACGCCTACTTCAACCTGGCCAAGCTGGGCGCGATCCCGACCGAGTATCTGGCGAACTTCTACGGCCCGATGCACGACCGGATCAACAGCGACGACGACAGCGACCGGTTGATGGTGCGGTGGGATCTCGCCGCCCCGGCCGTCGTCTCCGCCAGCGCGGGCAAGCCGGTGCGCTGCGTCCGGCCGGCGACCGCCACCGTGGCGCTGCGCCGCTCGGGCACCGGCGGGCCGGTGCCGGGCTCGTTCCGGGGGCAGACCGTGGTGGTGGCCGTCCCGGAGGACATCGAGACCCTGCGCCGCCGGGCTCCGGGCGCGGCCAAGGACTGGCGGGTCGCCGTACGGGAGACGCTGAGCACCCTGCTCGCCGACCGGTTGCGCTTCGCCGGCTTCGACCGTGACGGCTGGTACGTCCTCACCCGCGGCCCCGAGGAGTACGGCCGGTGACATCGACCGGCTTTGCCCCGATTCTGGCCAAGATCAAAAGAGGGCAAAAGCTGAGAACAACGTCACGTTAGGCCCCGGAGGTTGGCCCCGCGCCGGGGAACGTGGTTACGGTCGGCCGGTCCGCTGACGCGGGCCCCGCGGTCGGTAACGCCGAGTCCTGCCGCCGACCGGGCTGGGACACCAACTCAGGCATGGAGCGGGGGACCCACAGGTTCTCCGGCGCGCCCAGCGCGCCTCGGGGTGAAGCCGCGGCACCACAGCGGCCGGGCAACCTCAGCCCGAACCCGACAGCTGACCTCGCAGGCGTGGAGGTTCATTCAATGGCACAGATCCACAAGCAGTCCCTGCGCGCCCTCGGTCTGGTCGTGGCCGGCGCCGCGGGCACCGTCGCCCTGCTGGGCCCGGCCTCCCCGGCCGCGGCGCAGTCCGGCGTCAACTGGGACGCGGTCGCGCAGTGCGAGTCCGGTGGCAACTGGAGCATCAACACCGGCAACGGCTACTACGGCGGCCTGCAGTTCAGCCGCAGCACGTGGAAGGCGTACGGCGGCGGCAAGTACGCGAGCACCGCCAACAAGGCGAGCCGCGCGGAGCAGATCCGCATCGCCGAGAAGGTGCTCGACGGCCAGGGCATCGGCGCGTGGCCGGTGTGCGGCAAGAAGGCCGGCTCGACGAAGTCCTACAAGGCCAAGAACACCGGCGGTTCGTCGTCGGCCGGCAAGAAGGCCACGGCGTCGCGCACCACCACCCACAAGAAGTCGGCCACCCACAAGAAGTCGGCGGTGACCAGGCACTCCTCGGTCAAGGCCACCGGCCGGCACTACACCGTGAAGTCCGGCGACACGCTCGCCAAGATCGCGGCGGCCCAGCACGTCAAGGGCGGCTGGCGCTCGCTGTACCAGCTCAACCGCGCACAGCTCGGCGGCAACCCCAACCTGATCTTCCCCGGTCAGCGTCTGTCGCTGTGATGAGCCGGCCCGGCTGCCTTACCCCCGTGGGGCAGCCGGGCCTCACGGTCTCTTGACCGTCCCCTTACTGCTTTACTATGTTCCTAGTAAAGCAGTAAGGGGACTCCGTGTTCGTCTTCCGGCTCGACACCCGCTCCGGCGTGCCGCCGTACCTGCAGCTCGTCCAGCAGGTCCGCCAGGCGGTGCTGCTGGGCTTCCTGCAGCCCGGTGACCGCCTCCCGCTCATCCGCGAGGTGGTCGAGGACCTGGCGATCAATCCGAACACCGTCGCCAAGGCGTACCGGCAGATGGAGCAGGAGAAGCTGGTCACCGGCCGGCCCGGCCAGGGCACGTTCGTCGACGAGCAGCAGTCGGCCGCGATGCCGCCGTCGACGTACACGTCGCTGCACCGCGGCCTGGCGACCTGGCTCCGCCGCGCCTACGCGGCCGGCCTCGACGAGCAGGCGGTCAACGCGCTCTTCGCTTCCGTCCATCAGCAGACGAGGAACGAGGAAGTGGCGTGACCGCAACCGAGTTCGCGCTGCGCACCGACGCTGTGGGCAAGCGATACCGGAAGGGCTGGGCGCTGCGCGACTGCACCCTGGCCCTGCCGGCGGGCGGCGTCATCGCCCTGGTCGGGCCGAACGGCGCGGGCAAGACCACGCTGCTGCGCCTGGCCGTCGGGTTGCTGGCCCCGAGCACCGGCACGGTGGAGGTCCTCGGCCACGACGTCACCGCCAGCACCCTTCAGACTCTGTCCCGGGTCGGCTTCCTGGCCCAGGACCACCCGCTGTACAAGCGCTTCACCGTCGCCGAGATGCTCCATTTCGGCCGGGCCTGCAACCTGCGGTTCGACCAGGGGCTGGCCGAGCGCCGGCTGGTGAAGCTGGGCATCCCGCTCGACCGCCGGGCCGGCACGCTGTCCGGCGGCCAGCAGGCCCAGGTGGCGCTGGCCCTGGCCCTGGCGAAGCGGCCGGACCTGCTGGTCCTCGACGAGCCGGTGGCCAGCCTCGACCCGCTGGCCCGGCACGAGTTCCTCCAGGTCCTCATGGGCGCGGTGGCCGAAGGCGGCGTCACCGTCCTGTTCTCTTCTCACGTCGTGCACGAGCTGGAACGCGTCTGCGACCACCTGATCGTGCTCAACCAGGGCAGGGTCACGCTCACCGGTGACATCGACACCCTCCTCGCCGAGCACCGGCTGCTCATCGGCCCGCGCACGGACCATGACCTCGACCGGTCCGGCGCCGTCGTGGAGGCCGTCCACAGCGACCGGCACACGACCCTGCTGGTACGCGACGGCGGGATCCCGGCCGCGCCCGGGTGGCAGGCCCAGCCGGTCGCGCTCGAGGACCTGGTGCTGGCGTATCTGCGCCGGCCGTCCGGGCCGGGCGCCGCGGTCACGCCGGGGGTGGCCGCATGACCGCCCGCACCGAGCGGCGAAAGGTGGGCCCAGCATGACGTGGTTGATCTGGCGCCAGCACCGGACCGAGGTCTGCGTCCTGGGTCTGCTCGTCGGCATGTTCGGCATCGCCCTGCTCGTGCTCGGGACGCACGCTCACGACCTGTTCCCCGGCGGTCCCGCCCGGTGTGCGGGAGCGGGCGGTGTCAGCGACGCCTGCGCGGCCTCCTTCCGCCGGCTCGACGAGGGGTACGGCTACGTCGAGAACCTCCTGGCGGCCTTCTACCTGGTCCCCGTCGTCATCGGTGCGTTCCTCGGTGCACCGTTGCTCGCCCGCGAACTGGAGGACGGCACCTGGCAGCTCGCCTGGACGCAGGCCGTGCCGCGGATGCGCTGGCTGGCGGCCAAGCTCGCGGCCCTGGCCGGCGTCACCGTCGCGCTCACCGGGGTGTTCACCGCGGTGCTCACCTGGTTCCGTCAGCCGTTCGACGCGTGGGAAGGACGGTTCCAGTACGACGCCTTCGACCTGGAAGGCTTTGTGCCGGTGGCGTACGCGCTGTTCGCGTTCGCCGCCGCCACCGCCGCCGGGGCGATCCTGCGGCGCAGTCTGCCCGCCTTCGGCGTCGCGTTCGGGGCGTTCCTCGCCGTCCGGATGTCGGTGGCGCTGGTGGCCCGTCCGGCGTACGCCACACCACTCACCACCATGGAGCCGGTCCCCGTCGGCGGCTCGCCGAACCAGCCGGGGCCCGGTCCCCGCCTCGCTGACTGGACGATCGAACGCGGCTACGCGGACGCCACCGGGCGCAGGCTGAGCTGGACGGAGTACGACGAGCTGGAGGCCGCCGCCAACCGGGCCGGCACCAACCTCAACCAGTTCCTGCACGCCCGGGGCATCCAGCAGTTCGGGGTCTACCACCCGGCCGAGCGGTTCTGGACGTTCCAGATCATCGAGGCGGCCCTGTTCATCACCGTCGCGGCGGTCCTGATCGGCGTGGTGGCCTGGCGGGTACGGCGCCGGGTGATCTAGGGCCGCGGCCACCACCGTTCCCGGTGCCGGTCAGCGGGGGCGTGGGTCAGGGCCGGCCTGGCGCAGGAGGCAGCGGGGTGAGCGCACCGCGGCGCACACCCCGCTGCCCGCGGCTCAGCGGGACCGGAAGGTGATCGCCAGCGGCGTGGCCAGGAACACCGACGAGTACGTGCCCACCAGAATCCCCACCAGCAACGCCACCGCGAAGTCCACCAGTGACGCCCCGCCCAGGGTGGCCAGGGCGGTCAGGATGAACACCGCTCCCAGGCCGGTGTTGACCGTACGCGGGACCGTCTGCAGGCAGGCCGTGTTGGCCAGCCGCGCGAACGGCACCCGCAGCCTGGGGCTGATCCTGCGCTGGCCGTGGACCAGTTCCCGGATCCGGTCGAAGACCACGACCGAGTCGTTGACCGAGTAGCCGACCACGGTCAGCACCGCGGCCAGGAACACCCCGTCGACGGGTTTGCCGAGCCAGGCGAAGACCCCGACCAGGATGACCACGTCGTGGACCATCGCCAGCACCGCCGCCGCGCTCCAGCGCCACTGGAACCGCACCGACAGGTACGCCAGCTGCGCGCCGAGAGCGATCGCCACCGCGAGCAGCGCCTTGTCTCTCAGCTCGGCGCCGAGGTTGGGCCCGACCTTGTCGTCCCGCAGCTGCTGGACGTCCCCGCCGCCGGCCGTGCCGAGCGAGGCGCGTACGCGTTGCTCGGTGGCGTCGTCGAAGGCACCCGCCCGCACCGAGACGTTGCCCGGGCCGACCTGGGTGACCACGGCCCGGTCGACCCCCGCGGCCTGCACGGCCACCCGGGCCGCGTCGGTCGACAGCGGCCGGCTGGTGGCGTACTCGACCATGCGGCCGCCGGTGAACTCGACGCCGAGGTTCAGCCCGCGGGTGGCGACGCCGCCGATCGAGAGCAGCACCGCCGCCGCCGACACGGCCAGCCACAGTCGCCGGCGGCGCATCAGGTCCGGGCCGCGGGACTCGATCGCCCGGCGGACCCGGCCGGCGTGGGCGATGCCGCTCCACCGTGGGCGCACGACCAGCCACCGCCGGTGCACCAGGTCCTCGGCCGGGAGCCGGGTGAGCACCAGCGCGGTGAACATGGACGCCAGCACCCCGATGCCCAGGGTGACGCCGAAGCCGCGTACCGGGCCGGAGGCGAGCAGGAACAGCAGGGCGGCCGCCACCAGGGTGGTCACGTTGGAGTCGATGATCGCCGACCAGGCCCGGGCGAAGCCGCCGCGGATGGCGCTGCGCAGGGTGGGCCGGCCGGCGTACTCCTCCCGGGCCCGCTCGAAGACGAGCACGTTGGCGTCGACCGCCATCCCGATGGCGAGGACGAACCCGGCCAGGCCAGGCAGGGTCAGGGTGGCGCCGACCGCCAGCAGCGCGGCGTAGGAGATCAACCCGTACGCCACCAGCGCCACCGCCGCCAGCGCACCGACCACGCGGTACACCGCCACGATGAACGCGATGGTCAGGAGCGCCCCGATGAGCGCCGCCTGCGCCGACGCCTCGATCGCCTGCCGGCCCAGGGTGGGCCCGACCACCTGCTGCTGCACGATGTCCACGGGTACGGGCAGCGCGCCCGCCCTGATCAGCAGGGCGAGGTCGCGGGCCTCGGCCGCGGTGAACGAGCCGGTGATCCGCATGGCCGCGCCGGCGAAGCCGACCTCGCAGATCGCCTCCGGGCTCACCTCGGGCGAGCTGATCACCTCGTCGTCGAGCAGGATGGCGACCCGCCGACCCGGGTCACCCACGGGGGAGCAGGCGGCCTCGGCGGTCAGCCGCCGCCAGTCCCGGGCGCCGTCCCCGGCGAAGTCGACGGCCACCTCCCAGCCGCCCGGCGGCTGGACACCGGCCTGCGCGCCGTCGATCTGCCGGCCGGACAGCGCCGCCGGCCCCAGCCGCAGCGGGTTGCCGCGCTCGTCGGGCCGGACCAGCTCGCCGGTCCCGGTAGCCGCGGTGGGCGAGCCGGCCGGTCCCAGGACCGGCCGGAAGGTCAGTTGCGCGGTACGGCCGATGACCTCGGCCGCCTCCCGCGGGTCGGTGACGCCGGGCAGTTCGACGATGATCCGCCGGTCGCCGGAGCGGACCAGGCCCGGTTCGGCCACGCCGAGTTCGTCGACCCGCCGGCGCAGCACCTCCATGGCCTGGTCGGTGGTGGCGGCGTCGGCCTTGTTCTGGTCGCCGTCACGGGTCTGGAGCACGATCTGGGTTCCGCCGCGCAGGTCCAGCCCGAGCCGCGCCGGCCGGGTGGCGACGAGCCACCCGGATACGACGAGCACGACAAGGGCGAGAAATGCGCGCGCGGCAGTAGCGCGCGTCACGATGGGGTTGTCTCCTCAGGCAGGGTGGCGCGCCATGCCGCGCGCCGGGGTCAGGACGGGGCGTCTACCGCACGCCGTCCCGGTGGACCCCGGCCCTGATATGTCTCCCGGCGCGCCTGCGCCCGGTGCCCGTCGACGTCCTGCCGCTGGTGCCACCACGCCGCGATCCCGGCGCCGGCCCGGGCCGGCAGCCAGCCGAGGATCTGCAGCAGCGGGGCGGCAGTGCCCACCCCGCCGGCGGCGTCGACCCGGACGTCCGGGCGTTGACCGAGTGTCTGCTGCGCGGACGCGCTGATGGCCTGGACGGCCGGCGGCACGCGCCCGGGGCCGCTCGCAGCCGCTGTCCCGGTGAACGCGCCGACGGCCGTCGTGGCGAACAGCAGCGCCAGCAGGACCGGCAGGCTCGCCCACCGGCGCCACCACACCGGGGGCGGTGCGCCCTGTGCCGACATGGCTGCACCGTACCGTGGCCGCGCGCGGCCGGGGGGTCATCCGCGGCGGGAACTCGGAGGTGCCGTGCTGTCCCGCACCACCATGCGGGTCGGCACCAGCACCGTGCCCGGCCCTTCCGGCTCGTTGCGGATCTGCCGCAGCAGGCCCTGCACGCAGCGCCGGCCCACCTCGGCGAAGTCCTGGTGCACCGTGGTCAGGGGCGGGATGAACGAGGACGAGTCCGGGATGTCGTCGAAGCCGACGATGCTCACGTCGCGCGGGACCGTCCGGCCCTGTTCGTGGAACGCCCGCAGCAGGCCCAGCGCCATCTGGTCGTTGGCGGCGAACACCGCGGTGCACTCCGCTTCGGCCGCCAGCACCAGCCCGGCGCGGTAGCCCGAGTCGGCCGTCCAGTCGCCGCGCTGCACCGGGGGCACCGTGCGGCCGGCCTCCAGCAAGGTGCGGCGCCAGGCCTGGGTGCGGCGCTCGCTCGCGAACGACTCCGCCGGCCCGGTCACGTGCCAGACCGTCTCGTGGCCGAGCTCCAGCAGGTGCTGCACGGCCTGCCGGGCGCCGTCGGCCTGGTCGGTGTCGACCACGGGGTAGCGGTCGCCGGCGTCGGAGTCCACCACCACGACCTGGACGCCCGGCGGCAGGTTGAGGTTGGCCGCGTCGAGCAGGTGCACCTCCATGATCACGATGATGCCGTCCACCGCCAGCTCGCCGAGCCGGCTGAACGCGCCCAGCACGCCGTCCTGAGTGGGCGCCGCCACCGGGATGAGCGTGATCGCGTACCCCTCCTTGGCGGCGTAGCCGGCGATGGCCTCGACCGTGCGGCTGTTGCCGGTGGTCGCCAGGGTGAACAGGATGACGCCGATGGTGCGGAACTCGCCCCGCTTCAGCGCCCGGGCGGCGCTGTTGGGCCGGTAGCCGAGCTGGCGCATGGCCGCCAGCACCTGCTGACGGGTGGACTCGACCACGCTGGGGTGCCCGGTGGACACCCGCGAGACCGTCTGGGACGAGACACCGGCGAGCCGGGCGACGTCCGCCATCGAGACCCCTCGGGCCGGGCGGCGGGTTCGGCCAGCGGTCATCGTTGGCAACTCCTTCTTGACGAGCCGGAAACGCAGTGAAACTATCACCCCGATGTTTACGTAAACATACGCCTTCCGGGTCGGCGATGTTAACGCAAACATCGATGGATGCCGCGGCCACGGCCGAGCGGCGGGAAGGATGACAACGCATGGCCGACACCCTCGTCGTGAGCAGAAAACGCCGTTCCTGGGCGGGCTGGAAGTTCGTCGGTCCCTTCATGGCCGTCTTCGCCCTGGTCTTCCTGGCCCCGATCGGATACTCGATCTACCTGAGCCTGTACCGCAACCGGCTCATCGGCGGCAACTCGTTCGTGGGGCTCGACAACTACACCCAGGCGCTGCAGGACTCGCAGTTCTGGGCCGGCTTCGGCCGGGTCGCGCTCTTCCTGGTCGTCCAGGTGCCGATCATGCTGATCCTGGCCCTGCTGGTGGCCCTCGCCATCGACAGTGGACGGCTCTACGGCAAGGCGTTCTTCCGGGTCACCATCTTCCTGCCGTACGCGGTGCCCGCCGTGGTCGCCACGCTCATGTGGGGCTTCATGTACGGCCCCCAGTTCGGCCTGGTCGGCAACATCAACGACGCGCTGAACGTCACGCTGCCCGACCCGCTGGGCGGCAGCCTCGCGCTGGCCTCCATCGGCAACATCGTGACCTGGGAGTTCGTCGGCTACAACATGCTGATCTTCTACTCGGCGCTGCGCGTGGTGCCGGCCTCGCTGTACGAGTCGGCCGAGATCGACGGGGCCGGGCAGTTCCGGATCATCACGGCGATCAAGCTGCCGGCCATCCGCGGCGCCCTGGTGATCGCCACCATCTTCTCGGTGATCGGCAGCTTCCAGCTCTTCAACGAGCCGGCCATCCTGCGGCCGCTGGCCAAGAACGTGCTCACCACCGGCTACACCCCCAACATGTACGCCTACCAGCTGTCCTTCTCCGGCCAGCAGTACAACTACGCGGCCACCGTGGCGATCATCATGGGTCTCATCACGATGGTCATCGCCTATGTCGTGCAGCTCCGCGGCACGAGGGAGATCTGATGACCACCACAGTGCAGTCGTCGTCCTCCTCCGGGCGTACCGCTGACGTCCCGCGCACCAAGTTCCAGCCGTACCGCCGGGCCCCGCGCCGCAGCACGGTCCTGACGCTGCTCACCGGCCTGGTGGCCATCTACAGCCTGATCCCGCTGGTCTGGCTGGTGATCAACGCGACCAAGACGCAGCAGGGCCTGCTCTCCTCCTTCGGGCTGTGGTTCGACGACGGCGAGTTCGCCCTCTGGTCGAACCTGCGCCAGACCTTCACCTACGACGACGGCGTCTTCGTCCGCTGGCTGGGCAACACCGTCATGTACGTGGTGGTCGGCGCCGGCGGCGCCACGCTGCTGTCCACCCTGGCCGGGTACGGCCTGGCCAAGTTCACCTTCGTGGGCCGGCGCGCGGTCTTCGCCATCGTGATCGGGGCGGTCGCCGTGCCCGGCACCGCGCTGGCCGTCCCGACGTTTCTCATGTTCAGCAAGATGGGCCTCACCAACACCCCGTGGTCGGTGATCATCCCGTCGCTGGTCTCGCCGTTCGGGCTCTACCTGATGTGGACCTTCTCCGCCCAGGCCGTGCCCGACGAGATGCTGGAGGCCGCCCGGGTGGACGGCGCGGGGGAGTTCCGCACGTTCTTCCGGATCTCCGTGCCGTTGCTGGGCCCCGGCATCGTCACGGCGCTGCTCTTCAACATGGTCGTCACCTGGAACAACTACTTCCTGCCGCTGATCATGCTGAAGGACCCGGACTGGTACCCGCTCACCATCGGCCTGAACGCCTGGAACGAGCAGGCCCAGACGGCCGGCAGCGAGGCCGTGTTCAACCTGGTCATCACCGGATCGCTGCTCACGATCCTGCCGCTGCTCGCGGCGTTCCTCCTGCTGCAGCGCTACTGGCAGTCCGGCCTGGCGGCCGGCAGCGTCAAAGAATGAATTTCCCCCGAAAGGACACCAGATGACCCGATTCCTCAAGGTGGTCGCCGCGGCGACCGCCGCGACGCTGGCGCTCGCCGCCTGCGGCGGCAACGACGACAGCTCCGGCACCGGTACGTCCGGCGGCAGCGCCTCCGCGGCCGACGTCGACGCCGCGCTGGCCAAGGGCGGCTCGCTGACCGTGTGGGCGTGGGACAACACGCTCAAGAACGTGGTCTCCACCTTCCAGACCAAGTACCCCAACGTGAAGGTCGAGCTGGTCAACGCCGGCACCGGCGACAAGCAGTACACGGCGCTGCAGAACGCGATCGCGGCCGGTAGCGGCGTGCCCGACGTGGCGCAGATCGAGTACTACGCGCTGCCCCAGTTCGCCCTGGCCAAGTCCATCGCCGACGTCGGCGGGTACGGCGCGTCCGGCCTGAAGAGCACCTTCACCCCGGGCCCGTGGAACTCGGTGACGCTGGGCAGCGACAAGGTCTACGCCCTGCCGATCGACTCGGGCCCGATGGCGCTGTTCTACAACAAGGAGGTCTTCGACAAGCACGGCATCACCGTGCCCGCCACCTGGGCGGAGTACGTCGAGGCCGCCCGCAAGCTGCACAAGGCCGACCCGAAGGTCTACATCACCGGGGACAGCGGCGACGCCGGCTTCACCACCAGCATGATCTGGCAGGCCGGCGGCAAGCCGTTCCAGACCTCGGGCACCGACGTCACCATCAACCTCGCGGACCCGGGCGCGGCGAAGTTCGCCCAGACCTGGCAGCCGATGATCACCGAGAAGCTGGTCGCGTCGATCCCGCCGTGGTCCGACGAGTGGTTCAAGGCGCTCGGCGACGGCACCATCGCCAGCCTGCCCACCGGCGCCTGGATGCCGGGCAACCTGGTCACCGGCGCGGCGGCCGCGTCCGGCAAGTGGCGCGTCGCCCCGATGCCGCAGTGGGAGGCCGGCGGCAAGGCCAGCGCGGAGAACGGCGGCAGCTCGCTCGCCGTGCCGGAGAAGTCGGCCGACAAGGCGCTGGCGTACGCGTTCCTGAAGTACGCGGCGGTCGACGCGGGCAAGGACTCCCGGATCAAGGAGGGCGCGTTCCCGGCCACCTCGGCCGACATCGCCAAGCCGGAGTTCCTCAACGCCGAGTTCACGTACTTCGGCGGCCAGAAGGCCAACGAGATCTTCGCCCAGTCCGCGCAGAACGTGGTGCCCGGCTGGTCGTACCTGCCCTTCCAGGTGTACGCGAACAGCATCTTCAACGACACCGTGGGCAAGGCCTACGTGTCCGCGACGCCGCTGGCCGACGGCCTGAAGGCGTGGCAGGACCAGACCGCGAAGTACGGCAACGAGCAGGGCTTCACCGTCAAGTGACGTCCCCCCGAGGAGATCGCGTGCAAACCCCCTACCGCTGGCTGCGCCTGCACGACCGGGCACCCGCCCTGGCCTACGGCGCCGACTACAACCCGGAGCAGTGGCCGCGCTCCACGTGGGACGCCGACGTCCGGGCCATGCAGGCCGCGGGAGTCACCATCGTCTCGCTCGCGATCTTCTCGTGGGCACGGCTGGAGCCCGCCGAGGGTGAGTACGACTTCGGCTGGCTCGACGAGGTCATGGACCTGCTGCACGCGGGTGGCATCGCGGTCGACCTGGCCACGGCGACGGCGTCCCCGCCGCCGTGGCTGACCGCGAAGCACCCGGAGATCCTGCCGGTCGACGCCCACGGCGCGACCGTCTGGCCGGGCGGGCGCCAGCACTGGCGGCCGACCTCGCCGATCTTCCGGGAGCACGCGCTGCGGCTGGTCCGCACCATGGCCGCTCGCTACGGCGACCACCCGGCGCTGGCCGCCTGGCACATCTCCAACGAGCTGGGCTGCCACAACGTCTACGACTACTCCGACGACGCGGCGGCGGCGTTCCGCACCTGGCTGATCGAGCGCTACGGCGACCTGGACGCGCTGAACGCCGCCTGGGGCACCGCGTTCTGGTCGCAGCACTACAGCGACTGGGCGCAGATCCTGCCGCCGCGCCAGGCGGCGACCCATCCGAACCCGACCCAGCAGCTCGACTTCAAGCGGTTCTCCTCCGACGCGCTCAAGGACTACCTGCGCGCCGAACGGGACGTGCTGCGCGAGCTGACCCCGCAGATCCCGGCCACCACCAACTTCATGGTGATGGGCGAGCAGAAGCCGATGGACTACGCCGACTGGGCCGCCGAGGTCGACTTCGTCGCCAACGACCACTACGTGCAGCGCGGCCCCCGCTCCTCCGACGAGCTGTCGTTCTCGGCCAACCTGACCGGGCACATCGCCGGCGGCCGGCCCTGGTTCCTGATGGAACACTCGACCAGCGCGGTCAACTGGCAGCCGATCAACGTGCCGAAGAAGCC
Organism: Actinoplanes sp. NPDC004185; assembly: GCF_053603475.1. Classification (NCBI taxonomy): domain Bacteria; kingdom Bacillati; phylum Actinomycetota; class Actinomycetes; order Micromonosporales; family Micromonosporaceae; genus Actinoplanes; species Actinoplanes sp. NPDC004185. Next base: position 250,752 of record NZ_JBSGFR010000003.1, on the reverse strand, counting down.
GGGCGAGCTGGCCCGCGACTCGCTGACGCACGTGGCCCACGGCGCGGACGCGGTCTGCTTCTTCCAGTGGCGCCAGTCCCGGGCCGGCGCGGAGAAGTACCACTCGGCGATGCTGCCGCACGCCGGGACCGACAGCGAGATCTACCGGTCGGTGGTCCGGCTGGGCGAGACGCTGCGGCAGCTGGCCCCGGTCGCGGGTACGGCGCTGACCCCGGCCCGCGCGGCGATCCTGTTCGACTGGACCTCCTGGTGGGCCTGCGAGCAGGACTCGCACCCGACGGACCGGCTGCGCTACCGCCAGGAGGCCCTGGACTGGTATTCGGCGTTCCTCGACCTGGGCGTACGGGCGGACGTGGTGCCGGTGGACACGGACCTGTCCGGCTACGACCTCGTGGTGGCGCCCGTGCTGCACGTCGTCCCGGCCACCCTGGGGGAGCGGCTGCAGGCGTACGTGTCGGCCGGCGGTCACCTGGTCACCACGTACTTCTCCGGCATCGTCGACGAGCACGACCACGTGTGGCTCGGCGGCTACCCGGGACCGCTGCGCGACCTGCTGGGCATCCGGATCGAGGAGTTCGCCCCGCTGGGGGACGACGAGCGGGCCGAGCTGGACAACGGCCTGACCGGCACGGTGTGGACCGAGGGCATCACGGTCACCGGGGCGGACGTGGAGGTGCTGGCGTCGTACAAGGGCGGCGCCCCGGCGATCACCCGGCGCGCGGTGGGGGCGGGCTCGGCGGCGTACGTGTCGACCCGCCTGGGCCCGGACGGCCTGGCGCCGGTGCTGCGTGACCTGCTCGGCCGGGCCGGTGTGCCGAGCGAGCTGCCGGCGGAGCTGCGCGGCCGGGTGGAGCTGGCGGTCCGCGGCGACTTCCACTTCCTGATCAACCGGACGGCCGAACCGGTCGAGCTGGCCGGCCTGCCCGGCGAGCTCCTGTACGGCACCCCGGGCCTGCTGGAGCCGCGGGGGGTGACGGTTCTGCGCGGCCCGGCCTGACGCCCCGGCCACGGGCACCACGAGTGTCCGTGGCCGGCACCGGCCCTCGCGGCAGGCGTCCATTCAGGCTTAGCGGGGCAAGGCGCTCCCAATCGGCGGCTCGGGTGCCGCCGGGGGCGCATCCCCGCACCTCCCGCAGCATCGATGACCGTAAGGACGGTTGTGGTCACCGTACGCACTCATGAGGCTCGATCTCGCGCCACGAGCGTCCTTCGTGGCCGGTCTCATGGGAGGGGCAGTGACAGCTCAACACGCACATTCCCGAGGATTTCGGTTCCTCATCGCCGGCGCGCTGTCGCCGGTGCTGGTTCTCGTCCCGGCGGTGACCGCCACGGCCGCCCCCGGCGACGACAGCCGGCCGGTGCCGTACCGCCACCAGGTGGAGCTGGCCGGCTGGCGGGTCCAGCACGCGGCCCAGCTCAGAACCCTCGACGCCGGCGAGGACGACGAGGGCGGCGAGGCCGAGGAGATCGCTGAGCGGGCCGAGCAGTGGGCCGAGGCGCGCAGCGCGCCGGGCATCGTCGCGCCGGGCGCGTACTCCGCCGCCTGGGCGCAGCAGCAGTCGCTGCCGCGGACCGCCGGCCGGTGGCACGAGATCACCGACCTGCCCTACAACTCCGACGATCCGCGTTACCGCGACATCGACAGCAACTCCTCCGGCGGCGCCGGCAAGGTGACCGGCCGGGTCACCGGGCTGGCCGCGGACAACGCCGGATACGTGTACGCGGGCGCGGCCGACGGCGGGGTCTGGCGTTCCCGTACCGGCGGCGGCCGCTGGCAGCCCATCTCGGAGCGGCTGCCGTCACCGTCGACCGGCGATCTGCGCCTGGACCGCACGGGCCGGCTCTGGTACGCGACCGGGGAGGCGAACACCAGTGCCACCTCGTTCGTCGGCACCGGCGTGTACGTGCTCCGCGACCCGCGCCACCGCACGTTCCGGCCCTCGGACCGGGTCGGCGGCACCGAACTCGAGAGCACGACCATCCGTAAGCTCCGGTTCTTCGGCAACACCGTGTGGGCGGCGACCAACCGTGGCGCCTACACGCACTCGCTCACGGATCTGTCCGGACCCTGGCGCGCCGAGTTCGTACCCAATCCGGCCTTCCTGCCGGGTGGTGCGCAGGCCGCGGATCCGAACGCGCCGTACAAGAACATCATCAACGACTTCGCCGTGGACCCCCGCGATTCCCGCCGGGTGATCATCGCCGCCGGCTGGCGCAGCGGCGACGACTACAACGGCTTCTACACGCGCGGCGGCGGCACCTGGCAGCGCACCGTCCTGGCCGGCCTGCCCTCCGGGGCCGGCGACGTCGGGACGGTCACCTTCACGCCGTCCGCCGACGGGTCGCGCTACTACGCGATCGAGCAGTCGCCCACGCTGCTGGCGACCAACCCGGACAGCGCCCTGCAGGGCTTCTACGTGTCGCTCTCGGGCTCGCCGTTCGGTCCGTGGACCCTGGGCGCGGACTACCACGAGCTCGCCGAGTCCGGCTCCGCGCTGACCGAGCCGGGTTACATGCCCGGCGTGCAGTCCTGGTACAACCAGTTCCTGCAGGTCGACCCGGCCGACCCGAAGCACGTGTACGCGGGCCTGGAGGAGGTCTTCGAGTCCACCGACGGCGGCCTGAGCTGGAGCACCCCGGGGCCGTACTGGAACTTCGACTTCCCGTGCTGGAGCATCGACCCGGCCGAGCAGACCGGTGACTGCCACCAGACCACCCATCCCGACCAGCAGTCGGTCGCGATCGGGTCGTACCACGGCAGGCGTTTCGTGGTCGTGGGCAACGACGGCGGTGCCTACCGCCGGCCGGTCCGGGGCGCGGCGGACGCCTCCGGGCACGCCACCGACTGGGTCTCGCTCAACGACGGCACGATCGACGTGCTGCAGTACTACTCGGTCGGCGTCGGCCGGGACCGGCGTGGCGTCGCGGTCTCCGGCGGCCTGCAGGACAACGGCCAGTCCATCCTGCGCCCGGGTGACCGGGTGATGGGTTCCAACTTCGGCGGCGACGGCGGCGACACCATCGTCGACCCGGCCAACGGCTGCAACATCGCCGAGGAGTACGTCTACCTGGACGTCTGGGTGACCAACAACTGTGCGGTCAACAACGGCGCGTGGACCCGGGACCCGGCCCTGGCCACCAGTTACGAGGTCGCCCCGCCGGACGCCGAGACCGGCGCCGCCCGGTTCATCGCGCCGCTGACCATGGATCCGCGCGACAGCCGGACCTGGATCGCCGGCGGCCAGCACGTCTGGCTGCAGACCAACGGCTTCGCGATCCGTTCCGGGGAGGAATGGCGCAACCTGTTCGACCTGGGCGAAGGCCACGTGGCCACCGCGGTCGCCACCTCCGGCGGCTATGTCTACGCCGGCTGGTGCGGGCCCTGCAACAACCAGGGCTTCACCCGCGGGATCGCGGTCGGCCGCACCGACGGGACGGGATGGCACCAGCTGACCCTGCCGGTCGACGGCACCGTGCCGAACCGGTACGTCTCGGGCTTCGACGTGGATCGGGCCGATCCCCGGCACGTCGTCGTGGCGATCAACGGCTTCTCCCGGAAGTGGACCGAGGGCCCCGGCGCCGGCGTCGGCCATGTCTTCGAGTCCCGTGACGCCGGGGAGCACTGGACCGACATCTCCGCCGATCTGCCGGACGTCCCGGCGAACACGGTGCGGATGGTCCGCGGCGGCGGTCTGGCCGTGGGCACCGACACCGGGATCTTCTACCGGTCCCGGCCGGCCGGCCGCTGGTCGGTGCTCGGCCGCAACCTGCCCACCACGACCACGCTGCAGCTCAAGCTCGGCCCGGACGGCCGCACGCTCTACGCGGCCACCCACGGCCGGGGCATCTGGTCGTACGACCTCACCCAGCTGACCCGCCACTGATCCCCGCGGAAAAAAACTTGGCGCCCGCCGGCAACCTTTTGCCGGCGGGCGCCCACTACGGGGCAAGTGACCTGCGAGGAGGCCGTTCCATCAGGACCTCACCCGGCCTCCTCGCGGGTTTCTTGACGTCGTCCCCCATACCTCGGAGTATTTCGTGTCGATCCACTGAACCCCGGCTGCTCCGGTTCCGTTTACCCCCACAGCCGGGGCAGCCGGCCTCCACCTGTACCGATGACCGGAGAGGAACGTGTGACGGACCCGGACGACGAGCGTGACTTCCGGCGCTTCTTCGAGCAGCACCACGCGGACCTCTCACGGCTGGCGTACCTCGTGACGGGGGAGTCCGGCGTGGCCGACGACCTGGCCGCGGACGCGTTCGTCGAGGTGTGGCGGCACTGGGAGCGGGTCCAGGCGGCGGACAGCCCGATCGCGTACGCCCGGGGCATCGTGGCCAACCTGGCCCGCCAGTGGATCAAGCGGCAGAGCCGGGAGCGGCTCGGGCTGCTCGGGCTGGGCCTGCTGCGCCGGGACCGGGCGGAACCGGACACCCCGGCCGTGCTCGACGTGCGGGCGGCCCTGCGGCACCTGCCGCTGCGCCGGCGCGAGTGCGTCGTCCTGCGGTACGCGTTCGACGTGCCGGAGCGCGAGGTCGCCGAGATCCTGGGTATCTCGGTCGGCGCGGTCAAGAGCCTGACGTCGCGGGGAGCGGCCCAGCTCAGCCAGTACCTGAAGGATCTGCCAGTGACGACGGGAGGACTGAGTGCGTCAGCATGACGAGCGTGACCTCCGCACGGCGCTGCGCGAGGAGGCCGACCGGCACCGGCCGGACCGGCAGGCGATGCTGGACCGGATAGCCCAGGGCCGGACGGCGTACGCCCGCCGCCCGATCGACCGGCTCTTCGCCCTGGTCCGTCCGGCCGCGGCCGCGCTGGCCGTGGCCGTGGTGCTGGTGCTGGCCGTCGCCGGGGTCCGGCTGAGCAACCGGGAGCCGGACGTGGACGACGCCCCGGTCGCCGCCCCGTCAGCCGTACCGGCCACGACGCCGGCACCGGCCACCACGAAGGCGCCCGAACCTACCACCCCGGCCACGACCGCCACCGACCCCGAGCCGCCCCGCACCACCTCCGGCACGCCTTCGTCCCCGTCCGTGACCACGCCGTCCAGCGCCGCGCCGCAGACCGACCGCGACGGTTACCTCAGCTCGACCACCAAGATCGACCCGAACACCAGCGACGGCTGGACGCAGGACAGCGTGGTGCTGAAGTCGACCCGCAAGATCACCGCCCTGGACGTCACCGTGGAGGTCGCGCTGACCCCCGGGGTGGGCGAGACCGGCCGGTGGAGCACGGTGTCCAACGAGCTGCTCACCACCAGCAGCAGCCGGACCGGCAAGAAGCTGGTCTTCCGATTCACGCTGCGGCCGGGCGCGACTCTGGCACCGGGCGAGTACACGTTCGCGGCGCAGTTCAACCACACCGTGGGCAAGCACTCCCCGGCCGGCGACAGCTACGAAGCCAAGATCACCGGGGAGGGCAAGGACGCGAAGGTGAGCGGCACCTTCATGCCGCGGCAGTGACCTCGTCGTCACAGACCCGGTCGCGGCCGGCGCGCTTCGCGGCGTACAGGTTGCGGTCGGCGGCGGCCAGTGCCGCCGCCGGAGTCGTTGCGGCGCCGTTCACGGTGGTGACGCCGATGCTGCAAGTCACCGGCAGGCCGCCGGTGAGCGCGGTCCAGTCCTCGCCGGCCACCGCCGACCGGATCCGTTCACAGTCCCGCCGGGCCCGCGCGGCGTCGGTCCGCGGCAGCAGGACGACGAACTCCTCGCCGCCGATCCGGGCGATCACGGCGTCCGGCGGTGCGGCCGCGGTGAGCACCCCGGCCAGGCGCCGCAGCACCAGGTCCCCGGTCGCGTGCGACCGTGTGTCGTTGACCCGCTTGAAGTGGTCCAGGTCGAGCAGCGCGACCGACACCGGCGTGCCCTCGGCCGCGGTGGCCAGCGCTGCGGGCAGCTCCTCGTCGGCGTGACGCCGGTTGTGCAGGCCGGTCAGGGCATCGCGGTGGGCCAGCTCGCGGAACGTGTCCGTGGCCCGGCGGGCCTCCTCGGCCTGGTAGACCGCCTGCAGGGCCCGGGACCGGGCGTCCTGCTGGGCCGAGGTGAGCTCCCGGGTCTCCCTGTGGAAGCGGCGGTACTCCTCGAACGCCTCCTGGTAGCGGCCGGTGGCGGCGTACAGCAGCGCCTGCTGTTCACGGCCCCGGGACTGCAGCCCGGCCAGATCGTGCTCGGCGCACAACCGGAACAGGCGGTCGAGCAGCGTCTGGGCCCGCTCGGCCGCGCCGAGCTCCCGGCACGCCTCGGCCGCGGTGAGCAGGGCCTCCTCCAGCGCGTTGCCCTCGTCGATGAGGTGCCGCGTCGCGTCGTCGGCCAGCAGCGGCGCGAGGATCTGCTCCACCTCGCGGTGCCGGCCGCCCAGCATCGCCACCCGGGCCAGAGTGTCCAGGCACGTGGCGCTCAACCGGATCCCGGCGCTCTCGGCGGTCGCCAGCATCCGGCGTACGAGCTCCTCGGCGGCCGGCCGGTCACCGCGCTCGTACGCGGTGTACGTCATGTTGTTGAGCAGGTGCAGGGCCAGGTCGCTGTCGTGGTGGGCGGTGGCGAGCCCGAGCGCCTCGGTGAACGCCCGCATCGCCTCCTGCGGTGAGCCGGTCTCGTCCAGCAGCACGGCCAGGCACATCAGGTGCCGGCTGCGGATGGCCGGCGGCACGTCGTCGCCGGTGTGCGACATGCACTGCACGGCGTGGGCCAGCGCGGTGGCGTTGTCGCCCAGCTGCCGGAAGAAGATCGACAGCGCCCGGTGGCAGCGGGCCAGCAGGTAGTCATCGCCCAGCTCCACGGCCTCCGGGTAGATCCGGTGGGTCAGCCGCCCGCCCTCCACGGTCTCGCCCTCGCGCAGCATGATCACGGCCCGGGCCAGGCGGGCCCGGAGCACCAGCTCCGGGTGGCCGGACCCGGCGGCGGCGCGTTCGATGCGCGCGGCCACGGCCGCGTCGTCGTGGAGGGAGGCGGTGAAGCCGATCTCCAGCCTCAGCAGGTCATCGGCCAGGCGGCCGGCCTCGACCGGCGCGGGTGTCGTGGTCACGATGCTCCCAGGGCTGGATGGCTCCCCAGACTGGCGGTCCGGGGGTGCAGCACGGGTGCGCGGCGGTGGCGATCGGGGAGCGGCCCGGCCCGGGGGTGACGGACCGGGCCGCTGTGGGAACCCCGGTTGGCGCGGGGCGTCAGGCGGCCGCGCAGGCGGCGGTGGTGACAGGTGCGGTGCGGGGAACGGTGATGCCGACCGGGGTCAGGCAGCCGCGCAGGTCACGGCCGGCGCGGTGTTGGTGCCGGTCGAGCTCGCGGTGAAGCCCCAGGTGGTGCTCGCGCCGGCCGCCAGCGAGCCGTTGTACGGCGCGTTGCGGGCGGTCACCGCGTCACCGGAGCTGGTGACCGTGGCGTTCCAGGTGTTGGTGAAGCGCTGGCCGCTGGGCCAGGTCCACGTCACGGTCCACGACGTGATCGCCGCGTTGCCGGCCTTGACGGTGACCGCGCCCTGGAAGCCGCCGCCCCACTGGCCGCCGACCGCGTAGGTGGCCGTGCAGCCCTTGCCCGCGGGCGGCGGGGTCGACGTGCCGGGCGTCGGCGAGACCGTCGGCGAGACTGTCGGTGAGGCCGTCGGCGTGGTGGGCTGCACGCCACCGAAGACCGACGCCTCCCGGGAGGTCGCCTTGATGCCGTTGGCCCCGTTGAACAAGCGCTGGCCCCAGGAGGTCAGGGCCGCGGCGTTGAAGTCGGTGACCAGGTCCAGGTATTCCACGCCGCCGCCGTTGCCGCTCCACGACCAGCCCAGATAGCCGATGCCGCGGGCCTGGGCGGTGGCCAGGATGGTGTCCTCGTCGGGGTCGCCGTCGGAGTGGTTGTGGCCGAACTCGCCGACCACGATGGGCAGCCCGGCGGTGATGAACCGGCCCAGGTAGTCGTTGATCTCGGCGGCGGTGTCGAACACGCCGTACATGTGGATCGAGAAGATGGTGTTGCGCTGCGGGTCGGTGGCGAACACCGAGGCCGCGTTGTCGCGCATGGTGAACGACCAGTCCTGGCCCCAGTTCGGGGCGTCCACCATGATCGAGTGCTCGAAGCCGGCGGCGCGCAGGCGGGTGATCGCGTTCTTGGTGTCCGCGACCCAGCCCGCGGCGTTGGTGTTGCCGTACGGCTCGTTGCCGATGTTGAGGATGACGTAGCGCTCCTGGCCGGCGAGCGCGCTCTTGACGCTGATCCAGTAGTCCACGGCCTGGGCCAGGGTCGCCGCGCCGGCCTGCTCGCCGTACCCGGTGGTGTCGTGGGCCTCCAGCACGCAGATCAGGCGGTTGGCCTTGCACTGGCTGATCACGGCGGAGACGTTGGCAGCGTTGTCAGGACCCCAGCGTGGCCCGCTGCCGAGCACGATCCGGACCGTGTTGGCGCCGAGTGCCTTGATGTCGGCCAGCGCCTGCGGCGTGCGGTCCTGGTACCAGGTGTGGGCGTGGTTGACGCCGCGCATGACGAAGGCGTTGCCGTTCGCGTCCAGGATGCGGCTGCCGCTGACGGTGAAGCCCGCCGCCGCCTGTGCGGGCTGGGCCGCCACAGCGACCAGGCCGGTCACCGTGGCGAGCACGGCGGCCAGGCCGCCGAGAAGTCTGCGTCGCGTGAAGCGATGTCTCATGTGGTCCTCCATCGATGTCGGAAGCGCTCCCACGATCGATTGACCGACATCTTCCTACCTACTCGGTTCAGTCCTTGTCAACACGGCAGAAACCTCGGCGTGACCGGTGGGTCATTTGTTTCCGGCTCTTGACAACGAAATGTCAACGGCCCACATTCATGGGAGCGCTCCCATGTTCATGACTGTCGATGGCGCATCCGCGGCGTCGCAGCCGTGCCCGGAGAGGAACCCCTTTGCGACGACCAAGATTCACCTCGGTGGCCGTTGCCGCGCTGCTCATCGGCGCGACGACCTTCGTTGCCACCGCGGCCGACCGTCCCCGGCCGGCCACCGCCGCCGCCGCTGCCGACGCGTACAGCTGGAAGAACGTCCGGATCGACGGCGGTGGCTTCGTGCCGGGCCTGATCTTCAACCGGACCGAGAAGAACCTGATCTACGCGCGCACCGACATCGGCGGCGCGTACCGGTGGAACCAGGCCGGACAGAACTGGGTGCCGCTCCTGGACTGGGTGGGCCAGGAGAACTGGGGCTACAACGGCGTCACGAGCATCGCGACGGACCCGGTCGATCCCGACCGGGTCTACGCGGCGGTGGGCATGTACACCAACAGCTGGGACCCCAACAACGGGGCGATCCTGCGCTCGGCCGACCGCGGCGCGACCTGGCAGGTCACCACGCTGCCGTTCAAGAACGGCGGCAACATGCCCGGTCGCGGCATGGGGGAGCGGCTGGCGATCGACCCGCACGACCACAGCCACGTGTTCTACGCCGCCGAGGGCGGCAACGGCCTCTGGCGCAGCACCGACTACGGCGTGACCTGGGCCAAGGTCGCCGCGTTCCCGAACGCCGGCAACTACGTGCAGGACCCGGCCGACACCAACGGCTACCTGAGCCAGAACCAGGGCCTGACCTGGGTCACCTTCGACGACGTCAGCCGTGACGTCTTCGTCGGCGTGGCCGACAAGGCCAATCCGGTCTACCGCTCCACCGACGGCGGCGGCACCTGGGCGCGGGTCCCCGGCCAGCCCACCGGCTACCTGCCGCACAAGGGGGTCCTGGACTCGGTCAACCACTACCTCTACGTGGCCACCAGCGACACCGGTGGCCCGTACGACGGGGGCAAGGGCCAGGTCTCGCGGCTCAACACGGTGACGGGGGAGTGGACCGACGTCAGCCCGGTCAAGCTCAGCGCCGGCGCCGACCTCTACTTCGGCTACTCCGGCCTGACCGTGGACCGGCAGCGGCCCGGCACGCTCATGGTCGCCACCCAGATCTCCTGGTGGCCGGACGCGATCTTCTTCCGCAGCACCGACAGCGGCGCCACCTGGACCCGGATCTGGGACTTCACCAGCTATCCGAGCCAGTCCAAGCGCTACACCATGGACATCTCGGCGAACCCGTGGTTGGACTTCAACACCAGCCCGCAGCCGCCCGAGGCCACGCCCAAGCTCGGCTGGATGAACGAGTCGGTCGAGATCGACCCGCTGGACTCGAACCGGCTGCTCTACGGCACCGGCGCCACCGTCTACGGCACCACCCAGCTGACCAACTGGGACAAGAACACGACGTTCACCATCAGGCCGATGGCCAAGGGTCTCGAGGAGACCGCGGTGCTCGACCTGGCCAGCCCGCCGTCCGGGGCGCCCCTGGTCAGCGCCCTCGGTGACATCGGCGGGTTCCACCACGCCGACCTGGACACCGTGCCGGCGAACTTCCACGACACGCCGAGCCTGGGCAGCAACACCAGCCTGGACTTCGCCGAGCTGAGCCCGGCCTTCTTCGTCCGGGTCGGCAACGCCGACGCGGCACCGCACATCGGCGTCTCCAACGACGGCGGCAAGAACTGGTACAACGGCCAGGAACCGGCGGGCGTCACCGGCGGTGGCAAGGTGGCCGTGGGGGCCGACGCCAACGCCGTGGTCTGGGCCCCGGCCGGCGTGGGCGTGCACCATTCGACCACCCGGGGCAGCTCCTGGACGGCCTCCACCGGCATCCCGGCCGGCGCCGAGATCGTCAGCGACCGGGTCGACCCGAAGACCTTCTACGGGTACGCGGCCGGCAAGGTCTACGTCAGCAAGGACGGCGGCGCCACCTTCACCGCCTCGGCGGCGACCGTGCCCGCGACCGGGAACGTCAAGCTGCACACCGTCGCCGGCCGTACCGGGGACGTGTGGCTGGCCGGAGAGACCGGGCTGCTGCACTCCACCGATGCCGGTGCGACGTTCACGGCGGTCGCCGGCGTCAGCAAGGCGATCAACGTCTCCACCGGCAAGGCCGCGCCGGGGGCCGCGTACCCCGCGGTCTTCACGATCGGCACGGTCGCCGGGGTCGCCGGGGTCTTCCGCTCCGACAACGGCGGCGCGGCCTGGGTCCGGATCAACGACGACGCCCACCAGTACGGCAACGCGGGCGAGGCCCTGGCCGGCGACCCCCGGGTGTACGGCCGCGTCTACCTCGGCACCAACGGCCGCGGCATCCTCTACGCCGACCGCACCGGCGGGTCCACGCCGCCGCCGGTGACCCCGTCCGCGTCGGCCTCGGCCACGCCGCCACCGGTGACCCCGTCCACGCCGCCGCCGGTGACCCCCTCCGCCTCGGCGTCGGTCACCCCGCCGCCGGCGGCGACCGGTTGCACCGCGACCTACAAGATCACCGGAACCTGGGGCGGTGGCTTCCAGGGTGAGGTGACCGTCCGCAACACCGGCACAGCCCCCACGAAGACCTGGTCCGTCGGCTGGACCTTCGGCAACGGCCAGGTCGTCTCGCAGGTCTGGGGCGGCACCGGTGGTCAGACCGGCACGGCCGTGACCGTGCGCGACGCCGGCTGGAACGGCGTGCTGGCCGCGAACGCGACCACCACGTTCGGCTTCCTCGCCTCCACCACCGGCACCAACCCCCTTCCGTCGCCGATCACCTGTGCGGCCACGTCATGACCCGCCCCACCCCCAGGAAGGACCCGCGATGAGATCCCCCCTGTCCACCCGATCGCGTTATCGACGCGGTCTCGCGGCCTCGGCTGCGGCGTTACTCGCCGCCGGCCTGGTCGTCGCCGGCTCGTCGCCCGCGCAAGCGGCCGCCGGCTGCACGGTCGTCTACCGTGTGCAGAGCCAATGGAGCGGCGGCTTCACCGGTGACATCGCCATCACCAACTCCGGTGACCCGCTGACCAGCTGGAAGCTGGAGTACGACTTCCCGGACGCGGGGCAGAAGGTCACCCAGGGCTGGAGCGCCACGTACGCGCAGAGCGGTCAGCACGTCACCGTCTCCAACGCGGCGTGGAACGGCACGCTCGGCAGCGGCGCCTCGGTCAGCACGGGCTTCAACGGCACCTTCGGCTCGGCCAACCCGGTCCCGACGGCGTTCACCCTCAACGGCACCGCCTGCAACCAGACCGCCGCCGTACCGACGGTGTCGATCAGCAGCCCGGCGGCCAACACCCGGTTCACCGCGCCCGCCTCGATCCCGGTCGCGGCGACCGCCACGGCGACCAGCGGCCGGACCATCAGCAAGGTCGAGTTCTACCACGACGGCCTGCTGCTGGGCACCGACACCACGGCGCCGTACGCCTACACCTGGGAGAGCGTCCCGGCCCAGACCGCGGCGTACCGCCTGCAGGCCATCGCGTACGACTCGACGAACGCCAAGAGCGCGACCGCCGACGTACCGGTGTTCGTCGACGCCGCCACCACTCCGGCGGTCGTCACCGATCCCACCTCGCTGACCGTCGCTCCGGGCGAGTCCGCGACCTTCAAGGTGGCGCTGTCCAAGGCGCCGGCCGCGACCACCACCGTGGCGATCGCCCGCAGCGCCGGGGCCACCACGGTTTCGGCGACGCCCGCGTCGCTGACCTTCACGACCGCGAACTGGAACACGGCGCAGACGGTCACCGTCGCCGCGACCGCCGCGGCCGCGCTGAACTCGACCGCCACCTTCAGTGCCACGGCCGCCGGGCACACCGCGGCCAGCGTGGTCGCGACGGTGCTGGCCAAGGGCAGCGCCGACGCCCGGTTCACCCAGCTCTACAGCGACATCAAGAACCCGGCCAACGGCTACTTCAGCCCCGACGGCCTGCCCTACCACTCGATCGAGACGCTGATCGACGAGGCGCCCGACCACGGCCACGAGACGACCTCCGAGGCGTTCAGCTACTGGCTGTGGCTGGAGGCCGAGCACGGTCAGGTGAGCGGGGACTGGGCGCCGTTCAACAAGGCGTGGCAGACGATGGAGCAGTACATCATCCCGTCGCACGCGGACCAGCCCACCAACGACAAGTACGACCCGAGCAAGCCGGCCACCTACGCCGCCGAGCACCTGCTGCCGTCGGAGTACCCGTCGCAGCTGGACAACAGTGTCTCGGTGGGCACCGACCCGCTGGCCAACGAGCTCAAGAGCGCGTACGGCACCTCGGACATCTACGGCATGCACTGGCTGATGGACGTCGACAACGTCTACGGCTTCGGCCACTGCGGCGACGGCACCACCAAGAACGTCTTCATCAACACCTTCCAGCGCGGCCCGCAGGAGTCGACCTTCGAGACCGTGCCGCAGCCGTCCTGCGACACGTTCAAGCACGGCGGCCCCAACGGCTACCTCGACCTGTTCACCAAGGACGCGTCGTACGCCAAGCAGTGGAAGTACACCAACGCCCCCGACGCCGACTCGCGGGCCGTGCAGGCCGCCTACTGGGCGCTGACCTGGGCGACCGCGCAGGGCAAGCAGTCGCAGCTGTCCGCCGCGGTGGCCAACGCCGCCAAGATGGGCGACTACCTGCGCTACTCCTTCTACGACAAGTACTTCAAGAACCCGGGCTGCACCTCGACGTCCTGCGCCGCGGGCTCCGGCAAGAGCAGCTCGAACAACCTGATGTCCTGGTACTACGCCTGGGGCGGGGCCACCGACACGCAGGCCGGCTGGGCCTGGCGGATCGGCTCCAGCACCAGCCACTTCGGCTACCAGAACCCGATGGCGGCGTACGTGCTGTCCAACGTCCCGGCGATGGCCCCGAAGTCACCCACGGCCAAGGCCGACTGGCAGGCCAGCCTCAACCGGCAGCTGGAGTTCTACCAGTGGCTGCAGTCCAGTGAGGGCGGTATCGCCGGTGGCGCGACCAACAGCTGGCAAGGTGCGTACAAGGCGCCGCCGGCCGGCACCCCGACGTTCTACGGCCTGTCCTACGTCGAGGCGCCGGTCTACGAGGACCCGCCGTCCAACCGGTGGTTCGGCATGCAGACCTGGTCGCTGGAGCGGCTCGCCGAGTACTACTACCTGACCAACGACGCCAAGGCGAAGTCCGTCCTGGACAAGTGGGTCACCTGGGCCCTGGACAACACCGAGATCGGCACGTCGAGCTTCGCCATCCCGTCGGACCTGGCGTGGACCGGCAAGCCGGTCACCTGGAACCCGTCGAGCCCGGCCGCCAACACCGGCCTGCACGTCGAGGTCACCAGCAAGGGCCAGGACCTCGGGGTCGCCGGCTCGTACGCCAAGCTGCTCGCCTACTACGCCGCCAAGTCGGGCAACGCGCGGGCCAAGACGGCCGCCAAGGGCCTGCTGGACGCCATCTGGGCGTACAAGGACCCGAAGGGCGTCTCGGTCACCGAGACCCGGGCCGACTACAACCGGATGGACGACCGCTACGACGCGGCCACCGGCCAGGGCATCTACATCCCGCCCGGCTGGAGCGGCAAGATGCCCAACGGCGACGAGATCAAGCCGGGCGTGTCCTTCCTGGACATCCGTTCCTTCTACAAGAACGACCCGGACTACCCGAAGGTCGACGCCTACCTCAAGGGCGGCGCGGCCCCGACCTTCAACTACCACCGATTCTGGGCCCAGGTCGACGTGGCCACCGGCTACGCGGACTACGCCCGCCTCTTCCCGAACGGCTGAGAGGACCGAGATGAAGAGAAGATTCCTGTACGCGGCCGCGGTACTGCTCGCCACCGGCGTGGGCGTGACCGTGGTCCAGACCAGCGCCTCGGCGCACGGGGCCATGATGGTTCCCGGTAGCCGGACCTACTTCTGCTGGAAGGACGGCCTCTCCGGGACCAACGGAGGGATATCGCCGAAGAACCCGGCCTGCGCCGCCGCGGTGGCCCAGGGCGGCACCACCCCGCTCTACAACTGGTTCGCCGTGCTGCGTTCGGACGGGGGCGGCCGGATGGCCGGCTTCATCCCGGACGGTCAGCTGTGCAGCGGCGGCACCGGGGGCCCGTACAACTTCACCGCCTACAACGCCGCCCGCAACGACTGGCCGCAGACCCACCTCACGGCGGGCGCCAGCATGCGCTTCGACTACAACAACTGGGCCAAGCACCCGGGCACGTTCTCGCTGTACATCACCAAGGACAGCTGGAGCCCGACCCGTCCGCTGGCCTGGAGCGACCTCGAGTCCACCCCGTTCTCCCAGGTGGTCAACCCCGAGTCGATCGGCGGCCCGGGCACCAACGACGGCCGGTACTCGTGGACCGGGCGCCTGCCCTCGGGCAAGAGCGGCAAGCACATCATCTACTCGGTGTGGTCCCGCTCGGACAGCCAGGAGACCTTCTACGGCTGCTCGGACGTGACCTTCGACGGTGGCAACGGTGAGGTGACCGGTGTCGGTGACGGGACCATCCCGCCGCCGCCGACCGATCCGACGACCCCGCCGCCGTCCACCCCGACGAGCCCGCCGCCGTCGTCAAGCGGACCGACCACCCCGCCGCCGGGCACCAACAGCGGCTGCTCCGCGATGTACAACCCCACGGGGTCCTGGGGCGGTGGCTTCCAGGGCGAGGTCATGGTCCATGCGGCGAGCACGCCGGTGACCAAGTGGAAGGTGTCGTGGACGTTCCCCGGCGGGCAGACGGTCAGTCAGCTGTGGAGCGGCAAGTACACCGGTAGCGGTTCCCTGGCCACGGTGACCAACGAGTCGTGGAACGGCTCGATCGCGGCCAACAGTTACACCACGTTCGGTTTCACCGGCACCGGATCGGTGCCGCTCACGGTGCAGAACCTGAGCTGCACGACCGCGTGAGCTGACCGGAGGCCCGGGGTGCGGATGCGCCCCGGGCCTTCGCATGTCCGGACGCTACCGGCGGGCCCGGCGCTTGGGCGGGGCCGCGGTGCTGGCTCGCACGGCCAGCTCGGGGGTGACGACGACGTGCGCCGGGGACTCGGGGCCGGCCATGTGCTCCAGCAGCAGCGCCAGGCTGAGCCGGCCGAGCTCGGCGAAGTCCTGGCGCACCGTGGTCAGCGGGGGCAGGAAGTATCCGGAGTCCGGCATGTCGTCGAAGCCGACGACGCTGACCTCCTCGGGCACCTTGCGGCCGGCCTCGTGCAGCGCGCGCAGCACGCCGAGGGCGATCCGGTCGTTGGCGCAGAAGATCGCCGTGACCGCCGGGTCCCGGGCCAGCGCCTGGCCCTGCACGTAGCCGGTCTCGGCGTTCCAGGACTGCGGCAGGATCGGCGGCACCTCGGCGCCGGCCGCGGTCAGGGTGTCGCGCCAGCCGGCGATGCGTTCCTGCGCCTCCGGCCAGTCGCCCGGTCCGGCGACGTGGTGCACCGTGCGGTGGCCCAGGTCGAGCAGGTGCCGGGTGGCGAGCTGGGCGCCGCCGGCGTTGTCCACGCGGACGGTCGGGACCCCGTCGGCGCCACCGGCCCCGCCGACCGCCACACAGGACAGGCCGGCCGGGGCCTGCGTCAGGGCATCGGTGACGGCGTGCTTGGGGGCGATGGCGATGATGCCGTCCACCGCGTGCTGGCGGAGCCGGTCGACGGCCTCCAGCACGGGCCGGCGTTCCAGGTTGCGGAAGGTGGCGATGCTGACCAGGTATCCGGCGGTGCGGGCGGCGTCCTCGATGCCGTACAGCATGGAGGCCGGGCCGAACAGCGTGGTCTCGAAGCCGATGATGCCCAGGGTGTGCGACTGCCGGGTGACCAGCGTACGGGCGGCGAGGTTGCGGCGGTAGTCCAGCGACTCCATCGCCTCGAGCACCCGGGCGCGGGTCTCCTGCCGGACGTTCGGGTGCTCGTTGAGGACCCGCGACACCGTCTGGTGAGAGACGCCCGCGAGCTTCGCGACGTCACGCATGACCGCCGCCGGCTTCTTCGATGGCACGCAGTTCCCCTTGTCGCTCCCGCACCGGTGTCGGCCACAGTGTAGTTCTTCCAAGTTTCCGAACAGTGCCCTTGACCTCGGTGTCGGCGCCCTGTCGGCGCTTGCTAGGTCACGATACGGAACGATCTCTTGACGCCGGGATTGGGAACGGTAACACTCCTGAAACGCACCGTGTGACGGGAGCCACTGCATCGAGCGGTGTGGCTGTCGTCTGGCTGCTCCGCGCGTTCCCACCCCCGAACGCCGTGGGACTGCCGCTCCCCTTCCTGTCAATTGAAAACCGGCTTCGCGAAGTTCAGATTGTGAACGCTAACAAATGAGATACCTGGAGGACGTTGTGCTCAAGAAATGGTCCGCTGCGGTCCTGGCCGGCGCGCTGGCGGTCGGCGCCCTCGCGGGATGTGGTGGTGACGGCGACGACGCCGGCAGTGGCAGCGGTGGTGGCGGCGGCAAGATCACCATGGGCTTCTCCCAGGTCGGCGCCGAGAGCGGCTGGCGTACGGCGAACACCAAGTCGATCCAGGACTCGGCCGCCTCGGCCGGCATCGACCTGAAGTTCTCCGACGCCCAGGGCAAGCAGGAGAACCAGATCAAGGCGATCCGGTCCTTCATCGCCCAGCGCGTCGACGTGATCGCCTTCTCGCCGGTCGTGGAGTCCGGCTGGGACACGGTGCTCAAGGAGGCCAAGGACGCGAACATCCCGGTGATCCTCACCGACCGTTCGGTGGACTCCCAGGACAAGTCGCTGTACAAGACCTTCATCGGCTCCGACTTCGTGCTCGAGGGCAAGAAGGCCGGCGAGTGGCTGGTCAAGGAGTACGAGGGCAAGACCGGCGACGTCAACATCGTCGAGCTGCAGGGCTCGCCCGGCGCGGCCCCGGCCAACGACCGCAAGGCCGGCTTCGCCGACGTCATCAAGGCCGACCCCAAGTTCAAGGTCATCGCCTCGCAGACCGGTCAGTTCACCCGGACCGACGGCAAGGAGGTCATGGAGGCCTTCCTCAAGGCCCACCCGAAGATCGACGTGCTCTACGCGCACAACGACGACATGGGCCTGGGTGCCATCGAGGCGATCGAGGCGGCCGGCAAGAAGCCCGGCACCGACATCAAGATCATCACGGTCGACGCGGTCAAGGACGGCATGACGGCGCTCGCCGCGGGCAAGATCAACTACATCGTGGAGTGCAGCCCGCTGCTCGGCCCACAGCTGATGGACCTGGCCAAGAAGGTCAAGGCCGGCGAGACGGTGGAGCAGCGCGTGCTCACCGAGGAGACCACCTTCACCCAGGAGCAGGCCAAGGCCGCTCTGCCGGACCGCAAGTACTGAGGTCTGTTCAGGTCACCCTGAACGATCACCGATCACGCACGAGCGGCACCGCCCCGGCCGGCAAGCCGGGGCGGTCCGCCGCCGACCAAGGAGCAAAACGATGGGTGACCCGCCGATCCTGCAGATGACCGGCATCCGCAAGACCTTCCCGGGCGTGGTCGCGCTCGACGGCGTCGACTTCTCGCTGCGCCCGGGCGAGGTCCACGCCCTGATGGGCGAGAACGGGGCCGGCAAGTCGACCCTGATCAAGGTCCTGACCGGGGTGTACGACATCGACGCCGGCGACATCCGGCTCAACGGCACCCCGGTGCGCTTCGGCGGGCCGCTGCAGGCCCAGCAGGCCGGCATCAGCACGGTCTACCAGGAGGTGAACCTCTGCGCGAACCTCTCCGTGGCCGAGAACATCTTCATCGGCCGGGAGCCCCGGCGGTTCGGCAAGATCCGCTGGTCGGAGATGCGCCGCCGCTCGGCCGCCCTGCTCGCCGGGCTGGACCTGCACCTGGACGTGGCCGCGCCGCTGAGCACGTACTCGCTGGCCATCCAGCAGATGGTCGCGATCGCCCGGGCCATCGACATCTCGGCCAAGGTGCTGATCCTGGACGAGCCGACCTCCAGCCTCGACGCCTCCGAGGTGGAGCGCCTGTTCGAGGTCATGCGCCGGCTCAAGCGCGACGGCGTGGCCATCCTGTTCATCTCGCACTTCCTGGACCAGGTCTACGCGGTGGCCGACCGGATGACCGTGCTGCGCAACGGCACCCTCATCGGCGAGTACGCCACCGCCGAGCTGTCCCAGATGCAGCTGGTCACCAAGATGATCGGCAAGGAACTGACGGTGCTGGAACGCCTCGAGGAGGAGCCGCGCACGGTCACGGCCGACGCGCCGCGAGAGCCCATCCTCGAAGCGCACGAGCTGGGCCGCACGGGCGCCATCGCGCCGTTCGACCTGACCATCCGCGGCGGGGAGATCGTCGGGCTGGCCGGGCTGCTCGGCTCGGGCCGGACCGAACTGGCCCGGCTGCTGTTCGGCGCGGACCGCCCCGACGAGGGCACCATCAAGATCGACGGCAAGCCGGTCGCCCTGCGGACCCCGCGGGTGGCGATGAACCACGGCATCGCGTTCTCCTCGGAGAACCGCCGGACCGAGGGCGTCGTCGGCGAGCTCAGCGTGCGGGAGAACATCGTGCTCGCGCTGCAGGCGTCCCGCGGCTGGTCCCGGCCGATCCCGCGGCGCAAGCAGGACGAGCTGGTCGAGCGCTACATCAAGACCCTGGGCATCCGTCCGGCCGACCCGGACGTGGCCGTACGCAACCTCAGCGGCGGCAACCAGCAGAAGGTGCTGCTGGCCCGCTGGCTCATCACCGAACCCCGGCTGCTCATCGTGGACGAGCCGACCCGCGGCATCGACGTCGGCGCCAAGGCCGAGATCCAGCGGCTGCTGGTCGAGCTGGCCGACGGCGGGATGGCCGTGCTGTTCGTCAGCGCCGAGCTCGAAGAGGTGCTGCGGCTCAGCCACAAGATCGAGGTGCTGCGCGAGCGGCACCTGGTCGAGGAACTCGACAACACCGGCGGCGGCGTCGACGCCGACCGCGTCATGCAGGCCATCGCGAGTGGAGCGAACCCGTGACCGCCATCGTCAAGCACCGGCTCTTCTGGCCCGCCGTCGTGCTCGTCCTGCTGCTGGTCAGCAACGTCTTCTTCGCCCCGCGCTTCTTCACGATCACGCTGCAGGACGGCCACCTGTACGGCTCGCTGATCGACGTGCTGCGCTCGGCCACCCCGCTGGCCCTGGTCGCCCTCGGCATGACGATGGTCATCGCCACCGGCGGCATCGACCTGTCGGTCGGCTCGGTGATGGCGATCTCCGGCGCCGTGGCCTGTCTGTTCATCGGTGACCTGAGCGATCAGGGCAGCGTCGGCGGCGTGCTGCTGGCGGTCGGCCTGGCCCTGGTCCTGTCGCTGGTGGCGGGCATCTGGAACGGCGTCCTGGTGTCGGTGATCGGGATCCAGCCGATCATCGCCACGCTGATCCTGATGGTGGCCGGGCGGGGCATCGCCCAGCTGCTCACCGGCGGCCAGATCATCAACGTGTCGTCACCGCCGTTCCGGGTGATCGGCGCGGGCTACGCGCTGGCCGTCCCGGTCTCGGTGATCATCGTCGCGGTCGTGGTGGCCGCGGCCGTGCTGCTCATCCGCCGCTCGGCGCTGGGCGTGCTGGTCGAGGCCGTGGGCGCCAGCCCGACCGCGAGCCGGCTGGCCGGCATCCGGTCCCGCGGGCTGACGATCATGGCGTACATGTTCGCCGCCGTCTGCGCCGGCATCGCCGGCCTGATCTTCAGCTCGAACGTGGCCAGCGCCGACAGCAACGCGGCCGGCAACCTCATCGAGCTGGACGCCATCCTCGCCGTGGTGATCGGCGGTACGGCGCTGACCGGCGGCCGCTTCTCGATCGCGGGCAGCGTGCTCGGTGCGGTGCTGATCTCGGCGCTGGACATCACGACGTACACGATCGGCGTGCCGGCCGAGACGACCCTGTTGTTCAAAGCGGTCGTGGTCGTCATTCTGTGTCTGAGCCAGTCCGCCGCCTTCCGCGCCGCGGTGTTCCGCCGCCGGCGTACCCCCGCCGTCACTCCCGCAGCCGAGGTGCCCGCATGACCGACGTGAAGGCTCCGCCCCAGCCGGCGGTCACCGTGACCCCGCCGCCCAAGCGGCGCCGCCTGGACCGGCGGCACATCCCGGTGCTGGCCACCCTGGCCCTGCTGGCCCTGATGTACGGCCTGGGTGTCGCCAACTACGACAACTTCTCCGACACCCAGGTCCTGCTCAACGTCTTCGTCGACAACGCCTTCCTGCTCGTCGTCGCGGCCGGCATGACGTTCGTGATCCTCACCGGCGGCATCGACCTGTCGGTGGGCGCGGTGGTCGCCCTGACCACCGTGGTCGCCGCGACGCTGCTCAACGACGGCTGGCCGGCGGCGCTGGTGCTGCCGCTGGTGCTGCTGATCGGCACGACGCTGGGCCTCGGCATGGGCCTGGTCATCCACTACTTCAAGGTGGAGCCGTTCATCGCCACGCTGGCCGGCATGTTCCTGGCCCGCGGCCTGTCGCTGCTGATCAACCGCAACTCCATCCCGATCACCGACCCGTTCTGGACCTCGATGGCCCAGGAGCGGATCCGGTTCGGGCCGGGCATCTTCATCTCCACCAGCGTGGTGATCGCCCTGGTGGTGGTGCTGGCCGGGGCGTTCGTGCTGGCGTACACCCGGTTCGGCCGTACGGTCTACGCGATCGGCGGCAACGCCGACTCGGCCCTGCTGATGGGTCTGCCGGTGGGCCGGACCCGGATCGCGGTCTACACGATCAGCGGGTTCCTGTCGGCGCTGGGCGGCGTGCTGCTCAGCTTCTACATGCTGTCCGGATACAGCCTGCACGCGCAGGGCATGGAGCTCGACGCGATCGCCGCGGTGGTGATCGGCGGCGTGATCCTGACCGGCGGCTCGGGCTACCTGTTCGGCACCGTGCTGGGCGTGCTGGTGCTGGGCCTGATCCAGACGATCCTCACCTTCCAGGGCACGCTGAGCTCCTGGTGGACCCGGATCGTGGTGGGCATCCTGCTGTTCGCGTTCATCGTGCTGCAGCGCCTGGTCACCAGACGGGCCCGTTAGCCGCACCATGTGAGCTGCCCGGCGGACCGCCATCCGCCGGGCAGTTCCCGTTCCCGGTCAGTCGCCCCGCACGCGGGCGTGCAAGTGCATGTCGTGCCGGCCGTCGGCGTGCACGGCGGCGCTGCGCCTGGTGCCCTCCAGCCGGAAGCCGGAGCCGGTGGCGACCCGGCACGACGCCTGGTTGCCGGTCGAGTGATCCAGCTCCAGGCGGTGGAACCCGGCCGGGCCGAGAGCCCAGTCGCTCACCGTGGTGAGCGCCCGCGAGGCCACACCGGCGCCCCGGGCGGCCGGCAGCACCCAGTACGCGCACACAGCGATGCCGTCGGCGAAGTCGAAGCCGCGCAGCGCGATGCGCCCCAGCACCGCACCGCCGGCCCGGGTCACCGCCCAGTGCCCGCCCCGCTCCTGTGCCCAGTCCCGCCGGTACTGGTCGAACCACTCACCGACCTGCTCCGCCGAGGCAGGCCGGCGGGTGTGCCAGCGCCGGATCTCCGGATCGCTGTAGGCGTCCAGGAAGACCTCGGCGTCCGTCGCCTCCCATGGCCGCAGCAGCAGGTCACCGGGGGCGGACAGGACGGGTTGCGGGCCGGCGGCGAGGGTGCCGGCGACGATGGTGGGTGGCGTCGAGAAGGCGGTCACACAGGTCAGCTTCGCAGCACGGCCACCCGGGATGGCACACAGGTCATCTTCCCGGGTGCGGCCCGGCGGGGGAGAATCGACCGAGGTCACGCTGCTCGCACCCGGAGGCGGACACATGAACGAAGCGGTCACCCGCCGGCGTCAGCGGGGCCTGGTCGAGCGGCTCCGCGCCGCGGCCGGCGCTCTGTCCCCGCAGTCACCCGCCGAGCCTGATCCCGGGCCCGCTGCGCCTCCCGGCCATCGGCGTCACCAGGACGCCCTGGCCGTGCTGACGGCCGCCCGGGCCGTGGTCGCGCGGGGCTGGACGCAGCAGACCTGGTACGTGATGGAGACGCCCGCCGGACGCCGGCGCACCATGTCGTCGATCTTCCCGAGCCGGCTGGACCGCACCCGGGTCGTCGAGGCCTGCCTGGTCGGCGCGGTCATGCACGCGGCCTGGCAGCAGAGTCCCCGGCCCGAGCACGCGTACCCGGCGGTGGACGCGCTCTGGTGCACTCTGCTCGGCGGCGGCACCCCGGACGCCGATCCGGTCGGCCCGCTGTCCTCGCCGCCGGTGCGTGTCGCCCGCGTCCGCGACCTGACGACCTGGAACGACCGGCCCTACCGCACCCGGGCCGAGGTGCTCGACCTGCTGGACCGCACCACGGCCCGGATCGCGGAGGCGGACCGCCGGCTCACCCCACAGTGACCCGGGCCCGGTGGTCCTTGGCCAGTCCGTGCCGGGGGCACGGCTCGCGCGGCTCCCGGGGGCACAGCACCCACATGTCCGACACCGTCACCCGGTAGAGCCGGTACGAGGACGACCCGGTCACGTCCTCCCGGGTCACCGGCGCGGCCCCACCGCCGTCGGCCCGGGGATAGCTGCGCAACGCCTGCTCGAGGTCCGCACCGGAGACCTCCCGTGCCTCACCGACCGCATAGACGGCCCGGCCGTGATACGGCGCCACGGTGGAATCGAAGACGACCATGCTCACCCGTGGATGCGCGGCCAGGTGATCGGAGTGGACAGCGTCCCGCTCGGACACCCAGAGGAAGTCCCGGTCGCCGGACGGGGCGAAGTAGACCGGGGCGGTCCACGGATGCCCGTCCGGCCCGGTCGTGCCGAGCACGAGGTAGTGGTTGCTCGCGATGATGCCCCGCGCGTGGGCCAGGAGATCGTCGTCGGTCATGCGAGCACTCTGCCCCAAACGCACGTCAGTGGCAGCGCCACACCACGGCCTGGATCGTGCCGGATGCGTCGTCCGACTGGCCGCCGATGGTGCGGCCGTCGTCGCTCAAGGTGGTCGCGATGTTGCCCAGCCCGCCCGGCTCGTGCGCGGCCAGATCCGGCAGCACCACCGTCTTCGCGCCGGCCACCAGCACCGCGCGTCCCTGCTTGTCGGTGCCGACCTGCCAGCCGTGGGCGTTCGCCGTGTTCGCGCCGATCTCCAGGCCGTCGATCAGCCGGACCTCGCCGGTGCGGACGTTCCAGCGGACGGCCGTCATGCGCGCCGGTGCCTTCTTGTCGCTGCCCTCCGTTCCGGGCGAGGGCTTGCTGCCGTCGCGGCCGGAGCCGTCGGTGGCCACCCCCGTCGCCCAGCCGTTGCGGATGCTGAACGCCCGGGCCGTGATGGCCGGCTTCCCGCCGATGGCCGGCATGGGCAGCTCGCGGTGGGTGCCGTCCGGGAACCAGACGTACGGCCGTTCGTCGTCCAGGGTGCCGACCGCGGTACCGTCCTCGTCGATGTCGGTGGCCTGGGCGCGGGAGGTGCCGGCGGGCACCGGCAGGCGGATCGCCTTGGCGGTCGCCGAGCGCCACAGCAGCGCGGCGTTACCGGTGTCGTCGTCGCCGACGATCGCGCCGGCCTCGTTGATGGCCAGCGCCGAGCCGCGCCGCACGCCCGGCAGTTTCGCCACCTGGCCGTCGCGGTAGACGTACGGCACCGGGCTGCTGCCGGCGTAGCTCCAGCCCACCGCGGTGCCGGCCGAGTTGACGTCGCGCAGAGACTCCTCCAGGTCGCCCGGGAGCAGCACCTTGCGCGCCTGGCCGTCGTGCCAGATGACCGCCTGGTAGCCACCGGCCTTCGGGTACGAGCGGCCGACGATGTACCGGCCGCTGGGATCGGCCCCGGAGACCAGGGCCATCGGTGCGTTGTCGGGCGCGGGCAGTTGTTCCAGCGTGCAGCTGCCCGGCGGGGTGGCGGCGGGCGCGGTCCAGCCGGGGGTGCCCGGGATCGTGTAGAGCGGCGGTTTCACCGAGGCGGTCGGGGGAGCGGCGACCTTCGGACGGGGCTCGGCGACCGATCCGGCCGCCACCGAAGCGCCGGCCACGGCGAGTGCGGTCACCGCGGCGGCGCCGGTGTAGCCGGCCGCGCGGCGGGTGCGGTGCCGGCGGCGCCCGTCAGCCATCGCCCGGCCGATGTCCACGGTGGACGGCGTACGGGGCTGGTCATCGAGCGACCGCAGCAGGTCGAAATCGGACGGCATCATCGGCTCCTCAGTTCCTGGGTGGAAAAGCCCGTCAGTTCCCGCTCGCCCAGCAGGCGTCGCAGGGTGGTCAGGCCGCGGGAGGTGTGGCTCTTGACCGTGCCGGCCGAGCAGCCGAGGATCGCGGCCACCTCGTCGACCGGCAGGTCGTAGAAGAAGCGCAGCACCAGCACGGCCTGTTGCCGGCGCGGCAGCCGGCCCAGCGCGACCCGGACGACCTGGCGGTCCTCGATGCCGCCGCCGTCGGCCGGCGGCAGCGGCTCCGGTGTCTCGCGCAGCAGCCGGACCCGGGCCCAGGCCAGCCGTCGCTCGTCGACGAACGTGCGGACCAGCATGGTGCGCACGTACCCGTCGAGGTGCGTGGCCGTAGCCGCCCGCTGCCATTTCACGTACAGCGTGGTGATGGTCTGCTGCACCAGGTCGTCAGCGCGGTGCTCGTCACCCGCCAGCAGGAACGCCAGCCGCCGCAGCGCGGGTAACCGCGCCGTGACGTAGTCGACGTACTCCGCTCGAGAACCGTCCCGCATCGTGCCGCCCTCCGTCGGGTCATCACTTCTCAGACGGGTGCGGAGGACCACCCGGTTGTCCGGTCGCCGGGCCCGATCGCGGTCCGGGCACAATCGCTGGCGTGGATGTGCCCGGACTCCTGCGCCAGGCGGCGGGCGAGCTGCCCGCCGGGCTGCCCCGGGCCGACGTCGACGAGTACCTGGCCCACGACGAGTGGGAGCTCGCCCTGGACGTGCTGCTCGACCGGGGCGACGACCACCCGGTCACCACGTCGTACTTCCAGATCCTCGAGGAAGCCGCCTTCCGGATGGGCCTGGCGCGCAGCGCGGCGTGGTGCGCGTGGCGGCGCCGCGAGGTGCTGCACGGCGTCATCCGCGCCGAGCTGCACCTGATCCCCGGCACGCGCAGTGCGCCGATCCCGGGCGCCGGGACGGTACGGCCGCTGTGGGACACCGGTCTGCTCACCCCGGCCGGCGCGCCCGACCTGGCCGTCGCGCTGATCTGGGTCGAGTACGCCCAGGAGCTGCCACCGGGCGGCGCCGGTCCGGTCCGGCTGGCCCCGCTGACCGCCGTCCGCTGGCATCATCTCGAGCCCGGCGACCGGATCACCATGCACGAGCGGGGCGCGACGACCGGCACGGCCACGATCACCGAGGTGGTGTTCCCGGGATCGCCAGATCGCCGATGACGGCGTCGAGCGCGGCGACGGTCCCGGTCAGCTCGGCGATCTCGGCGACGATGCGTTCCCGCTCGGCCCGCAGCCGGTCGGTGAGCCAGGGGGTCCGGATCGCCGGGTCGCTCAGGCAGGGCAGCAGGTCGGACATCGTCCGGCTGCCGATGCCCGCGTCGAAGAGCCGCCGGATCAGCAGCACCCGCTCGACCGCCGCCTCCGGGTACGTGCGCTGACCGCTGCCCGAGCGCACCGACGTCAGCAGGCCCTGCTCCTCGTAGTAGCGGATCGACCGCGTGCTCGCGCCGGTCCGGGCGGACAGCTCACCGATCCGCATCACAACTCCCTTGCCTCTCACACCGATGTCAACTTCTAGTCTCATCGGATGACCACCGTTGATGTCAATGCGCTGATCGGCGTCCCGCTCGACGAGGGGGCGGCGCTGGCCCGTACCGTCGAACTGGCTCTGCACCAGGCCGCCACCGGCCGGCTGCCCTTCGCGGCGCTGGTCGTGCGCGACGGCGTCGTGCTCGGCGGCGGCGCCAACACCGTCGTGGACGACCACGACCCGTCCGGGCACGGCGAGGTCGTCGCCGTCCGCGACGCCACCCGGCGGCTCGGCTCGGCCGACCTGTCCGGCGCCGTCGTCTACTCCAGCTGCGAGCCGTGCGCCATCTGCCGGCTGGTCGCCGCCGCGGCCGGGATCGGCGAGATCGTGTACGCCGCGGACAAGTCCCTGGTCCCGGCGGCGATCGACGGCGACGCGGCGACCACGGCCCGGCTCATCGACGCCGTCACGGCGGTCCTGCCCGGCATCGCCCGCCCCGGGCACACCGACGCCGACGCCGCCGCCCCCTTCCGCCGCTACGAGCAGGCGGTCGCCCGATGATCCGGCTCGGCGTGAACGTGCCCAACTTCGGGCCCGGGTCCAGCTACGACGCGCTGCTCGGCTGGGCCCGCTTCGCCGAGGACGGCGGCTTCGACACCCTGGTGGTCTCCGACCACGTCGTGCTCACCCCGGAGGTCGCCGCGATCTATCCCGAGCCGTTCCACGACCCGTTCGTGCTGCTCGCCTGGCTGGCCGGGCAGACCTCGACCGTGCGGCTGGGCACCTCGGTGGTGCTGCTGCCGTACCGGCACCCGCTGCACACCGCCCGGATGAGCGCGATGCTGCACCTGATGAGCGGCGGCCGGTTCGTGCTCGGCGTCGGGGCCGGCTGGTCGGCCACCGAGTTCGCCGCGCTGGGCGCCGACCACGCCCGGCGTGGCCCGGTCACGGACGAATACCTGGAGATCATCACGGGGGCGTGGGCCGCGGACCGGGTCGACGGGCCCGGATATCAGGGCGTGCGGACGGGCCCGCGACCGCCGGAGGGCCGGGTGCCGGTCTGGGTCGGCGGAGCGTCACGCCGGGCCATCCGGCGCGCGGTCCGCTCGGGGAGCGCCTGGCATCCCATCAACCCCGACCTGGACTGGCTGCGGGACAAGGGGCTGCCGGCGTTGCGTCAGGAGGCGGCCGAGCAGGACAGGCCGGTGCCGGAACTGGTCGTGCGGGTGAAGGCGCGGCTGCAGGCCGAGCCGGCCGGCCCGGAGCGCCCGGCCGGGGTCGGCACGCTGGAGCAGGTCGTCGGGGACGTGCACGCGCTGGCCGGGCTGGGCGCGAGCGAGGTGATCCTCGACCCCAACCCGGACGAGCCCCGGCCGCGCGACTACGCGGCCGAGCAGCGGCAGCTGGCCGAGATCAGGCAGGCGTACGCGGCCGGAGACACGAAACCGGCGGCCACCCGGTGAGGGGTGCCGCCGGCTGCGCGGTGACGGTCTACTTTCCGCCGCGGGCGCGGGCGTACTTGGCGCGGAACTTCTCGACCCGGCCGGCGGTGTCGAGCAGACGCTGCTTGCCGGTCCAGAACGGGTGGCTGCCGCTGGAGATGTCGACGTCGAGCACCGGGTAGGTCTGCCCGTCGCTCCACTCGACCGTCTTGTCACTGGTCGCCGTGGACCGGGTCAGGAACGAGTAGTCGGCGCTGCGGTCGCGGTAGACGACGTAACCGTACGCGGGGTGGATTCCGGTCTTCATATCTCAGTCCTCCAAGTGGATCCAGGTGGTAGAACGCAGGAGGACGCCGGTTATTCCATCCACCCCGGGCTATCGGTAGACGCTCGCGATCGCCCGGACATCGGCGTGCGGCACCGGTGCCGGCTGCCCCGCCAGCAGCTCCGCGGCCCTGCGCCGTTGCCGGCGCGGCACCCCGCCGTTGAGTCCGAGGTACGCCAGCGTCGGATGCCCCTGCACCGCCGCCACCAGCCGCCGGGCCCCGCGTCCGCCGATCTCCGTCCGCCGCAGGTCCAGCCGCTGCAGCCGGGCCCCGCCGAGGGCGTCGGCCAGCGCGTACGCGCCCTCGTCGCCGACCACGTTGCCGTGCGCGCCCAGGGACCGCTCCGACGGCGGCCGGGCCAGGTCCAGCGCCGTCCACGCGCTCAGGTGCCGGGCCAGCGCCACGGCCCCGGCCGGGCTCAGGCCGTTGCCGCCCAGCCCGAGGGTCAGCGCCACCCCGTCCGCGAGCCCGGCCAGCGCCGCCGCCCCGGCGTCACCGAGGTGGTTCGCGGCCAGGTAGATCTCGTGCACCCCGGCCTCGTGGATGAGCGTGCCCAGCACCGGCACGACGTCCGGCCCGAAGCCGTTGCCGCCGAGGTAGAGCCGCTGCAACCGGGCCGGGCGGGCGGCGAGCGCGGTGGCCAGCGTCCGCAGGCCGTGCCCGGTCATGCCGACGTTGACCAGGTCGAGCGTACGGATCGCCCGGTTGGTGGCCAGCGCGGCGGCCAGCCGGGCCACGCCGTCGTCGCCGACCGGGTTGCGTTTGAGCCAGAGTGCCCGCACGGTGTCGTCCTGAGCCAGCCGCGTGGCGATCGCGTCCACGCCGTCCGGGTCGATCCGGTTGCACCCGAGGTAGAGCGTCTCGACGTGGTGGCCGGGTCGCAGCGCGCCGGCGACCGCGCGGGCGCCGTCGGCACCCAGGCCGTTGGTGCCGAGCAGCAGGTGACGCACCAGCGGCGAGCCGACAGCCGCCGCGACGACCCGGGCCGCCTGCTCGGGGCCGAGGCCCTGCTTGCAGAGGTCGAGCCGGCCGTCGGGCTGGACCGTCCCGCGCGGGAACTCCTCGGCCTGCGCGACCGCCCCGGCGTCGGCCAGCCGGGCGAGCAGGGCAGTGAAGTCGCCGGGTTCGGCCAGACCGGCGCCGGGGTCGGTGATGGCCGGGCAGCGCACCGGGGTCGCGTCGCTCACCAGGGCACACTCCGGTAGTCCTTGAGGAACAGGCCGCTCACCGGCGCACCGCGCAGCCCGCGCACGATCGGGTCGTAGACCCGGGCGGCGCCGTCCACGACGTCGAGCGGCGGCCGGAAGCCGGCCTCCCGTACGGCCGCCTTGGCCGGGTGCGGGCGCTCGTCGGTGACCCAGCCGGTGTCCACGCTGTTCATGTGGATGCCGTCCCGCGCGTAGTCCGCGGCCACCGTGCGGACCAGCATGTTCAGCGACGCCTTGGCCATGTTGGTGTGCGGGTGCCGCACGGTCTTGCCCCGCCGCGAGAAGCTGCCCTCCATCGCCGACACCTGCACGACGTGCCGCTGCGGGTGCCGGGCGGCGGCCAGCAGCGGGCGCAGGCGCGAGGTCAGCAGGAACGGCGCGAACGCGTTCACGACGTGCACCTGGAGCCACTCGTGCGGGCTGACGTCGCCGTCGCGCAGCACCCACGAATTGACCGCGCGCAGGTCCAGCTGCTGGCCCGTCTCGTCGCGGTGCCCGGCCGGGAACAACGGGTCGCCGGTGGTCACCGGCACGCCCGGGTCGCCGGCGGTGATCGCGATGCGGGCGGCCGGTCCGGACAGTGCCGCGGTCTCGGCCTCGCGCACCTCACGGTGGTACGCCTCGGGCCGGTACAGCGTCTGCGCCGCGTTGTTGACCAGGATGTCCAATCCGGCGAAGCGCCGCCCGGCCAGCGCGACGAACTCCAGGGTGGCGTGCAGGTCCAGCAGGTCCAGCTCGTGCACGGACAGCCGGTGCCCCCAGGCGGCGAAGTCGGGCACGGCCGCGTACCGGCGGGCGGCGTCGCGGGGGAAGCGGGTCGTGACGATGACCTCGGCGCCGTCGCGCAGCAGCTTCAGCGCGGTGTGGAAGCCGATCTTCACCCGCCCGCCGGTGACGACAGCCGTACGCCCGGACAGGTCGCACCGGGCGTGCCGGCGCACCCTGTTCTCCTCCGCGCAGGGCGGGCAGAGCAGGTGATAGTCGGCGTCGACCTCCCGGTACGCCGTCTTGCACACGTAGCACCGGCGCTCGCGCCGCAGCGTGCCCGCCGGTATGGGCGCGGCCGGGGAAGGACCGGGCAGCTCCGGCGGGATCTCGGTGTGGAAGCGGGTGGCCGCGGCCAGCACGGCCCGGTCCGCGGCCCGGGTCTCCCCGTCGCGGCGCACCTTGGCGCGGCGCTTCACGTCACGGGCGGCCGAGGTCACGGCTCGTTCCAGCGTCAGCCGGGTGGCGTCGTCCAGGCCGGGGTCGTCGAGTCGCGCGAGCACGGAAAGGCACACGGCCAGCTCCGTACGGTCGACCGACACTGCGCCCTCCTCCGGCCCGGGGGCGAGACCGGCCGGAATCGAACCGGCGTCCCCCCGCTTGAGAGGCGGGTGCGTCGACCTCTGCGCTACGGCCTCGCCGCGCGGAAGCATAACCAACCGCCGCTATGCGCCGCGTACCTCGGCCAGCACCCGCGCCGGAGTGCGCCCACGCTGGTCGCGGGCCTCCGGGTCGGCGCCCGCCGCGATCAGGGCCGCCATCGTGGCCCCGGCGGACGACTCGGCCGCGGCGTGCAGAGCCGTACGCCCTTCGTGGTCGCGGTCCTCGAGCGACAGCCCCGTGCCCAGCAGCACCGGCAGCAGCCGATCGTGGTCCAGGTGGGCGAGCCAGTGCAGCAGGGTGCCGCCGCCCGGGCTGCGCAGGCCCGGGTCGAGACCGTCCGCCAGCCGCGCGAGCAGCCCGTCGGTGTCGCCGTGCAGGGCCAGGGCGAACAGCGCCTGCCGGTCCTTGCGAACGTCCTTGGGCATCGGCCGGACGCCGGTGCGCCAGCCCCGCACCGCGGCCGCGCAGCCGCTCATCGGCCCACCCGCGTCGGCGTCGCCGTGGTGCGGGGTGCGCAGGTGCCCGCCGGTGGCGACGACCGTGTGCCACTCGGTGCCGCAACGGACTTGGATCAGCTCCGGCACGTGCGGCACCTGGGCCCGCCACTGCTGAACGCGGTCCGGGAACAGCGCCTCGTGCACCAGCGGATGCAGCTCGTCCGGGCCGATGTCACCGAAGCGCAGCAGGCTCACCTCGGCCGGGGCCGGCACCTCGAACAGCCACGGACCGGAGGCGGCGCGGGAGTAGTCCTGCCGGCGCACGGTGAACCGCGAGACGTCGACCAGGCCGTACTGCGCCCGGAAGTGCTCCTGCTCGTACCGGCGGGCGAGCCGGAGCAGCTCGGCGCGGGCCACCGGCAGGGCCCGGCCCATCCGGGCCAGCAGCTGGGGGAGTGCGGGGCCGTAGGGCCGGGCCGGGGCCCGGTCGACGTCGAAGCCCGCCACCTCGAAGGCCTCGACCGGTCGCCGGGCGGCCAGCGCCGCGGCGATCCGCTCGAGCTCACCGGTGCGGTCCGCCGCCTGCTCCGGGGGCGTCACGGTGCCCTGGGGGTACGGGGACCCGTCGGTGAAATGCCACGGCAGCCGGTCCGGGCCGGCGCCGTACACCCAGCGCCGGTCGGCCACGGCATCGGCGCGCCACGTCCATTCCGGCAGGTCGTGGAAGTGGGCGGGCAACTTGTGCACCACCCGCAGCGTGACGGCCTGCCGGACGACCTCCCAGCTGCGCGGATGGGTGGCGACCAGCACCGGGCCGTGCTTGCGGTTGCCTTCCCGGGCCCCGCGGCACGGCTCGTCGGAGCGGGACAGCACCACCGTGGCCCGGGGCACCAGCCGGCCCTCCGAGCGGGGCAGGAACCGGCGCAGCAGGTCGGGCGCGAAACCGGTCAGCTCGGCCTCGATCCGCTCGGCGTGCGCGGCGCCGTAGGACGACGCCACCGCCCGCAGGTCGAGATCCACCTCGACGAGCGCGGCCGCGCAGGCTCCCCGCCAGTCGCCGGCGAGCCGCCGCTCGGTGGCCGCGGCGATCATCGCGGGCGGCGCGCACAGGTTCAGCTCACGCCGGTACCGCAGGCGTTCCCGTCGCCGCTCCACCCCGACCCCTCCCGTCACCGGACACCCCCGCCGGAGGTGGCGGACCGGCCGGAATCGAACCGGCGTCCTCCGCATGTGCAGTGCGGCGCGACGACCTCTGCGCTACGGCCCGCCGCCGCAGGACTCTAGCGGCACCCCGGCCACACTGTCCGCCCGCATCTGATCACCTCCCGGGAAGCGGCGGCGCGAGGACGAGTACCGGCTCGCCGCCGAGCTGTTCGCCTCGCCCCTGCCGGTGTTGGTCTGCCCCGGCAACCATGACGTGCGCGACGCGTACCGCAAGGGTCTGCTGGGGATCGCCGAGGGCGGCACCGCCCCGATCAACAGCCGGCACGACGTGGCCGGAGCGGCCTTTCTGCTGTGCGACTGCAGCATTCCGGGCGGCCGACGAGGGCCGGCTCGACCACGATAGCCTGGCTCGCCGGGCAGCTCGCTACCTCGCCGCGGTGCTCGGCTTTCTCGCCGTGGTCGCTCCGATCAGCCCGCCTGCTGCGCACCGACCGGGACCGGCGGGTGATCAACCGGGTCGGCGGCGTGATCCTCGTGGCGCTCGGCATCCGCTCGGCGGCCTCACTGGCCTGACAGCCACCGGTACGGCGCCGCCAGCTTCTTGGCCGCCGCCGGGCCCCACGAGCCCTGCGGGTACTTCGCCAGCCGGGGTGGCGCGTCCAGGATCGGCTGCACCGCGCGCCACGCCGCCGACAGTCCGTCCGGGCGGGTGAACAGCGACCGGTCCCCGAGCAGCACGTCGTGGATCAGCCGCACGTACGGCGGCAGCGGCTCGGCGTCCGGCAGCTCGGCCAGCGGCAGCTTGATCGTCGCCGACTCGACCTGCAGCTCGACGCCCGGCTTCTTGGCCAGCAGCCGCAGCTCGATCTGCCCGTCGCCGGACAGCGAGAAGGTCAGCGCGTTCGCCTGGGCCGGCAGCCCCGCGAGCGGCCGGTCCGGGGTCCGCAGCACGATGGTGACGCGCTGCTCGCTGGCGGCCATCCGCTTGCCGGTGCGCAGCAGGAACGGCACGCCCTTCCAGCGTGCGTTGTCGATCCACAGCTTCGCGGCGACGAAGGTGTCCGTCTTCGACTTGGGGTCGATGCCCTTGACGGCGCGGTAGCCGTCGAACTGGCCCAGCACCACCTCTGCCGGGTCCAGCGGCCGGAACGAGCGGATCACCCGTTCCCGGGCGGACTGCAGGTCGGCCGGGCCGAGACTGGCCGGCGGCTCCATGGCAACCTCGGCGGCGACCTGGAACAGATGGGTGACGAGCATGTCGAGCACCGCGCCGGTCGCGTCGTAGAAGCCGGCCCGGTCGTCGATCCCGAGATCCTCGGGCACGTCGATCTGCACGCTCTCGATGTGCTCGCGGTTCCACATCGCCGCGAACAGCTCGTTGGCGAAGCGCAGCACGTGCAGGTTCTGCGTGGCTTCCTTGCCCAGGAAGTGATCGATCCGGTAGACCTGCGACTCGTCCAGCACGCTGTGCACGATCCGGTTGAGCGACCGGAAATTGCGGGGTGACGTGCCGAACGGCTTCTCGAAGACCACCCGCGCCCCCTTGGCCAGGCCGTGCCGGCCGAGCGCCCGGGTCAGCTCGGCAAAGGTCTGCGGCGGCACGGCCAGGTAGTGCACGAGCTCCGCCTGGGGGCCCAGCTTCTTGCGGGCGCCGTCGATCACGTCGAGCAGGCTGCCGGGGGAGTCGGTGCTGAAGCCGCCGCCGGCGAACAGCAGCCGCTGCTCGAACTCGCGCCACGGGCCCTTGTCCGGGTGCGGTCCGAACTCGGCCAGCACGTCGTGCACGTGCTTGCGGAAGTCCTCGTGGGCGACGTCGCCGCGCCCGTTGCCCACCAGCACCCAGTCGGCGGGCAGCAGACCCTCGATGGCCAGGGTGTAGAAGGCGGGCAGCACCATCCGCTTCGCCAGGTCACCGGTGGCCCCGAACAGTACGAACACGGTCTTCTTCGTCGCCATGCCCCCAGCATTCACCGTTCGCGGGGCCGGTTAACCGCGGATGGGCGTACCGCGGGTGTGACGCCGGACGCGCGCGCACGATGTGCCGAAAAAAGTCACCGATATTTTGAACCGGTTGAATTCGCCGAAGATCTGAACCCGATCGCTGTTCGGTCGCGTACTTGCTGCCGGAACGACATTGATGTCCGACGACGAGGAGTGGTGATGAGACTGCGACAGCGACGACGCATCGGGACCGGCCGGACCGGGGTCAACCGTAAGGCGATCGGCGGCGCGGTCATCGCTGGTGTGCTGGTGGTGGGCGGTGTCTCCGGTCTGCAGCTCGCCTCGGCGGGTGAGCAGGCGCAGGCGTCGGAGATCGTGGTGGTCGACGGCCAGAACTTCGACATCGCGGGCTGCGAGAAATTGGAAATCAACGCGGGCGCCGTTGTCTGTGACGGTGAACCATTGGCGCCGGAGCAGGAGATCGGTGCCGCCGAGGCGGCCGCCGCATCGGCGCAGGCGCTCGAGGCCGCATGCGATCAGTTCGCGATCGATCAGGCCGCCGCGGATTCCGAAGCCGCCGGCGCCGCCGAGGAAGGCGCGGAAGAGGGCGCCGCCGGTGACGAGGCCGCTCCCGCGAAGATGTCCAAGAAGGCCAAGAAGGCCGTGGCCAAGAAGTACGCCAAGCGCATGGGCGCCGACAAGGCCGCGGGCAAGAAGGCCGCGGGCAAGAAGAAGGGTGCCGCTGCCGAGGAAGGCGCCGCTGAAGAGGGCGCTGCCGGTGCCGAGGAGCTCGACGCCGCTGTCACGGACGCGCGCGCCGGCCTGCTGGTCGCCTGCCTGGACCTCTCCGCCGCCAAGGCCGCCGCGGGCGAGGCCGCCGGTGACGCCGGCGCCGGCGAGGAAGCCGGTGCCGGGGACGAGGCCGGTGCCGGGGACGAGGCCGCGGACGAGGCCGGCGCTGCCGACGAGCAGGGCGCAGTCAAGAAGAAGTAGTCGCCGAGCACCAGAACGGCACCGGCCTGTCCCGCACTCATCCGCGGGACGGGCCGGTGCCGTGCTCACCCGAGGTCAAAATCTGTCCGGCGTACGCACGCCGTCGGCGGTGGGCTTCCAGTCGCCGCTGTCCCGGCTGTCGAAGGTCAGCCCGGCACCCGAGGCGATGGCGATGGCGATGAAGAAGAGGAGGACGGCGATTCCCATGATGTTCACACCCTTATTCCGGCGGTTCGTCTGCCGGTGCGCACCGGGTTGCTTGTTACCAGCATGGACCGGCGCCGAAGCCCCGGACAGTGGCAGAGATGCCATACATCTTCAAAATCCTGCCAGTGCGCCGTAGGCTGTCCGCATGTTGCGCAGTGTCGCCGTGATCGCCCTTCCCGACGTGGCCGTCTTCGAGCTCGGCGTGCTCTGTGAGCTCTTCGGCTACGACCGCACCGCCGAGGGACTGCCGAGCTACGAGTTCGCCGTCTGCAGTGTCGACGGCGCTCCGGTCCGTACCCATGCCGGCTTCTCCATCTCGCCCGCCCACGACCTCGGCCCGACCGACCGGGCCGACCTGGTCGCGGTCGTGCCCGGCAACGGCGTCACGGAACCGCCGGCGGCCGTCCTAGACGCCCTGCGCCGCGCCCACGCCCGCGGCGCCTGGGTGATGAGCGTCTGCACCGGCGCGTTCGCGCTCGGTGCGGCCGGGCTGCTCGACGACCGCCGCTGCACCACCCACTGGCGCCACGCCGACGCCCTGGCCGCCCGCTTCCCGCGGGCCAAGGTCGACCCGGACGTGCTCTACGTGGCCGACGGCAACGTGATCACCAGCGCCGGCACGGCCTCGGCGGTCGACTGCGGACTGCACCTGATCCGCGAGGAGCAGGGCTCGGCGGTGGCCACCCAGCTCGCCCGCCGGATGGTCGTGCCGCCGCACCGCGACGGCGGCCAGGCCCAGTTCATCGAGACGCCGGTGCAGCCGATCGAGTGCGAGACGCTGCAGCCGCTGCTCACCCACGTGCTGGAGACCCTGGACCAACCGCACACGGTGGACACCCTGGCCGCGCTGGCGCACATGGCGCCGCGCACCTTCGCCCGCAAGTTCCGGGCCGAGACCGGCGCGACCCCCCACGACTGGCTCACCGGCCAGCGCGTGCTGCTGGCCCGCCGCCTGCTGGAGGAGTCCGACCTGGGCATCGACACGATCGCCGTGCGGGCCGGCTTCGGCAGCGCCGCGACGCTGCGGCACCACTTCGGACACCGGCTGGACACGACCCCGCAGGCCTACCGGTCGATGTTCCGCACCCGCACCCACTGACCCGCCGCCGGCGCCGGCCGTGGTGGCGGCCGGGACGATGATCGGCACTCGATACCATGAGCCCCGCATCGGAGGTGCATGGTGACGGACGCGACGCGGTCGCTGCGGTGGTACGGCGGGCTGGCCGTGCTCTTCTTCGGCATCGGGCCGGCGGTGATGCTCACGCTGCTCGTCGTGCAGGGCCGGACCCCCGGCTCGGTCGGCGTGCTGCTGATCTTCGGCATTCCGCTGGTGCTGCTCGCCCTGGTCATCGCCGGGCTCGGGCTGACCGGCGCCGACCCCGAGCTGACCAGCCGCCGGATGCACCTGGCCATGGCCCTGGTGGCCGGCGCCGACGTGCTCATGCTCGGGGGCAACGCGATCATCCGGATGATCGCCGAGTGATCTTCCGGCGGGCCCTGCCGCTCGGGCCCGCGCTGCGGGACCGGCTGGGCCGGCCGCGCCGGGTGCGGACCATCGCCAGCAGCCCGCGGTCGCGGGTCTGGCGCGCTGAGTTCGCCGGTACGCCCGCAGTGGTCAAGCAGATCGTCGGAGGCGCCGACGCGGCCCGCCGCTTCGACCGGGAGCTGACCGCCCTGCGCCTGGCCGGGGCCGCCCGCCCGGCCGTCGTGCCCGAGGTGCTCGCCGCCGACCCGCAGCGGCGGGTGCTGGTGCTCGAGCAGCTCACCGAAGTGCCCGACGGCGAGCCCTGGGCGATCCGGTACGCCACCGCACTGGCCCGCCTGCACGCCCTCAGCCCCGGTGAGCTGCCCGCCGACACCGGGCCCGCCCCGCGCGACGTCCGGGCGTTCCTCGACCTGGCCCGCGCGCTGGGCGTGACCGTCCCGGCGGGCGCCGACGACGAGCTGGATGCCCTGCTCGAGCGCCTGCGGGCGGCCGGAACCGCGGCGCTGCTGCACGGCGATCCCTGCCCCGGCAACGAGATCACGACCGCCGGCGGCATCCGCTTCATCGACCTCGAGGGCGCTGCCGCCGGAGCCGGGATCAACGAGCTCGCGTACCTGCGGATCGGCTTCCCGACCTGCTGGTGCGTGCGCTCCATACCGGCACCGCTGCTGCTGGCCGCCGAGCAGGCGTACCTGGAGACCTGGCGGTCGCTGTGCGGCGGTGACCCGCCCGGCGACCTCGCCGACGCCTGCCTGGGCTGGGTCGTGCAGGGTGACGCGCTGGTCGAACGGGCCGAGCGGCGCGGCACCGACCACTTCGCCCGGATGCTGCGCGCGGACTGGCGGTGGGGAACCATGACCGCGCGCGAACGGGTCACGTACCGGCTCGGGGTGGTGGCCGCCGCGGCCGACGGGCGGGCCGACCTGGCCGGCACCGTACGGCTCTGCCTCGCGATGCGGGAGGCCCTCGCCCGCCGCTGAAAAGAATCTTGATCGTCGATGTCACGCCGACCGGCTCCCACGGACCTAACTAGGTGGGAGTTCAACGGCGAACGGAGACATCGGTGCCCGACGCGCACGGCACGCACGACACACCCGACGTGGAGCGTGCGAAGGCGCCACCGCCTGTTCCCCATGCGCCACCCGCCGAGGAGATCGAGGAGTTCTTCCGGCGCTAC
This sequence comes from Actinoplanes sp. NPDC004185, assembly GCF_053603475.1. NCBI lineage: Bacteria > Bacillati > Actinomycetota > Actinomycetes > Micromonosporales > Micromonosporaceae > Actinoplanes > Actinoplanes sp. NPDC004185. Next base: position 212,686 of record NZ_JBSGFR010000003.1, on the reverse strand, counting down.
TGGGCGGGCCTCGTGCGCAGCCTGCTGCGGGAGGGCGCTGACCGCTGGGAGGCCCAGGACGCCGTTGCCGAGGCGATCCGGGAGGCGCTGCGTCGCTGGTCGGAGCTGACCCACCCGGTCGCCTGGGTGCGCACCGCGGCCCGGTCACACTGGCTCCGACAGCGACGCAGCGCCGGGCGGGGCGACGTCGAGGTGCTGGTCGCCGACGTCGGCGAGCTGGGCACCGGCCGGGCCGACCCCGAGCTGGTGGCCTACGAGCTGCAGGAGTGGTTCGAGGGGGTGCTGGCCCAGCTGCCGCCGGCCCGGCGCGAGGCGTTGGAGCTGTCGGCCGAGGGGCTGACGCCGACCGAGATCGCCCGGCAGGTGGGCAAGACGCCGGAGGCGGTCCGCACGGCGCTGAAACTGGGTCGTAAGCAGGCGGTGGCCATGTGGCAGGCGGCACCATCGCAGCGCGGGCGGACGGCTGAGCCCGGCGCCGAGCCGCAGGCCGGCTCCTCGCCCGAGCCCGTGTCCGAGCCCGAGCCCGAGCCCGTGTCCAAGCCTGAGTCCGAGGGAGGCCGGTCATGACGCCGCACGACGATCCGTTCCCGCCGGACGAGGGTGGCCTGACCCACGCGATGATGATCGCCGCGCTCAACCAGATCCTCACCGAGTGCGGCTACGACCCGGTGCCCGAGGAGGACGAGCCCACCGCGGCTGACGCGCCCGCTGACCGGCTGATCGAGGACGCCCGCCACCGCGCCGACGGCATTGTCGCGGCCGCGCTCGAGACCGCGGTGCAGTACACGGATGCCGCCCTCGATCAGGCCGCGCGCACTGTGCTCAGCGCTCGCCGTACCCTCGCTCCGCTGCCGGCCGCCGCCGGACCGCTGGAGCCGGCGCGGCAGCCGGTCCCCGGCACCCGCGGCCAGAGCCTGGGCGACATGTGGTTCGCCGCGGCGGCGGCCGCGGGGGTCTACCTGCCGATCGCCGAGGACGCCGCGACGCGCACGCTCGAGGCGTACGCGGATTGTCTGCGGGCCGCCACCCAGGCGAGCCCGCCGGATCTCGACGCGGCCTACCAGGTCGGCGTGGAGGTCGTCGCCCTCGGGGTCAGCCGGCCCGAGGCGCTGCCGGCCAGCATGACCCTGCTGCTCGACCACCTCAGCGACGGCGACACCGTGCGGGCCCCGGCCCGCCAGGTCGCCGGTACGTTCGCCGCCGGATTCGCCGCCGCGCTGCAGGCCCGCACGCTGGCCCAGCAGGAGTCGCTGCACCGGGCCACCCAGCGCGCCGCCCGCGAGTTCCAGTCGGCCCTGCAGCACAGCGAGGCCCGCTACCACCGGCTCGCCTACTACGACCCGGTGACCGGCCTGGCCAACAAGGCGTGTCTCGTGCAGCGCCTGCGGCAGTCCGCCAACGGTGACGACCCCGACCGGCACGTCGGCCTCTGCCTCATCGACCTGGGCGGGCTGGCCGCGGTCGGCGAGCAGTTCGGGGCCGACGCCGGCGATCACGTGCTCACCGAGGTGGCCCGCCGCCTGCAGCGCGTCGCCCGGCACCCGGACTATCTACTGGCCCGGCACAGTGCGCACACGTTCGTGCTGCTGGTCCACGACAGCGGCGGCCTCGCCCATCTCGCCGAGCTGGCCGAGCGGCTGACCCGGGAGCTGGCCGGGCCGGCCTCGCTGCCCGGCACCGGGCTGACCGCCCCCCTGCACGCCGCGGTCGGGGTCGTCGACGTGCCGACCGCGGGGCTCGACGTCACCCGAGTCCTGGTCGACGCCGAGATCGCCCTGCGCCAGGCCCGGGCCGGCACCACCGGCTGGGCCGCGTACGACCCGCAGCCCGCCGGTCCGGGCCCGGCCCGCGCCGACACCGGGGTCTCCGGGCTCGTCACCGGGCCGCCGTCGTACCAGCCGATGGTGCAGCTGGGCAGCGGGCGCGTCGCCGGGCTGCACGCGCGGATGACCTGGCGGCACCCGCACCTGGGCATCCTCGATCTGACCCGGATCGGGCAGCTCACCGGCGACCGCGACACCACGACCCGGCTCGCCCGCAGCTTCCTCGCGCAGGCCTGCCGGCAGGCGATGAGCTGGGACGGGGGCCGCCAGGGCCCGTTCATCGGCCTGGAGCTGCCGGTGCACCAGATCGGCTACCCGGACATCGTTGACCTGGTGCGGGAGGCGCTGGCCGGCAGCGGCCTGCCACCCCGGCGGCTGCACCTGCACCTGTCGGGGCTCGACGCCGTACCGGCCGGCGAGCACAGCCACACCGTGCTGACCGCGCTGGCGGCGCTCGGTGTCCGGCTTCAGCTGGACGACTTCGGCACCGGGTCCAGCAGCCTGCCGTACCTGCGGGAGCTTCCGCTGCACGGCCTGCGGTCGCCGGCGAGCGTGCTGCGGTCCCCGGCCACCGGCCCCGACGCCGACCGTGACCTGCTGTCCGGGATGGCCCGGGTCGCGCACGCGCTCGGTCTCACCCTGACCGTGTACGGCGTGGACGACGAGGGCGTCCAGGCCCGCCTGGCCGGGACAGGTGTGGACGGCGCCCAGGGGCTGCGTTTCGGCCCGCCCACGACCCCGCACCAGGTGCCCGCACTGCTGCGCGGGCCCGCCCGGCTGGTGACCGTCGCGGACCGGCGCGTGGCCTCGTGACCGACCACAGTGGAGTAGGGTTCCTCGGCATGGGGAACGCGGACGCGGACTATTCCAGCCGGCCCAGCAGCGCCCGGATCTACGACGCCCTGCTCGGCGGCAGCCACAACTTCGCCGCCGACCGTGAGGCGGCCAAGCGGCTGCTGGCGATGATCCCCGCGGCGGGCGAGATGGCCCGGGCCAACCGCGCGTTCCTCAACCGGGCCGTGCAGTTCATGCTCGACGCCGGCGTGCGGCAGTTCCTCGACATCGGCAGCGGCATCCCGACGGTCGGCAACGTGCACGAGATCGCCCAGCGCCGCGTCGAGGACGCCCGGGTGGTCTACATCGACATCGACCCGGTCGCGGTCGCGCACGCGGGCGAGATCCTGCGCGACAACCGGTTCGCCGCCGCGGTGCAGGCCGACATGCGGTTCCCCGAGGCGATCCTCGACCACCCGAGCGTGCGCCGGCTGCTCGACCTGGAGCAGCCGATCGGGCTGCTGCTGGTCGCCATGCTGCACTTCGTGCCGGACGACGACGCTTATCCGGCGGTCGAGCGGCTGCTCGCCGGCCTGCCACCGGGGTCGTACGTGGCCATCTCGCACGGAGTCTCGGAGACCCCGGCCGACGCGGCAGTGGACGGGGTCGCCGACCTGTACCGCCGGACGGACGTGTCGACGGCGACGGGCCGCAGCCGGTCGCAGATCATGCGGTTCTTCGGTGACACGGAGCTGGTGCCGCCCGGACTGGTCTGGGTGCACGAATGGCCGGCCGGGCCGCAGGGCGACGGCGACCCGGGCGACATGGCGGTGGTCGCCGCGATCGGCCGGAAGCCCTGAACGGACCCGGGCACCCCGGTCAGACCTCGTTCTCCAGCAGCTCCCGCACCCGGGGAATGACCTCGGTCCCGTAGAGGTGGATCGCCGTCATCATGTCCTCGTGCGGCAGCGTCCCGGCCGAGTACTTCAGGTCGAACCGCTGCACCTCCAGCACACCCACCGTCCGGGCGATCTTGCGCGCCACGGTCTCCGGTGAGCCGACGTGCCAGGCCCCCTCGGCGATGTCCGCCTCGAAGCGTTCCCGGGTCAGCGGCGGCCACCCCCGCTCGGCCCCGATCCGGGTGATCGACGCCCGGGCGTGCGGCCACAGCGTCTCGACCGCCTCCTCGTCGGTGGCCGCGATGAAGCCCGGCGCGTGCACGGCGATCGGCAGCGGCTCGCGTTCGTACTGGTCGAGCGCCCGGTGGTACAGCTCGACGTACGGTGCGAAGCGGGCCGGGTCGCCGCCGATGATGGCCAGGACCAGCGGGAAGCCGTACCGGGCGGCGCGGACCACCGATTCCGGGCTGCCGCCGACGCCGACCCAGGTGGGGATCCGCCCGGCTGCTGTCTTCGGGTAGACCTGCTGGCCGTCCAGCGGCGGGCGGACCGTGCCGGCCCAGGTCACCGGTTCCTCGCGGAGCAGTTCGGCCATCAGGCCGGCCTTCTCGGCGAAGAGCCGGTCGTAGTCGTTCAGGTCGTAGCCGAACAGCGGGAACGACTCGGTGAACGAGCCGCGGCCCAGGGTGATCTCGGCCCGGCCGTTCGACACCGCGTCGAGGGTGGCGAACCGTTCGTAGACACGGACCGGGTCGTCGGAGCTGAGCACCGTGACCGCGGTGCCGAGGCGGATGCGCCGGGTGCGGGCGGCGATGGCCGCCAGCACGATCTCCGGGGCCGACACCGCGAAGTCGTCACGGTGGTGTTCGCCGAGCCCGAACGCGTCCACCCCGACCTCGTCGGCCAGCACCGCCTGCTCGACGACGTTGCGGATGACCTGCGCATACGGCAGCGGTTCGCCGTCCGGGCCGACGGTGACGTCGCCGAACGTGTCCAGTCCGAACTCCACGGGCAGCATGTGTCGATCATGCCTCACCGCTGCCGGCGGGCAGCGTGACCCTCGGCTACGCCGCCTCGAGACTGAGCGCGCGGGGCCGGACCAGCATGGCGTGCATGTCGTCCGGGGTGAGCGGCCGGCTGAAGTAGTAGCCCTGGATCGCCGGGCAGTCGGCCGTGCGCAGCGCGTCCCAGTCCGCGAGGTCCTCCACGCCCTCGGCGACCACGGACATGCCCAGCGACCGGGCCAGCCACAGCACGGCCGAGATGATCGACGCCTTGCGCGGGTCGCCGGCCAGTCCGGCCACGAATGAGCGGTCCAGCTTGACGATGTCCGCCGGCACGGACTGCAGCCAGGTCAGTGAGCTGTAGCCGGTGCCGAAGTCGTCCAGGGCGATCCGTACGCCCAGCGCCTTGAGCGCGTGCAGCCGGTCCTGCAGGTCCACGGAGTTGGACAGCAGGGCCGTCTCGGTGATCTCCAGTACCAGCCGCGCCGGGTCGTCCAGGCCGCTCGCGGCGAGCAGGCCGGCCAGCATCGGCACGAAGCCGGGCTCGGACAGCTGCCGCGGGCTCACGTTGACCGACACGTAGCCCAGGTCGTCGCCCCACCGGTGCAGGTGGCGCAGGGCCTGGGCCAGCACGTGCTCGCCGAGCGGGATGACCAGTCCGGTCTCCTCGGCGGCGGCGATGAAGTGCCCGGGGGCGAGCAGCTCACCCTCGGTGGTCCACATCCGCACCAGCGCCTCGGCGCCGACGATCAGCCCGGTGGAGGGCGACACGATCGGCTGGAACCACACCGGTAGAGTCGCCTCGCGCCGGCCGTCCAGAGCCTGCCGCAGGCGGGACTCGGCGGTGATGCGCTGCTGCACCGCCACCCGCATGTCGTCGTTGAACAGCTCGAGGCGGTTGCCGCCGGCCCGCTTGGCCGCGTACATCGCGGTGTCGGCGGCCAGCTCGGCCTGCTCGGCCTGGCGCGGCCCGTGCGCGACGGCCAGGCCGATGCTCAGCGCGATCTGCAGCCGGGCGCCGGCGACCGGGAGCGGCTCGGCCAGTGCGGCCAGTACGGCCCGGCCCACGCGTACGCCGGTCTCCTGCGGACCGGGCAGCGCCACCACGAACTCGTCACCGCCCAGCCGGGCCACCAGGGAGCCGGCCGGCACCGTCCGCGTCACCCGGTCGGCCAGGGCGCGCAGCACGTCGTCGCCGGCCGAGTGCCCGGACCCGTCGTTGATCGTCTTGAAGCGGTCCACGTCGAGGTAGAGCACCGAGGCGGGGGCGGCGTCGGCGCTGAGCATGGCCAGCAGGTCGACCTCGAAGGCGGCCCGGGACAGCAGCCCGGTCAGGGAGTCCTGGCGTACCTGGCGGCGCAGCGCGGCCTCGTGCTCCTGCTGCCGGGTGACGTCCATGCAGTGCACGAAGATCAGCCGGAGCTTGCCGTGGCGGTCGCGCAGCCCGTTGCTGTGCACCTCCACGTGCATGACGGAACCGTCGTCGTGCCGCCGGTACGCCGTCGTGAACGTCACGGGATCCGTCGCCCGCACCAGCGCCTCGAAGACCCCGGCCTCGGCGGGATCCACCGCGGTCATCGGCAGATCCGCCACCCCGAAGCCCGGCGGCAGCTCCGCCGGCAGCCCCAGCCAGGACCGGTACGCCGAGTTGGTGCGCAGCAGCCGCCCGTCGGGCGCGAGCATCGCCATCGGTACCGGCGTCTCGTCGAAGGCGACGCTGAGCTGTGCCCGGCTCTCGGCCAGGTTGTCCTCGGCCCGCCGCTCCTCGGCCTCGGTCAGGCCCCAGGCGACCACCTGGAACGCCGCCGCCAGCAGCACCGCGAGCCCGTGCAGCAGCGCCCAGGCGAACGGGTGCAACTCGGCGCTGCGGTGGTCGTACGTGTGCTCGCTGACAATCGTGCCGAAGACGGCGTGGTGCAGGGTGGTGCCGACCAAAAAGGCGCCGAACGGCGCCCAGTCGCGGTACAACGCCAGCGCGGCCACGGCGATGAAGAAGCTGAAGTGCGACTCGGTGAGCCCGTCGGACATGGCGACGAAACCGGCGCAGGCGACGGTGAAGCCGGTCGCGACCGAGATCGAGGGCAGCCGGCGCGCGGGCAGCAGGACCGCGCCGACGACGCACGGCAGGATCAGCAGGACGGACACCAGCCAGTCCGCGTCCAGCCCGCCCCGGGCCGCGCCGAACACGGTCAGGCCGGGCACGGTCGAGGCGAGCAGCATGGTCAACAGCCGGTGGCGACGAGCCCAGTCCTCGTCGCGCAAGCCGCCGCCGGTCGGCAGCCAACCGCGCATGGTCGAACTCCTGTCTCGTCAACCGTCCGGGTCCTGATCGGCGGTCTGCGAGCGGGCATGAGTGATCGGCCGTGCGGGCGGCGTATCCGGTGAACGCGGAGGCGATCATGATCGGCGCGGGAGTCGCCCTTCCGGCGGTATCAGGACGAAACCGGGGCATCGTGTGCTTCCCGCCCCGGCCATCAGCGGCGCGAGGCGGACGGGGCCGCCCCGCTCTGTCGTCGGGGGAGGACAAAGCGGGGCGGGGCATCACCGGCGCGACAGGAGTTTGTTCACACCTGTCTTTCCCGGGCCAGTTCCGGTGGCGGGGCCGGCGAGCGGCGGTCGTCGCCGTCCTCCGGGAGAGCCGGCCCTCGGGGCTTGACTCCTCGTGGCCACCAGGCGGCTCGGCCGGCGAGCGCTGTGATGGCCGGGGTGAAGAACATGGCCATCACGAAGGCGGACAGGAACATGCCGAATGCCAGCGCGAATCCGATGCCCGCCAGGATGTCGTTGCCGGCCAGCATGAGCACCGCGAACGAGCCGCCCAGGATGATGCCGGCAGCCGCGATGGTGGGCCCGCTGCGGCGTAGTGCCTCGGCTGCCGCCGCCCGGGGGGAGAGGCCGTTTTCGGTCTCCTCCCGAAGCCGGGAGATCATCAGGATGTTGTAGTCCGTGCCGACGGCCACGACGAACATGTACATGATCATGGGCACGATGAAGAACAACCCCTGGTCGCTGCGTACCTGCTGGAAGACCAGGACGGTGGCACCCAGCGTCGCGCCGAATCCCAGCGCCACCGACACCATCAGGAACCAGGGGGCCACCAGGCTGCGCAGGAGCAGTCCCAGGATGAGCATGATGATCAGCGCCGCGACGGGGAAGACGATGCGGTAATCCCGTTTCATCGCCGTGTCGAGGTCGGCGTAGATCGCGGTGGCCCCGCCGACCAGGACCTCCGTGCCCGGTGGCGCGGCCGCGTGCACGGCCCGGCGCAGCGGACCCTGGACCGCCTCGACCGCCTTCTGGGACGACGGATCCCAGCCGAGGGTGACCGAGAAGTGGGCCGCGGACTTGTCGGCGTTGAGCTCCGCCGGCTCCACCTCGCCGACGCCGTCGATGCTCGCGAGCTTCTCCTGGAAGCCGGTGAGCTGGGCCTCGGTCAGCGGGGTGCCGGAACCGCTGTGCACGTAGACGTCGGTGGGGCTGGTCGCACCTGGTGGCAGATCGCTCTCCAGGCGTTCGAGTCCCTGCCTCGACTCGGTGTCGGCGGGCAGCGAACCGGTTGCCAGGTCGAACGCCGGCCGGTAATTGACCGCGGGGATGGCCAGAGCGACCAGTGCCAGCCCGGCGACGGCAGCGAACACTGCGGGACGCCGGCCCAGGGCCGCACCGAGGCGGCTGAAGGTGCGTCCCTTCGGCTCGTGCTGCCAGGCCCGGCTCGGCCAGAAGATCTTGGTACCCAGAAGGCCGATGATCGCCGGCACCAGAGTCAGGCTGGCCAGGAGCGTGACTGTGACCGCGATGGCGAGCGACGGCCCCATGGCCCGGAACAGGGTGAGGGAGGACAGGGAGAGCGCGAGGAGGGCGAACAACACCACGGCAGCGGCGGAGGCCACGGCTTCGCCTGCCCGGCCGACCGCATGGATCGCGGCCTCTCGGGGATCGAGGCCGTTGCGCAACCCCTCGCGATGCCGGAACAACAGGAACAGGATGTAGTCGGTACCGATGCCGAACAGCACGATGATGCGTAACTGACTCAACGTCGGGTCGGTGGTCAGGTCCAGGGCGCGTACTGCCCAGTTGATCAGACCGTCGGCCACCGTCGAGACGAGCAGAATGAGGACGACGGGGAGGAACGCGACGATCGGGCTCCGGAAGACGAGCAGCAGGAAGATCAGGATCAGGCCGATGGTGGTCAGCGTGACGATCGCGTCCGCCGTGCTCGACGAGTCCTCCTGATCGGAGGCGGACGGGATCGACCCGGTGAACCGGACGTCGAGCCCCGCCGGTCGCAGCAGGTCCCGCGTCTGGGTTCGGAGCTTCTTGTACGCGTCGTTCAGCGCATCTGTGTTGGACCCGTTGTCGTCGGGCATCTGCACCAGGATGGTCTGCACCCGTTGATGAGGCGACGGCGGCGCTCCGACGACCTGCTCGACCTGCGGCAGCTTCAACTGTTGCAACCGGGTCGCCACCCCGGAGACTGCGGTCGAATCGGCCTCGGTGAGCGGCGCGCCGTCGGAGCGCTGCACCACCGCGATCGCCGACGGGTTGAAGACGTCGGGAAACGCCCGGTCCTGCAGCTCGATCGCCTTGACGGATTCGTAGTGGCGCGGCAGGAAGTCGGCGTTGCTGCTGGTGGTCGTCAGTTTCGGGGCCCATGCGACGATCGCGATGGTCGCGAGCACCCAGCAGATCATCACGCGCCACGGATGGTGGACGACCATCCGACCGATTCGGGTGAACATCGCAGATCTCGCTTTCCGGGTTCGGTACCGGGGGAGGTTCCGCACGGGAGTGCTGGAGTCATCCCACCGGAGCGCGCCGGGGCGTCGACAGCCGAGAAAGTGGTCAGCGGAGCCTACGAAAGTAGGTACCTCGCCGTGGCCGGGGCGACTTTCGTCGTGGTTCCGGGTCGGCGGCCCCGCCGGCGCCCCGGACGGCTGGTCGCCCTGCGGCGGAGCCCCTAGGGTGGAGCTGTGATGGACGCGATCGGTGCGTCGCGGCGGAAGACGATCTCCGATGTGCTGAGTGTGCTGGCGTCGATCGTCATCGGGTCGGTGATGATGTCCCTTCCCGAGCCGATCCTGCGGCCGTACGGCGGGCTGACCGTCGTGATGCTCTCGGCGCTCTCCCTCTCCCTGCTGCTGCGCCGACGTGTACCGGTGGCGCTGGCCTGGCTCAACGTCGCGGTGGTCGCGGCGGTGCTCGTCGCGGAGCTGGTCTCGCCGGGCGTGCTCATCCCGCCGAACCTCAGCCCGAGCTTCCTGCCGTGGGTGCCGCCGTTCACCCCGTTCGTCGTGTACGCGCTGGTGGTCTACGCCGGGCGCCGGATGGCAGCCTGGCCGCCCGCGATCCTCCTGCTTCTCCTCGCGACCCGGCCGTGGGCGGGGCCGTCCGAGCACATCACCCAGGGCCTGGTGCTGATCGCCGGGCCGGCGTTGCTGGGTATGTACGTCAGTGCCCGGCGGCGGCTCATCCAGAGTTTGGTCGAGCGGGCCGAACGCGTGGAGCGCGAGCAGGTGCTGCGCGAGCGGCAGGCCCGCGCCGACGAGCGCACCCGGTTGGCGGCCGAGATGCACAACGTGGTCACACACCGGGTCAGCCTGATGGTTCTGCAAGCCGGGACGCTGAGTCTCACGGCGCGGGAGGAACACGTGCGCGCCGGGGCGGAGGATCTGCGGGAGACCGGTTGCCTGGCGCTGGCCGAGTTGCGGGATCTCGTCGGCCTCCTGCGCATGGCGTCGCCGTCCGCGGGCGAGCCGGTCGCCGCACAACCCGAGCAGGCGCCCGCGCCGCCGTTGGAGCCGCTGCTCGCCGAGTCCGAATCGGTGGGTGTGCCGATCGAGCTCATCCAGGAGGGGGATCCGACGCGGGCGTCCCCGGTCGTGGGGCGGGCTGTCTACCGTGTGGTGCAGGAGGCGCTGACCAATGTCCGCAAACACGCGCCCGGTGCCCCGGTTCAGGTCCGACTGTCCTACACCACCCAGGATGTGCACGTGAGCGTGTCCAATGCCGAGCCGAGCCATTCCTGCGACAGCGCCCTGGTCGAGGCGGGTTCGGGCACCGGGCTGCTGGGTCTGCGCCAGCGCGTCGAGCTGCTCGGCGGCACGTTCAGCGCGGGCCCGAGGGACCGCGGTTTCCACGTGGATGCGCTGCTCCCGGCCCATCTGCTGACCGGTGAGACCGCACCGACGTGGTGAGCCGGCAGTCCACCCGCGTCCTCGTGGTCGACGACGACCCGATGGTCTGTGCCCACCTTCGCATGCTTCTCGAGGCGCAGGACGACATCGAGGTGGTGGATCAGGTCTACGACGGCGCCGCGGCGGTCGAGGCGGTGATCCGCCACCGGCCGGACATCGTGCTGATGGACCTGCGCATGCCCGGCATGGACGGGCTCGCCGCGATCGAGCGGATCAGTGCCATGCGCGAGCCGCCGGTGGTCGTCGTCCTCACGACGTTCGACGCCGACCACTATGTGATCCAGGCGTTGCGTGCCGGTGCGGCCGGCTTCCTGCTGAAGACGACACCACCGCAGGACCTGGTCCACCTGGTCAGGATCGCGGTGCGCGGTCACACCGTGCTGTCGCCGGTGGCGACCCAGGGCCTGCTGTCCTCGGCGCAGGCCCGGCAGACGGCCGACGCCGACCGGACGGCCCTGGTCCGCGGGCTGACCGAGCGGGAGGAGCAGGTGCTGACTCTGCTGGGCGACGGGTTGCCGAATGCCGCCATCGCCGCGCGGTTGTTCCTCACCGAGGCGACGGTGAAGGGCTATGTCTCCCGGATCCTGGTCAAGCTGGGCTGTGACAATCGCGCCCAGGCCGCGATCGTGGCCAGGGACGCCGGGATGGGCTCCTAGAACGCACCCGGCGGTGCCGGCCTAGCCGGCGAGGGGCGCTTCGGACCGTGGGCGCACCGGCCGGTGCGCCCGCACGATCAGGTCGGCTGCTTCGTGTGCGATGGTCTTGCACTCCGCGGCCGACAGCGTGCGCGTCCCGTGCAGGGAGCGCACCCGCCCCTCGGTGGCGACCAGGTGGACGAACTGGCGGGCGGCGCGCTCGGGGGAGGGCACGACCAGCTCCTGCCGGCGGTCCAGATCGGCCAGGAAGGCCGCGATGGTGGCGACGGTCTCCTGGGAGCCCTCACCGTCGCGCCATCCCTGTTGCAGCTCGGGGTGGTGGGCGATCTCGGCGATCGTCAGGCGGTGCAGCGCCGCGACGTTGGGCTCCAGGACCGCACGCAGCAGGTGCTCGGCGACCGTGGTGAGGGCGCTGAGCGCGTCCTGGTCGGCGCTGACGAGGTCGGGACGGTCGGCCGCCGGTTGGGGCCGGCCGGAGCGGCGGGCAGCCTCGACCGCCTGGAGGAAGAGCTGTTCCTTGTTGCCGAAGTGACCGTAGACGGTCTGCTTCCCGACGCCTGCCGCGGCGGCGATCGTGTCCACACTGGTCCGCGAGTAGCCGTCGCGCAGGAACACGGCGATCGCCGCCGAGAGGATCGCCTGGTGTTTCGCCGGCGAGCGGCGTGAGGCTGTGTCCGTGCTGGGGTCTTTCCCGTCCATGGGTTCACGATACCCAGTCGGGCGGGTTGCTAGACGGAACTGGTCGGTCTAGTCTAGGGCGAGACTAGACGGACTAGTTCCGGTGCGAACGGCCGGCGGCAGAAGGAGCAACGATGGATCTCCGAGCCGACGATCCGATGATCGTCGCCGAGGGACTGCACAAGTGGTACGGGGAGACCCATGCCCTCAGCGGCCTGGATCTGACCATCCCCGCCGGCTCCGTGTACGGGCTGCTCGGCCCGAACGGCGCCGGCAAGACCACTCTCGTGCGCATCCTCACGACACTGGCGAAGCCCGACCGCGGTCACGCCCGGGTCGCGGGTCTCGACGTGGCCACCGAAGCCGCCCAGGTGCGCTACAAGATCGGCCTGGCCGGCCAGTACGCGGCGCTCGACGAGCGCCTGACCGGCCGGGACAACCTGCGGATGTTCGGCCGGCTCTACCACCTGAGCGCCAAGGCGGCCCGGGCGCGCGCCGACGACCTGCTCGAACGCTACGAACTCCAGCACGCCGCCAATCGTCTGGTGGCGACGTACTCCGGTGGTATGCGCCGCCGGCTGGACCTGATCACCAGCCTCATCGTGGTCCCTCCGGTGCTCTTCCTCGACGAGCCCACCACCGGCCTCGACCCGCGCAGCCGGGCCGACATCTGGCAGGCGGTGCGGGAGGTGGCCGGTCTGGGGGCGACCGTCCTGCTCACCACGCAGTACCTGGAGGAGGCGGATCGGCTGGCCGCCCGCATCGCCGTGGTGGACACCGGAAGGGTGATCGCCTCCGGGACACCCACCGAGCTCAAGGCGCTGATCGGCAACCGGCTCGACGTCGTCGTCACCGACCCGGCCGCGCTGAGCCGGACGGCGAGTCTGCTGTCCGCCATGATCGGCACCGAGGCGGCCATCGACGAGGCCGCTCGCAAGGTCACCCTGCCGATCGGCTCGGGAACGCTGACGCTGACGGAGATCGTGCGCGCGCTGGACCAGGCCGACGTGGAGGCCGAGGACGTCTCGCTCGGCCGCCCGAGCCTGGATGACGTCTTCCTGCGCCTCACCGACCGTTCCGCCCAGGCCGGTCCGGCCGACGCCCGTGACATGGAGGTAGTCCCATGACCATGACCATGACCGTGACGCCACCGGCGCCGCCGACCACCCGGCTGGGCAAGGCCCGCTGGGCCCTGGCGGACGGCTTCACGGTGGTCGGCCGGCACCTCATGCGGCTGTGGCGTACGCCGAGCGAGCTCATCGGTGAGCTGATCTTCCCGGCGGCGATGGTGCTGCTGTTCGGGTACGTCTTCGGCAGCGCCATCTCCGTGCCCGGCAGCGACTACCGCGAGTTCCTCATGCCGGGCCTGTACGTGATGACCACCCTGGCGGGCGTCATGACCACGTCCGTGGCCGTCGCCGGGGACGCCGCCAAGGGGGTCACCGACAGGTTCCGGTCGATGCCGATGGCGCGCCTCGCCGTGCCGTTCGGCCAGACCGGCGCGGACATCTTCACCGGCCTGATCACGATGAGCATGATGGTCCTGTGCGGGCTCGCCGTCGGCTGGCGGTCGCACCTGGGCCTCACACGCACCCTGGCCGCCTTCGGGCTGCTGGTGTTCCTGCGCTACGCGATCAGCTGGGGCGGTGTCCTGCTCGGCCTGTCGGTGCGCGAGGAGACGGCCGACAAGCTGGTGCCGCTGATGTTCCCCATCACGATGATCTCGAACGCGTTCGTGCCCACCGAGCGGATGACACCGTGGCTGCGGGCGGTCGCCGAGTGGAACCCGGTCAGCGCCGCCGTGACCGCCTCCCGGCATCTGTTCGGCAACGCGCAGGATCCGGTGCACGGCGAGCTCTCCTGGCCGATCGCGCACCCCATCACCGCCACGCTGTTGTGGTCGGTGCTCCTGCTGATCGTCTTCGTCCCGCTCGCGGTACGCCGGTACGGCACCATCAAGCGTTGACGCGAACGCGACGGCCCGGTGCCGGAAGTCGGCACCGGGCCGTGCGGCCGTACGGTGTCAGTCCTCGAGCTCGGCCAGCGCGGAGGTGAGCTCCGACGCCAGGCGGACGGCGGAATACGGCTCGGCGCCAGGTGCGGTTGTCACCGTCTGCCGGGCCGTGACCCGCACGCCGTCAGCGGTCTCGGAGATGACGAAGTCCCCGGTCAGCGAATGGACGCCGGGCATGGTGCCCAGCCGCTTGAAGACCACCTTGCGGGGCGGCACCAGGGCGCGCGCCCATGCGCCGGCATCGTTCGTCTCGCCCGCGAGGACCCGGCGGTAGACGTCATCCCGGCTGCCGCGCACCAGGGCCGTCCGGGTGTCGGTGACGGTCCGTTCACGCAGCTCGCCGAGACTCTGGCCCAGCCGGCTCAGATCCGCGAGCTGATGCGGGATCTTCCGGTCGAGGCCCTCGGCCATGCGCTTGGCGTCGGCCGGATCGCCGGAGACCAGCTCGAAGGAATGGCTCACCCGCATCAGGGTCGCGTCGCCCTGCGGCAGAAAGGTCCAGTCGCCCCGCATCCGGCTCAATGGCGGCCTGGGCTCATGGTGTTCGAAGACGATACGCAGCGGGCCGTCGCCGCGCTGCCGCCAGAACTGCCAGCTGCGTACCTTGCCGTCGTCGATCACCCAGCGCTCGACCAGGTCACGTTCCCCGTCGGTGTCGAGGATCTCGGCGTGCAGGTGGGTGGGGAAGTACCGCGGCGCGGACTCGACATCACCCACCAGATCGAAGAGGACCCGGGCACCCACCGGTGCGGTGATCTCGTGGATCAGTTCAGCCATCATTCTCGTCCTTTCCGTGTGCGGTCGCGCCGACGTGCGCCGTCACGTCGCGCGCGTGGAAACCGGCCGACCAGTGGTCCTCGATGCCCCACGAGATGATCCGGAGCGGAGACACCCTGATCAGCTCGTCCCCGGGGAAGTGCAGCCGCCGACCACCTCCGCACACCGACGCGCGCCCGCGGATCTCGATGCCGCGGGCCTCCCACGGATCGGTCGACACGACGTCGTCCACCACGAACGACACCCGCTCGTTGACCAGGACGTCCCGGTACTTGCGGCTGGCGGGCAGGTTCATGCCACCGATGTCGATGGTGTCCAGCTCGGCGTTGTAGTGCACCCCGACCGGTACGTTGTGCGGTTGCCCGTGCGCCCCGACCGTCGCCAGCCGCCCGATCGGCTGGGTCGTGAGGTAGGCGATCTCCCGTACGGTGAAGGCGGTGGCCGTCACGGCCGAGGCCCCGCGCCGAGCCGCTGGGCCGGACCGAGCGGATCGGCGGTCAGTGCCGGGTCGTCGCGCACCACCGGGGCCACCACCTCGTCGACCCGCTTCCGCAGTTCCGGATCGAGGGTGATGTCGACGGCGGCCAGGTTCTCGGCGAGCTGCGCGGGCCGGGACGCACCCAGTACCGCGGCGCCGACGGACGGATTGTCGAGAACCCAGGCCAGTGCGAGCTGGGCCAGGGTCAGCCCCGCCTCCTCGGCCAGCGGCAGCAGCCCGGCGACAGCGGTGAGCACCGCGTCATCGAGGTAGAGCCACCGGCCGATGGACCGGGCACCGGATCCGGTCGCCGCCCGGCTGTCCGGCGGCACCGGGACGCCGGGCCGGTACTTGCCGGTCAGCACCCCACCGGCCAGCGGCGACCAGACGATCTGACCGATGCCCAGGTCGTCACACGCCGGGACGACCTCCGCCTCGATGACGCGCCAGAGCAACGAGTACTGCGGCTGATTGGCGATCAGCGGCAGGCGCAGCTCGGCGGCCAGGGCGGCGGCCTGCCGGATCTGCGGGGCCGACCACTCCGACACTCCCAGGTAGCGGATCTTCCCCGCCCGGATGAGGTCGGCGAAGGAGGTCATGGTCTCTTCGAGCGGGGTGGCCTCGTCCCAGCGGTGTGCCTGGTACAGGTCGACGTAGTCGGTGCCGAGGCGGCGCAGCGACCCGTCGATGGAGTCCATGATGTGTTTGCGGGACAGGCGCCCGGCGTTCGGATCCGGCCGTTTCGACCGGCCCACCTTGGTGCAGATCACCACCTCGTCGCGGCGGTGCGCGGCCAGGAAACCTCCGAGCAGTTCCTCGGCGTGCCCGTCCGCGTACAGGTCGGCGGTGTCGAAGGTGGTGATCCCGTGATCGAGGGCGAGCTCCACACACGCCCGGGCGCTGTCGTCATCGACCTGTTCGCCGTGGGTGAGTGCGTTGCCGAAAGCCACTCGGCTGACCATGAGCCCGCTTCTGCCGACGGCAGCGTATTTCACTGGTCGTCTCCTTTGCGATGGTGAGCGGAGATGAGGACGTGCAGGGGTAGTGCGCCGACGGGGTGCACTTCAGGGGGCCCGAATCCGGCCGCGGTGAGCATCTCCCGGTACGTGTGCACCGCGTGGGTCTCGCCGCCCGCGGTCCACGCGAGCATCAGCAGGGACAACATGTGCGCGCCGTGCTCCTCGGCCGGTTGCCGGTCGCCCACGGTGAACCCGACGACGGCCAGGCGACCCTCCGGCCGCAGGAGGGGTGCCAGCCGGCGCAGCAGCTCGACGCCACGAGCCGCGGAGAACAACGGGAGCAGGTTTGCCAGCAGCACGATGTCGTACGGCCCGTGCCGGGCGAGGTCGCCGGCGGGCGTGGTGAAGGCGTCACCGGCGAGGTAGTGGACCCGGCCGGCGACGCCCAGCCGGTCGGCGTTCGCGCGGGCGTGAGCCAGCACCGGCGGGCTGTCGAGCAGACAGACCTCGGCACCCGGCAGGGTCTGCGCCAGCAGCAGGCTGGGCAGCGCGTGTCCGCAACCGACGTCGAGGATCCGCAGGTCGGTCCGCGCACCCGCCCACGGCTTGACGGCGGCGATGAACGTCTGCGCCGCCGCCCGGGCCACGAACGTGGTCTCCTGGGCGAAGTCGGTCCAGTAGGGGAACGCCGGTACGTCCGCGCCGTCCGCAAGCAGCGTGCCGTCGTGCCGCACGATGCTCGCCAGGTCGCGCATGGTGTCCCATTCCAGGTCGCCGGCGAGCAGCCGGACCGCGCCGCCACGGTACTGGTCGCTGGTGCTGACCAGGAGGCGTTCCGCGCCGGCCGGGAGCACGAACTTCACTCCGTCGGAGTCCAGCAGACCCGTGGCGGCCAGCGCACCGAGCAGGATCCTGGTGGCGCGCTGCGGGGTTCCGAGTTCCGTCGCCAGCTGCTCGGCACTGCGTGGTCCGCCGGCCAGCGCGTCGAAGAGCTTGAGCTCGATCGCCGCCTTCAGCAGGCTGGTGCGCTTGTACGCCTGAAGCGTCTCCAGCAGTTCCTGGGCGGTGATCCCGCTGCCTGCCTCAGCCATCGTCATCGCCGCCCTCCCGCCGGGCGACCAGAACGGTGTCGTTGCCGTGCGGCAGCTTGGTGACCTGCGTCGTCCGCAGGCCCGCCTTCTCCGCCCAGGCCCGGCAGTCCGCCGCGGTGTACTCGGATCCGCCCGGGGTCATCAGGGCGACGTTGAGGCTGCCGAGCAGGCTCGCGAGGTCGGGCACCTCGTCGTCGAGCATCTGGTCGTAGACGACCACCGCGCCGCCGGGCCGCAACGCGTCGTAGGCGCGGCGCAGCAGCTCCTGCCGTTCCTCGACGGCCCAGTCGTGCAGGACATGGCCGAAGATCAGCACGTCGGTCGCCGGCAATGGATCGGCGAAGAAATCACCGGCGTGGAACGTGACCGTGCCGGTGGTGCCGAGCTCCGCCATCAGCTCGTCGAAGAGTGGCTCGACCTGCGGCAGCTCGAAGACCCCGGCCCGCAGATGCGGGTGGGCCCCGGCCAGCTGCGCCGCCACGTTGCCCCGGGCTCCGCCCACGTCGATGAAGCTCGTGTACCCGGACCAGTCCACGTACTCGGCGAGTTGCGGAGCGACCAGTGCGTTGTTCGCGTCCATGTGGGCCAGGAACCCGCGCGCCCGGTCCCGGTCGGCGTACAAGCGCGCGAAGACCCCGTCTGGTTTGCCGAGCCCGCCGTCGCGGAGCGCCTGGGTGAGGCCGCCCCAGGCCGCGTAGTGCCGGGCACTGTTCGTCCGCACCCGGTCGCCGAGGTACAACGCGCCGCCGGGCACGAGGAACTCGCTCGCGGCGGCCGAGTTGCCGTACCGCTCGCCGTCGCGTTCCAGCAGTCCCGACGCCACCAGCGCGTTGAGGAAATCGGTGCTCATCCGGTCGTGCAGCCCCAGCCGTCCGCGGATCTCCACCAGGTCCGCCGGGGCCTGCTCGAGCAGCTCGAAAACACCCAGTTCGACCGCGCTGTGCAACACCTTCGCCCGCGCGTAGGCGGTGCTCAGCCGCCTGATCGTGGCGGCGTCGGATACCTTGTCGTCGGCTACGTCCATCTCGCCTTCCCCTCTACTGGTCCGGTCTGCGGCATGCTCCGCCGGTCGGCTCGAGACGCGTCGGAAGAACACCGGTGCCCGGCGGCCCGGTCGCCGGCCCGGGACCGGTCAGCCGGTCGAGGGCGGCCCGCCAAGTGCTCCGGTCGTCGCCCGCGCGGGCCGGCAGTGACGGCACGACCTCGCTCAGGCCCCGGCGTACGGCGGGGTGGCGCCGCGCGAGGGTGGACAGGGTCTGGCCGGGACCAGCCTCCACGACGGTGAACTCGCCGTCGCGCAGGAGGCGGTCCAGGGCCGGCCAGAAGAGCACCGGATGATCCAGCTGCCGGCCCCAGAACGACGGGTCGGTGGCCTCGCGTGGGCTCACCGGCATCGCCGTCCTGGTCGAGAGGATCGGCGTGGCCGGCGGCTTGAGTCGCACGCCGGCGAAACCAGCGGTGAAGAGTTCGGCCGCCGGCGTGACCGCGGGGCAGTGGTAGGGCTGCAACGCCGGCACCGGGCGGTGCGCGATGCCGGCGCCGCGCAGGGCGTCCACGGTACGCGCCAGCGCCGGGGCCGGGCCGGCCAGCACGGTGTTGCGGGGCGCGTTCACTGCGGCGACCGCGACGTCACCGCCCACATAGGGCGCCAGTTCCTCCGGGGTGGCGCCCACGGCGATCATCCCGCCGGGTGGCGCTTCGGCCAGGGCGCGGGTGCGGGCCGTCATGATCTGGGCCGCATCGGCCAGGTCGAAGACGCCGGCCAGAGCCGCCGCCGCGAGCTCGCCGACGCTGTGCCCCAGCAGCACCACAGGTTGAGCGCCGTGGGCGGTCAGGGCCCGGCCCAGGGCGTATCCGAGCGCGAACAAAAGCGGCTGCGCGCGGGATGCGTCATCGATCGGAACCCGCGGTGAGCCGGCCAGCCAGTCGTCGCGCAGCAGCCCGCCCTCGGTCCCCAGGTGATCGAAGAACTCGTCCACGGCCGCGGTGAACGTCCGATCGGCGTGGTACAGGCCGACGCCCATGCCGCGGTGCTGCGCGCCCTGACCGGGCAGCAGCACCGCGACAGGGCGCCGTCGGCTGAGGTTCACACCGTGCTCTCGATGAGATGCAGGTAGGAGTTGACCGGACGGACGTCGCGGACCGTGAGGCCGGCCCGTTCGACCAGTCCCACCAGCCCGTCCCTCGTGTGTTTGCGCCCGCCCACGTTGAGCATGAGGAGCAGGTCCATCGCGGTCGTGAACGGCAGCTCAGGGCTGGCGTCCACCAGGTTCTCCACGATCAGGACCCGAGCGCCGGGCGCCGCGGCCGCGACCACGTTGCGCAAGGTGCTGAGCGTGCTCTCGTCGTCCCATTCGAGGATGTTCTTGAGCAGGTACACGTCCGCCCGGACCCCGATGTCCACGCGGCAGTCGCCGGGCAGCAGCCGGGCCCGGCCGGCCAGCGAGCCACCCTCGCGCAGGCGGCTGTCGGCGTCGGCGACCACCTCCGGAAGGTCGAACAGGACCCCCCGCAACGCTGGATGACGTTCCAGCAGCGTGGCCAGGACGAGCCCCTGGCCACCGGCGATGTCGATCACCGTGGCGGCGCCGCCGAGATCGATCTCGTTGGCGAGCGACCCGGCCGAGAGCCGGCTCGACTGGGTCATCGCCCGGTCGAAGACCTCGGCGGACTCGGGCGCTTCGGCGTGCAGGTACGCGAAGAAGTCCTTCCCGTGCGTCTCGGCGAAGACGTTGCGCCCGGTCCGCACGGCCTCGTCAAGCTTCGGCCAGAGCTCCCAGGTCCACGGCTCGGTACTCCACAGCACGTTGTATTTGATGGTTCGCGGGGCGTCCGTCCGGAGCAGCCGGGAGGTCGCGGTGTGCCCGTAGCGTCCGTGCTCGTCCACGGTGAAGACGCCGTTCGCGGCGAGCGCGCGGAGCAGCCGCTCGAGGGCGTCCTGGTCGACCCGCAGGGTGCCGGCAAGCCGGCCGACGTCGACGGGGACGTCGCCGATCGCGTCGGCGATGTCAAGTTTGGCGGCAGCACGCACGGCCGCGGCGAAGGCGGCGCTGAGCATGATTCTCCTCATGCTCACCACAGCCTCGGGTACGGACAGATCGGCGATTGTCATTGGCACAGCCCTCGATTCGCCTACTTGGCGTGCTCGGACACCAGCGTGAACGGGCCGGGTTCGGCGTTGGCGATCTTCATGACCTGCTTGACCGGTCCCTGGAAGCCCTCGCCGCCGATGGCCTTGCGCTGCGCGTCCGCGTCGTCCCATTCGGCCGTCTCGACGTAGACCTTCGGGTCCACGCCGGAGCGGTAGAGCCGGTGGGACCGGAAGCCGGGCTGCTCGACCATGTAGTTGGTGATCGTGCCCAGCAGGCTCTCGAACTCCTCGGTGTCGCCGTTGACGGTGAAGCGGTTGATGAAGGTGTGCACGGTGGTCTCCTGTCGCTCGGATCTCTCGGATGGATGGCCGGCATGTCGGGCGACGGCCTGCTCCCGCAAGTGGCGGCGCTGCACCTTGCCGTTCGGCAGGCGGGGAATTCGCTCGACGACGTCGATGACGTGCAGGTGCTCGTAATAGGGCAGTTGATCCGCGAGGTACCGGTCGATCGCGGCCACATCCGCGTCCGCCCGCGCCGGCACCACCAGGGCGGCTGCGACGGCGCCGCGGATCTCGTCGGGGTAGTCGAAGACCACGCAGTCCTCGACGTCGGGATGGCGCAGCAGCACCCGTTCGATCTGGGTCGGCGACACCAGCCAGTTGTCACACTTGAAGACGTCCTTGATCCGGTCGACCACGAAGAGGTAGCCGTCGTCGTCCTGGTAGCCCACGTCCCCGGTGGAGAACCAGCCCTGCTCGTCCACCCCTTCGAGCGGGTTCCGGCCCAGGTAGCCCTTCATCAGCTGCGGGCCGCGTACCTGGATCTCGCCCTTGGCGCCCGGGCCGAGCACCGCCCGCGTGTCCACGTGCACGATCCGGCATTCGGTTCCCGGGACGGGCGGTCCGGACGACCCGGCCTTCGGCCGGTCGAGGTCGTCGAAGTGCGTCGACGGTGACGTCTCCTGCAGTCCGTAGCCCTGCAGGACCGGGACCCCGAACTGCTCGGCGAGCGCCAGCCGCGTCGATTGCGGCAGGGTCGATCCGCCGGAGAGGAACAGCCGCAGCGCCGGCAGCCGCGCCGCGCCTCGGTCCCGGGAGCCGGCGATCCGGGACAGCCGCACCGGCAGGCTGTAGAAATGCGTGGCGTGGTGACGCCGGGCCGCCTGCAGGGCCGGGCCCACCGCCTCGTCCGGCCACAGCACGTGGGTGGCACCGGCCGCCAAGCCGACGGTCAGGTGCATCAGGTGGAAGGTCGGCAGGTTGTTGAACATCACCGACGTCGCGGACACCCGGTGGGTGAACGCGCTCTGCGCCGCGTTCACCGTGAGGTTCCGATGGGTCAGCAGAACAGCCTTGGGCGGACCGGTACTGCCGCTGGTGAACTGGATGCAGGCGATGTCGGCCGGGTCGGCGCCGACCGGCCCGGGGTCGCCGGTAACGGGCGGCGCCAGCAGGTCCGCCGGCGCGAGGACGTGCCGGAGGTCCGGCAGCCCGCCACGATCGAGGCGCAGGCGTACGGCCGGCGGCAGGATCGCGGCGACCGCCCGCGACGTGCGGAGCACGTGGCCGAGGCCTTCCTCGCGCAGCAGGGGATTGACCAGCACGGGGACGTTCCCGGAGCGCGAGACGGCGAAGAAGGCGACGGCGAACCACGGTGCCAGCTCGGCGGCGAGCGCCACCGGCGTGGCGGGCCCGGCCACTGCCTGCCGGATGGTGGACGCGCACCGGTCGGCCTGCGCGTCGAGCTCGGCGAACGTGAGGCGGTCCGTGGCCGTGCACAGGGCAAGTTGTTCCGGCGCCCGCTCAGCCGCCCGCCGCAGCAGATCGCCGACGTGCGGGCCACCGACCAGGTCACCGAGGACGGCCAGGGGAGCGCCGGCCACCACACCGGACGCGGCGGGCTCACGGTCGCGGCCCGTCGTCATGCGGCCGGGAGATCGTCGCGGCGTACCTGGCGGTGCCGGACCTTCAGTTCGTCGTCCACGCGCACCAGCGTGTCGTCACAGGTGCAGCTGAGCCGCAGCTCGGACGATCCGCCGCGGGTGGTCTCGACGACCAGCGCGTAGGTGTGCGCCAGCAGGGAACCGTCCGGCCGCTCACCGACCGACAACATCCCCAGCCAATGCCGGCGCTGCACCCCGCGCTCGGCCATCTGCCGGGCGGCAGCCGCGGCTCCCTCCTTGATGGCGGCGCGTCCCTGCTGTGGATGCGGGTGCGCGTTGGCCGTGAAGACGCCGTCCTCGGTGAACGTACCCGCCCACCGGTCGACCTCGCCCTCGTCGAGCAGCCGCATCTGCCGCGCGTAGAACTGCTGTACTTCCTGATACACCAGGGGGTCCGCCGAGACCTGCGGCGACGTCGTCATGCCGTGCCTCCTCCATGGAGTGTGCTGACAGGTCGTCACGCTGACAGGCCGCGCTCGCATCCGGCTCGAGATCGGCTGATCGGCCGGAATGAGCGCGCCGGTGTTCAGGCGGCGGCCATCGGGTGGGGCAGGTACAGCTGCCGGTTCTGCAGCAGGTCGTCCTGCATGCGCTGCAGCTCAGGGCCGGGCAGCAGTCCGAGCTCGTCGGCGAGCACCCGACGGGTACGGGCGTAGGCGGACAGAGCATCGTTGCGCCGCCCGATCTGCGCGAGGGCGAAGACCAGCAACCCGTGGTACCACTCGTTGTACGGATGCTGGACGGCCAGCCTCTGCAGCTCCGGGATCAGCTCGTGCAACCGGCCCAGTCGCAGGTCCGCCTCGATGCGGACGTTGAGGGCATGGATTCGTTCCTCCTCCATCGCGGCCACGTATCCGTCGAGCGCCGGCCCGTTCCGCACGTTGGCCAGCGGGGAACCGGTCCACATGGCCAGCGCGCGCCGCAGCGTCGCGGCGGCCTGGTCGAAGCGTCCGGCGGTGAACTGCTCCTGGCCCTCGGCCGTGAGGCGCCGGAACCGCCAGAGGTCGATGTTGTCCGGATCGACTCGCAACACGTACCCCGGTGCCTTGGTCAGCAGAACCTGCTTGCTGTTGTCCCGGCCGTCCTCATCGATCATCCGGCGCAACTGGTAGATGTACGTCTGCGCGGTGGTGGACGCCGACCGGGGCGGCTCGGCACCCCACAGTTCCTCGATGATCGACGACATGGGCACGACGTAGTTCGCCCGCACCACCAGCAGGGCCAGGGTGCTCAGCGTGCGTGGCGCGGTCGGCCCGCAGATCCGGTGTCCGTCGGTGACCTCGAGCGATCCCAGAATCTTGACTGTCAGCACTTCAATGCCTCCCCCGATTTGTTTCACCGCGGCGACAGTAGGCGGCCCGTCGCCTTCCGTGTTCGTTCCGGCACGAAGAGATCGCGTGGCGGTCAATGAGGGGCGGTTGTCATGGGTGGGGCGAGTCCGCCGCGTGCCTCCTTCGGGGTATTGAGATACCGGGGAGTAGGCCCGTCGCCGCCGATCCGGCCGCCGCGGCGGCACGCCGGCCCGGTGTGCGGGCCGCCACGGGCCGCACATGTTCCGGTTCTGTCATCGTCCTCCGGGCGAGGGAAACCCGTAGGTCAGCACCGACATGTCCCGGTTGGTGCCGTGGCCGCGTCCCGGCGGGTCGACCACAGTGGAGTGTCGGCGGCGCTGGGAGCCATCGATGGCTTGAGCAGGGCCGACGCCGCGAGTGCCGGGGCTGCGGACGGGGCCCGGCACTCGCCGGGAAATCGGCACGCCCGTGCAAAGCGCCCACTTACGGGCAAAGCCCGTCGTCTATTACCTGTGAAGTCGGAAACCCGCTTCGAAGACTGCTGGGTCTTGTTCTGAAGGGCCGCCCCGAGGACACTGGATCAGACGCACGGGGAGGGTGTCGACACATGTCCGAAAATGACATGCGGTTGCGCAGGCGGATCTCGAAATGCATCGAAGCACGAAGATCCGAAATCATCGAGACGTATCGGCGGCAGCTGGTCGACATCGATAGTGCTCTCGTCGCCGAGGAGAAAATTCTTGATCAGGTGTTGGGCCAGGCCCAGGCGGTAATCACCGATGTGGTCGGCAGCGTCTCGGAGAATCAGCCCTGGGTCAACAACACGGCGAAGGAGGTTGCCTCGCGAATAGGTTGGTCGCGCGCCGCCTACGGGGTGAGCCCGGCCGAATCGCTGCGTGCCGCCGGTGCCTTGTTCGAGATCGTCGCGGGGGCGATCGCGAGGGCGAGATCCGACGATCCGGCCGACGGGCGTGTTGTCCGCGACGCCATGGTGACCCTGAACCGCAGCATCATGGCCAGAATAGAGTGGGCGTCCGAGGGGTATCTCAGCTTCCTGCTCACCGAGGTGGGGGACGCCTCGCTCGCCGACCGCCGCCGGACGGCACGGGACCTGCACGACCGGGTCGGCAGCCAGGCCAGCCTGGCATTGCGGGCGCTGGATCTCGTGGCCTCGTACCAGCAGTCCGATCCGGTGGCCTCCGGCCGGCATCTGGAACAGGCGCGCACCGCCGTCATCCAGACGATCGACGCGGTGCGGGAAGTGGCGGGCGGGCTGCAGGACAACGTCCGCATCGAAAGCCTCAGCAAGGCCCTGACCGCCTTCACCAGCGCCATGTCCGATTCCGAGGTGATAGTCAGCACCGAGGTGAACGGAGACGAGAGCTGGGTGCCGGTAGCCATTCTGGAAGAGCTTTTCTATGTGCTTCAGGAAGCTCTGCGCAATTCCTTTCAGCATGCCCGTGCCGGTGCCGTGATATGCGTGGTGGACATCACGCCGTCCGGCGTCAGTGGTGTTGTCGTCGACGACGGCGCTGGATTCGACACCAGGTCGGCCGACCGCGCCGGCATCGGTCTCACCTCGATGCGCGAACGCGTGAAACTGATCGGCGGATATCTGACGATAACCAGCGGCCCGGGGAGCGGCACACGGGTGCGGGTCTCCATTCCCCTGAAAAGCCGGGAATAGCCATGGCGGTGGTGGAGACAGCCGAGGTGACGAAGATCCTGCTGATCGACGACCACGCGTTGTTCCGCGCCGGGGTGCGGCAGATCCTCGACCTGGCGGTCGACCTGCGCGTCGTGGGGGAGGCGGCCAACTGCAGCGAGGCGCTGGCCCTGGTGCGTGAGACGAAGCCGGACGTGGTCGTGCTCGACGTCGGAATTCCCGGTGACCGGGCGACCACCACCACACGACGGATCCTCGCGCAGGCCCCCGGAACCCGGATCGTGATCGTGTCCATGTTCGACGACGCGGGGACCGTCCGTGACCTGCTCGACGCGGGCGCGTCGGCCTATCTGCTCAAGAGCGTGACCCAGGAGGAGCTGATCTCCACCCTGCGCGGTGTCCGGATCGACGGCCGCCTGGTGCTCGCCATCTCCCGCCGCAGTTTCGACCAGGTCAGCGGCGCGCGGGCCCAGCCGCTGTCCAAGCGGGAGGTCGAGGTTCTGGAGCTCGTCGCGCAGGCGTTCAGCAACGTGCAGATCGCGCACCGCCTGAACATCGCCGAGGGCACCGTCAAGCGGCATCTCCGCACCATCTTCGGCAAGCTCGACGCGACGTCACGTCTCGACGCGGTCAACAAGGCGATGGCGACGGATCTCATCGCTCCGTATCGGCTCAGTCGTCAGCACCAAGAACCGTGGAGCCCATGAGGATCCCGGCGAGAACCCGGCTCCCGTCGCCGGCGGAGCGCCGATCGGTGGTCGGGGTTCCCCGGCCGGCCGGGGCCCGGTGCCCGTGGCGCGCCGCGGCCACCACGTTCGCCCTGTGCTGGCGCGAATCCCGTCCCGTGGTGCAGATCATCTTCGCTCTGCGGTTCCTCACCGGCTTCGTCCTGGCCGGCGCGGCCGGGGGAGCGGCCCCGCTGCGGAGCCTCGTGGCGCTGCCGTTGTGGACGAGCGCGACGATGGCGATCTACGTGGTGAACGGCTGCAGCGATGTCATCGAGGATCGCATCAACGGATCGCGGCGCCCGGTCGCCCGTGGGCTGCTGCCGGTCCGCCATGCGTTGATCACGGCCGGGGCGCTGGCGACGACGGCCGTTGTCGGCACCTGTCTGCTGTCTCCGACGCTGGCTCTGCTGTGCGTCGCGCTGCTGATCCTCGGCGTCGTCTACTCCGTGCCGCCGATCGCCGCGAAGCGATGGACCCCCGCAGCAGTGGTCGTCATCGCACTCGCCGGCTTCTGCACGTACCTCGGAGGCGGTGTCACGGCCGGCCGGCCCGGTCCGGCCGTCCCGGTCGCCATCCTGCTCACGACGTGGATGGCGGTGATCGGCGGGCTCGTCAAGGACCTGTCCGACGCACCGGGCGACACGGCGGCGGGCCGGCACACGGTCGTCGGCCGGCGCGGGGAGCGATCGGCGCGCCGGGTCGCGGCGGTCGCCGCGGCGGGCATCGGTGCGTCGGCGACGCTGGCCGCGGCGCTGGGCCCCCGCACGCTGCTGCCACCGGCTGTCGTCATCGCCGTGGGCTCCGTCGTGGTGTCGCTGCTGGCTCTCTCCGGTGACGCCGGGAGCTCGCGGTCCGCCCGCCGTCGGCCGTACCGCGGCTTCATGGTCGTGCAGTACCTCGCGCACGCGGCCGTGCTGGTGTTCGCCGTCCCGTGGTGATCACTCGAGGTGCGGCACGGCGCGCCGGGCGTCGGTCCCGATCCGGATGTCGTCGTTGCCGAAGGCGATCTCTCGGAACACCTTCCGGTACAACGGGGTGCGCGACACCACCCGCGCGACCCGGGGCCGGACGAAGGAGGCCACCCGGCCGGTCGACAGCATGGCCTTGCTCTGCATGACCTGGATGCGCATCATCCGATCGATGTCGCGGCCGCGCCGGGACGCGAACTCGGCGAGACGCGCCCGGCCGGCGTCGTTGTCGTGCCAGGACCCGATCAGGACCG
Organism: Actinoplanes sp. NPDC004185; assembly: GCF_053603475.1. Lineage (NCBI taxonomy): Bacteria > Bacillati > Actinomycetota > Actinomycetes > Micromonosporales > Micromonosporaceae > Actinoplanes > Actinoplanes sp. NPDC004185. Next base: position 185,397 of record NZ_JBSGFR010000003.1, on the reverse strand, counting down.
GGTGCAGCGCCACGGCGTCCTGGATCGCCAGGTTGATTCCCTGGGCGCCGATCGGGCTCTGCGTGTGTGCGCTGTCACCGATGAGTACCAGCCCGTCGCGTACCCACTCCTCCGCCCTCGCGGCGAAGACATCAAGAAGGGTCAGGTCGCGCAAGCTCCTGATTCCCGCGGCGACGCGGTCGGCATACGGCGGCGCAGCCAGTTTGATCTGGTCCTTGACGTACTCGATGCCCCGGTCGGCGATGGCCCGGTAGGCCCGGTGCGGAAGCGTCCAGCCGAGCTGGATGGCGTCCGGTACGCACGCGTAGGTCAGCACCGGGTTCCCGCCGGCGCGGAAGATGCGCACCGACCGCGTCTGCTCGCCGTCGGCCGGCACCCGGAGCCAGAGCACGTCGTGCGCGAAGACGTCGAGGCGCCGATTGCGGATGCCGGCGAGCTGGCGGGTCTTGGAGTACCGGCCGTCGGCGGCCACGACGCAGTGGGCCCGAATCGCGAGACTGCCGCCGTCCCCGCGGACGACCGCGCCCGTGACGCGGTCGTCGTCGCGGATGAGGTCGACGATCTTCGTACCCGGTAGGTAACTGAACCCCGGGTACCGGCGGCACTGCGCCAGCAGCTCTTCCAGGACGTGCTGTTGCGGGATGCTGAGCAGGAAGTTGAAGGGGCCGGGCAGACCGCGGTAGTCGCCGTCGACGATCACCCGGTCGCGGTCGACGAGCTGGAAACGATCGTGCTCGTGGCTGCCCCGCTCGCGGGCCGGCCCCAGCACGCCGAGGTCGTCGAGCAGCCTCATCCCGCCCGGTTGCAGGATCTCACCCCGGTACGCCCGGACCAGCGAGCGGGACTTCTCGACCAGTGTGACCCGGCAACCGGACCTGAGCAGCAACAGGCTCAGCGTGCAGCCCGCCGGCCCGGCGCCCACGATGCAGAAGTCCGTCTCCGTGTCCGTCATGCCTCGTCCCCCCGTCCTGTCGGTGTGGCGTGGACGGCGCGGTCAGAAGGAGGGCATGGCGAACCCGTACGAGCGGGCGACGTGCAACCGGACGACCATGCGGCGGTCCGCGACCTTCGTCCTGCGGAACTCCTCCCAGTCCGGGTGCTCGCCCTGGGTGGCGCGGTACATCTGCACCAGCTCGTCGACGGTCGCGTCATCCGGGTCCGCGGCGACCGGCGAGAGCTCCGCGGTGCACTCGCAGACGATGTACGTACCGAGGTCCTCCGTGCTCACGTAGAAGTTGGCCCGCGGATCCCGAGCCAGATTGCGGGTCTTCGCGCGTTCCTCGGTGACCGCGATCCGGATGATGCCGGCATCCTCGTCGTAGCTGTATCCGACGTTGGACATCTGCGGCCGGCCGTCGCGCTTGATGGTGACCAGGACGCCACGGCTACCGCTGCGAGCGCGCAGCAAGTCGATCAGGGGGTTCTTCTCTTCCGTCTGCATGACGAGATCCGTCCGTTCAGCGTGGTGTTCGGCGCGATCGCCGGACAATGGTCAGGAGCTGTGCTGTGCGGCGCGGGCGGGCCGCCGGGCCCGTCCCGCGCCTCAGGGCCCGGTCATGCGCGCCACCAGGCCGGTGTTGTGCCGGGCCGCGCGGAAATCCGGGTGATCGAGGACGTCGTGCAAGAACGACCGGGTCGTCGCGATGCCGGAGCCGGCGATCCGGAACTCCTCCAGTGCCCGGTGCATCCGGGCGATGGCGAGGTCCCGGTCGGCGCCCCAGGTGCAGACCTTCGCGATCATGGAGTCGTAGAACGGCGAGATGGCCAGCCCGGGCCGGCCGTGGGTGTCGACCCGGACGAATGGCCCGGCCGGTGGCCAGAACTCGGTCAGCGTCCCGGGCGCCGGCGCGAAGTCGCGGTCCGGGTTCTCGGCGTTGACCCGGCACTCGATCACGGCGCCACGGGGGACGATGTCCTGCTGGGTGTAGCCGAGCCGGCCACCGGCCGCGGTGAGCAGTTGCTCGCGGACCAGGTCGATGCCGGTGGCCAGCTCGGTCACCGGATGTTCCACCTGGATGCGGCAGTTGACCTCCATGAAGTAGAAGTGCTCGTGCTCATCCACGAGGAACTCGAACGTCCCCGCGCCCGCGTAGCCGGCAGCGAGGGCCCCCCGGACGGCGGCGGACCGGATCCGGTCGAGCAGTGCCTCGCTCAGACCCGGTGCCGGCGTCTCCTCGATCATCTTCTGATATCGCCGCTGGACGGTGCAGTCGCGCTCACCGAGATGCACGCCGTGGCCGTAGACGTCGCACAGCACCTGCACCTCGACGTGCCGCGCCCGATCCAGGAACCGCTCGAGGTAGACCCGGTTGTCGCCGAAGAACGCCTGCGCGGTGACCCGGCCCTGGTTGTACGCCTCGGCCAGTTCGTTCTCCCCGCGGGCCACCTGCATGCCGCGCCCGCCGCCACCGGCCACCGCCTTCACGATGACCGGGTAGCCGATCTCCTTCGCTTCCCGAACCGCTTGTTCGTAATCGGAAACCGGTTCCAGAGTGCCGGGCAGGACGGGCAGTCCGGCGTCCGTCATCAGCCGGCGGGCGATGGACTTGTCGCCCAGCCGCGCCAGCACGTCGGCGGGTGGGCCGATGAAGCACAGGCCCTCCTTCTCGCAGGCCTCGGCGAAGTCGGGATCCTCGGACAGGAAGCCGTACCCGGGGTGAACGGCATCCGCCCCGCTCTGCCGCGCCGCCTCCAGGATCGCCGACATGTTGAGGTAGCTCTGCTTGGCCGGGCCCGGTCCGATCTGGATGCTCTGGTCGGCGAGGTCGCCCACCGCCGAGCCGCGGTCGTCGCTGGAATGGACCGCGACGACGGCGATACCCATCTCCCGGCAGGTCCGGGCCACGCGCAGCGCGATCTCGCCACGATTGGCGATCAGCACCCTGCGGAACATGCCGCTCACGACGCCGTGATCGCGAGCAGGGGAGTGCCGTACTCGACACCGTCGCCGTCCGGCACGAGGACTGCCTCGACCCGCCCGGGCCGGTCCGCCTCGACCGGGGTCATCAGCTTCATCGCCTCGATGATGGCCACCTGCTGACCCGCCTGCACCAGGTCGCCCTCGCGGACGAACGGCGCGGATCCGGGCTGGGGACCGTGATAGAACGTGCCCACCATGGGAGAGGCGAGCACATGGGTCGCCTGCTGGCCGGCGGCGGCCGGCTCTGGTTCCGCCGGCCGTGCGGTTGCCGGTCCGGGGTGCCCGTCGGGGCCCGCCGGCGACCATTGCAGCTCCACGGCGACGGTGCCGATGCGTACCGAGACGTGTTGCAGGGACTGCGGTGCGGTGGCCATCAGCTCCAACGCATTGCGGCAGGCCGCGCCGAGCAGATGGACGTCGGGCGCAATCGCCGCTTCCTCGGGCGCGTCACTCACCTTCGTAGCCTTTCGATGCTCTGACCGGGAACGCGCGGAAGCGCCGGCGCCGCTCGTCGACGAGCCGGGCCCCGTCGCGGGGGGCCAGCTCCCGCAGGGCCGCGACGATGGCGGCGCGCAGTGACCGGGCGGCGACGGCGGGGGCCGCGCCGGTACCGTCCGCGGGTTCAGGGATGACCGCGTCGACGATCCCGTGCCGCAGCAGGTCGCGCGCACCGACGCGCAGAGCCCGGGCGGCCCGGGGTGCCTCGGCCGCGTCCTTCCAGAGGATCGACGCACAGCCCTCCGGGCTGATCACCGAGTAGACCGCGTTGCTGAAGGCGAGCACCTGGTTGGCCACGGCCAGGGCGAGGGCGCCCCCGCTGCCGCCCTCGCCGATGACGACCGAGACGATCGGCGTCGGCAGGCTGCCCATCAGCCGCAGGTTCTCGGCGATGGCATTGGCCTGCCCGCTCTCCTCCGCCTGGCGTCCCGGGTGAGCACCGGGCGTGTCCACCAGGGTGACGACGGGCAGGCCGAGCTTGGCGGCCATCCGCATCAGCCGGGCCGACTTGCGGTAGCCCGCCGGGCTGGCCATGCCGAAGTTGCGGGCGATGAGATCCGCGACGGCGTGACCCTTCTGGTGGCCGATGACCATCACCGGCATCTCACCGATGCGCGCCATCCCGCCGACGATGGCGGGGCAGTCGCCCTGCAACCGGTCACCGTGCAGTTCGACGAACTCGTCGAGGATGGTCGCGCAGTAGTCCAGGGTGGTCGGCCGCCGGAGGTCACGCGCCCGTTGCACCGACTCCCAGGCGTCCTGATCCGGCACCAGGGCGGGCTCGGAGATCCGCGGGTCGGCCACCGGAGCGGCCCGGCCGGGCACCGTGCGGCGAGCCCCGATCGACAGCAACCGGGCGAGCGTCGCGCGCAGGCCGGCCCGCGGCACCACCAGATCCAGCATGCCGTGGTCGCGGAGGAACTCGACGGTCTGGAACTCGTCCGGCAGGCGTTCGTGGGTGGTCTGCTCGATCACCCGGCGCCCGGCGAAACCCAGCCGGGCGCCGGGCTCGGCGATGATCACGTCACACACCGTGGCGTACGAGGCGGCGACCCCGCCGAAGGTCGGATCCGTCACCAGCGCGACGGTCAGGATGCCGGCCTCGTCCAGCCGGCCCAGCGCCTGGCAGGTCTTGGCCATCTGCATCAGGGCGATGGCGCCCTCCTGCATGCGCGCGCCGCCGGAGGCGGTGACGAGCAGCAGCGGGGTGCGCTCCGCCAGCGCGATCTCCGCGGCCTGAGTGATCATCTCGCCGACCGCGGCGCCCAGGCTCCCGCCGAGGAAGCGGAAGTCCATCACCGCGACGATCACGGCGTTGCCGTGGATCGCCCCGCGACAGCAGACGACCGCCTCCGCCAGCCCCGTCGCGGCCCGGGCCTCACGCAACCGCTGCGGGTACGGCTTGGCGTCGACGAAGCCGAGCGGGTCGCCGTCGGTCACCTCGAGGTCCAGCGACCGGACGCTGCCGGCGTCCAGCAGCAGATCCAGCCGCTGCCCGGCGGTGAGCCGCTGATGCTGCCCGCATTCCGGGCACACCCGCAGATTGCGCAGCAGGCGGCGTTCGTAGACGATCCGTCGGCAGGCCGTGCAGAGAACCCAGTCGGCGGCGTCCACCGCCGGGCGTTGCAGCGTTTCTGTCATCTCAGTCCTTTCCTTGCTGGCAACCGTGAACGGCAGTCCCCGGCTCAGACCTCCACGGTGACGTCGTACGCACTCAGCCAGCTGTTCAGCCAGATCGCCATCTCCAGGCCGCCGCGGTCGTACGGGAAACTGACCGCGCCGACCGGCCGCCGCACCAACCGGCGGGCCTTGTCGACGTCGAGCAGGGGCAGCACCGGCGCGTCGGGATCGGCCAGGATCGCGACGAGGTCCGCGCGCAGAGCCCGTTCGTAGGCCGGGTCCTGGGTCGCCGGGTACGGCGTCTTGGCCCGCTGCGCGACGGACGCCGGGATCAGGTCGCCCGCGGCCGCCCGGAGCAGACTCTTCTCCCGCCCGTCGAACGACTTCATCGACCACGGCGTGTTGAACACGTACTCGACCAGCCGGTGGTCGCAGAAGGGGACCCGCACCTCCAGTCCCACCGCCATGCTCATCCGGTCCTTGCGGTCGAGCAGGGTCTGCACGAAGCGAGTGAGGTTGAGATAGGTCATCTCGCGCATCCGCCGCTCGCGCGGGTCGTCGCCGGCCAGCTTCGGCACCTCGGTCAGCGCCTCGTGGTAGCGGGCGAGGCGGTATCCCGGAATGTCGAGCTTCTCCTTGAAGCCGGCCTCCAGCAGGCTGAGCCCGCCGAAGTAGCGCGCCGAGCCCGAGGTGAGCCAGGGGAACGTGTCGCCGTGCACGGCGCGCGGGTTGTGGAACCACCGGTAGCCGCCGAACAACTCGTCCGCCGACTCGCCGGAGAGCGCCACCGTGGAGTGCCGGCGGATGGCCCGGGCGAGCAGGTACAACGACTGCCACATGTCGCCCCAGTACGCCGGCGGGACGTCGGTCGCCCGCAGCACCGCGGCGCGGACCGCCGGGTCGTTCAGGTCGCCGCTGTCCAGCAGCACCTCGGTGTGCCGGGCGCCGACGTGCGCCACCAGATCCCGGACGAACGGCGCGTCCGGCGACCCGCGTACGGCGTCCACCGCGAAGTTCTCGCCGGCGTCGCGGAAGTCGACCGAGAACGAATTGATCGGGCCCTTGCCCTGCCCGCGCAGAGTCCGGGCGGCGAGCGAGGTGATCACCGATGAGTCCAGGCCACCGGAGAGCAATGTGCAGACCGGCACGTCGGCGATCAGTTGCCGGGCGACAGTGTCCTCCAGCAGCCCCCGGACCGTGCGGATGGTCGTCGGCAGGTCGTCGGCGTGTTCGCGGGCCGTCAGGCTCCAGTACCGCCGGTGCCGCAGACCCGTCCGCCGGACCGAGACGGTGTGCCCGGGCCGTACCTCGTGCATACCGCGGAAGGCGGCGCTACCGGGAGTCTTGACCATGTCGAGGATCTCGCGCAGGCAGTCCGCGTCGGCCCGGCGTGGCACCGACGGGTGCGCGAGAATCGCCTTGGGCTCAGAACCGAACAACACGCCGTCCGGCGTCGGGAAGTAGAAGAGCGGTTTCACTCCCATCCGGTCGCGTACCAGCAGCAGCTCCTGTGCCCGCTCGTCCCAGACGGCCAGCGCGAACATGCCGTTCAGTCGTTCGGCGAAGCCGTCCCGCCACTGCAGATACGCGCGCAGCACGACCTCGGTGTCGCTGTCGGTGCGAAACCGGTGGCCGTACGACTGCAACTCCCTGCGCAGCTCTCGGTAGTTGTAGATCTCGCCGCAGAAGGTGAGCACCACCGGCTGCCCGCCCGGGTCCTCGGCGATCATGGGTTGCGCGCCCCCGTCGAGGTCGATGATCGCGAGCCGCCGGTGGCCGAGGGCCGCGGGGCCGGCCAGCCACGATCCCTCGGCGTCGGGCCCCCGGCAGGCCATCGTCGCGGTCATCCTGTCGACGATCGCTCGTTGGTCGGCGAGGTCACGGGTGAAGTTCACCCAGCCGGTGATTCCGCACATGTCGCCTCCTTTCCGCCGTCGCCGGGGCTGTCAGACGGTCTGCGCGAGAGCTTGGTTGACCTTGGCGAGCAACTCGCGGGGCGACTTGGCCTCGGCCACCGTGTCGTCGGCGAGCTTGATCGAGAAGTCGCGCTCGATCCGGCTCACGGTGTTGAACAGAGCCAGCGAGTCGTAGCCCAGGTCGTCGAAATGCGCGTCGGTGATGTCGCCTTCAAGGTCGACTGCCTCGTCCTCGCCCGCGCACTCGCGCAGCAGCTGGACCAGAACGTCGAGAGTGAGCTCGGCCATTGTCGGTTCCTTCCGGTTGTTCGGGCAGGTGATGTCATCGAGGCGAGGGTCCGGTGACGACCATCGCCGAGTTGTGTCCGCCGTAGCCGCGGGCCACGACGAGAGCGGTCGACAGGGGCGCCGAGCGGGGCCGGCCCAGGACCAGGTCGAGGTCGTCCCCGGCCGGCCGGTCGACGTTGACGGTGGGCGGTATGACACCGTCTCGGATGGCGAGCAGGGCGGTCGCCAGATCGAGCGCGGACCCACCGCCCAGCAATCGGCCGGTCATGGTCTTCGGCGCCGTCACCGGCACCGCTCCCGGGCCGAAGACCCCGGCGAGCGTCCGCGCCTCCGCCCGGTCGAGGTCAGGCACCCCGCTCGCGTCGGCGAACACCACGTCCACGTCGCGCGGGCGGATCCCCGCGTCGTCGAGGGCCAGTTCGATGGCGCGCCGCAGACCGGGCGGCCGGGCCGACCCGGGAGGCGGGTCGAAGGTCGCGGCATAACCGGCGATCTCCCCGTAGCGTCGTCCGCCGGCCGCCGCCGGGTGCTGGAGGATCAGGTAGGCGCCGCCCTCGCCCGGCGCGTGGCCGGCCGCGGCGACATCGAAGGGCAGGTACGCGCGCCGTGGATCGCCGTCCGTGCTGAGGTGACCCGACCGCATGCGGCACAGCCACGACCACGGCGACAACGAGCCGTCCACGCCTCCGGTCACCATGAGCTCGGTACCGGAGCGGACATGGCGGCGGGCCTTCGCGACACAGTCCAGGCCGCCGGCCTGCTCGGTCACCAGCGTCCCGCCGGGACCGCGGATGTCGTGGCGAATGGAGATCTGGCCCGTGTTGACCGGGTAGAACCAGGCGAAGGACTGGTAGGCGCTCACGTAGGCGCTGCCCTGGCTCCACAGGGCCTGCAGCTCGCGTTGACCGAACTCGAAGCCGCCACCCGAGGCAGCGGTCACCACCCCGGCCGAGAAGTCGGGCATGGACCCGGGCTCGGCACCCGCATCGGCGAGCGCCTCCTCGGCGGCGATCAGGGCGAGCCGGGTCATGTGGTCCGTTTGGGGCAGCAGCCGGCTCGGCAGGTACGCCGCGGCGTCGATGGTGACCTCACCCGCGATCCGGGCGGAGTAGCGCGTGGCGTCGAACCGGCTGACCGGGGCCAGGCCGCTGACGCCCCGCAGCGTCGCCGCCCAGTACCCCTCGACCCCGACCCCGTTGGGTGCGATCACGCCCAGGCCGGTGACCACGGGCCGTACGCCGGCCGGGCCGGCCGCCGCTGCCGGGCTCACTGTCCGTCCCGGTCAGCTTTGGCGAGCACCATGGCGCTCTGGAATCCCCCGAAGCCGCTGGCCACGCTGAGCGCGACGCCGACGGGCTGGGCCCGCGCCACCAGCGGCACGTAGTCCAGGTCGCATTCGGGATCCGGGGTGTGCAGGTTCGCGGTCGGCGGGATCACCGCATGCTCGATGGCGAGAACGCAGGCGGCGACCTCGAGGGCACAGATCGCACCCAGGGAGTGGCCGATCATGGACTTGATCGAGCTGACCGGGGTCGAGTACGCATGGTGGCCCAGGCTCGCCTTGATCGCCGCCGTCTCGTGCCGGTCGTTCTGCTTGGTCGCCGAACCGTGCGCGTTCACGTAGTCGATACCGGCCGGGTCGATCCGGGATCGGACCAGCGCGGCCCGGATGGCGTCGGCCATCTCCCGGCCGTCCGACCGCAGGCCGGTCATGCTGTACGCGTTGCACCGCGACGCGTGCCCGGTGATCTCCGCGTAGATGTGCGCGCCGCGCCGCCGGGCGTGACCGAGCTCCTCGAGGACCAGCACAGCCGCCCCCTCGCCCAGGACGAAACCGTTGCGGGTGAGATCGAACGGCCGCGACGCGGTGGCCGGGTCGTCGTTGCGCGGCGAGGTCGCCTTGATCGCGTCGAAGCAGGCCACCGTGATCGGCGAGATCGCCGCGTCGGAGGCCCCGGCCACCATGACGTCGGCCTCGGCGTCCTCGATCAGGTCGACAGCGTGGCCGAGGACATCGATACCCGAGGTGCACCCGGTGGACACGATGCCGACAGGCCCCTCCGCCTCGACCAGCCAGGCGACCTCGGCCGCCATCGAGGAGGGCAGGAAGTAGTCGTACAGGTAGGGCAGGCCGTGCGCCTCGTCCACCAGCCAGCTCCGGCCCTGATCGCTCACCACGGCGTACTCGCGGTCCAGGCTCATGGTCATCCCGCAGGCCGTGCCCATCATGACGCCGGTCCGGGTCGGATCCACCTCGCCGAGCACGCCGCTGTCGCCCAGCGCCTCCCGGGCCGCCACCACGGCGAACTGGGTGGTCCGGTCCCAGCGGCGGATCTGGCGCTGGGTCAGGCCGGCGGCACTGGCGTCGAAGTCACACTCCGCGGCGATGCGGGACCGGAACTGGGTCGCATCGAACGTCGAGATCGCCCGCGTGGCGGTCCGGCCGGCGGTCAGCAGGTCCCAGAACTGCTTGGTGCCGACACCTCCCGGCGCCACGACGCCGATCCCGGTCACCACGACGCGACGGCGGTCCCCGACTGCACGCATGCTGTCCCCCTTCTGGCACCGTCCGGTGGCGGCCGCTTGCGGCCGTCGAGGTCCGACAGTTGCCTTCCCCGCTCGAGAGAGCGTCGAGGTCCGTTGGTCGTGCGCGTTCTCCGCCGATCCTCGAGCCACCCTCCGGACGCCGTTGTGATGCTCGGCCGGTCCACCCCGCGGACGGCCGGGCCGCCGCGCAACGCCGGGCAGCACTCGGCCGAGGAGCGAATCGCAGATGAGTGAAGAGCACGGGGGAACACCGACCTTCCCCATGCGGCGTGAGTCGTTGATCGGGCCACCCGCCGCATACGAACGCCTGCGGGCCAGGTGTCCCGTCGCCAAGGTGCGGCTCACCAACGGTCAGGAGGTCTGGGCGGTGACCGGGCACGCCGAGGCGCGCGCCGCGCTGACCGACCCCCGGGTCAGCTCGCAGACGGAGAGCGAGGGCTCGCCGTTCATCGACGACGGCGGTCCGAAGATGAACCGGCCGGCCGGCTTCTTCGTCGACATGGACGCCCCGGAGCACACCCGGTTCCGCCGGCTGCTGGCCGGGGAGTTCACGGCGGAGCGGGTGGAACGGCTCCGGCCGGCGATCCAGGCGGCGGTGGACGGCCTCATCGACGACATGCTGCGCGGCCGGCCCCCGATCGATCTGGTCGAGGCGTACGCGCTGCCGGTGCCGTCCATCGTGATCTGCCGGATTCTCGGCGTCCCGTACGAGGACCACGAGTTCTTCCAGTCCCGCACGCGGGTGGCGGTCTCGCAGTCGCGTGATCCCCAGGAACGTGGCGCCGCGGTCCAGGACGTCCGGAACTACCTGGACAAGCTGATCTCCGAGAAGCGGCGGCAGCCGACCGACGACCTGATCGGCCGGTTGGCCCACGGCCGTGGCGGCCAGGCCGCCGAGCTGACGCACGACGAACTGCTCGGCGTCTCCTACCTACTGCTGGTCGCGGGGCACGAGACGACCGCCAACATGATCTCCCTCGGCGTCGCCACCCTGCTGTCGCATCCCGCGCAACTCGCCGCCCTGCGCGCGGACCCGTCGCTGCTGGGCAACACCGTCGAAGAACTCCTGCGGCTGCATTCCATCGCGGACGCCGCCACCGCCGCCCGGGTGGCCAAGGCCGACCTGGAGCTCGCCGGCACGACGATCCGCGCAGGCGACGGCCTGCTGGTGCTCGGCGCGGCGGCCGACCACGACCCGGCGGCCTATCCCGAGCCGGGAACGTTCGACATCCGGCGCCCGACCGCCCGGCACCTCGGCTTCGGCGCCGGTCCGCACCAGTGTCTCGGCAAGAACCTCGCCCGGGCAGAACTGGAGATCGCGTACCGGACGCTGCTGGCCCGCGTACCGGACCTGCGGCTCGCGGTCGCCGCGGAGGACCTCCCGATCAAGGCCGACGCCTCCGTGTACGGCCTGGACGCGCTGCCGGTGACGTGGTGATGACCGCGCGCACCCGGATCCTTCTCGACACCGCAACGGCGGCCGACTGCGTGGACGACGTCACCTTCCGCACCATCATGGGGGCTCTGCCCTCAGGTGTCGCGGTCGTCACCACGCTGGACGACGACGGTCAGCCGCTGGGCGTGACCTGCAGCGCCACATGCAGCGTCTCCCAGACGCCGGCATTGCTGCTGGTCTGCCTCAACAACCGCAGCCGGGTGCTGAAGGCCCTGCTGGAGCGCGGGGCGTTCATCGTCAACGTGCTGCAGGCCCATCGCGAGACCACCTCCTCGCTGTTCGCGTCCCCGATCACCGACCGTTTCACCTCGGTCGTCTGGCAGCCGAGCCGCCGCGGTGCCCTGCCCTGGCTGCCGTTCGACACCGTGGCCTTCGCCGAGTGCCGGGTGGTGGAGTCGATCGAGGCGGGTGATCACCACGTGGTCATCGGGGCCATCGTCGACGGCGGTCACACCGCCGAGGACCGTGGGGCGCTCATGTACTGGCGCCGGCAGTACGGCCACTGGCCGGTCGACGACGAACCGGGACTGGCGGCCATGACGGTCGCCGCCGAAGGCTGACCCGACCTCCTCCGGAGCGACCATGCCCATCATTGCGCCCATTCCCGCCCACTCCCTGCTCCTGCTGCTGTTGCAGGTGGGCCTGCTCCTGCTGCTCGCCGTGGTGCTCGGCCGCCTGGCGATGCGGCTGCGGATGCCGGCCCTCGTCGGTGAACTGACGGCCGGCCTGCTCATCGGTCCCACTGTGCTGGGCAACTCCGCGCCGGACCTGTCCCGGTGGCTGTTCCCGGCCGGCGGGGAGCAGTTCCACCTGCTCGATTCCGTCGGCTCGTTCGGCGTGCTGCTGCTGGTCGGGGTCACCGGCATCGAGCTCGACCTCGGGATGGTGCGCCGGCAGGGCCTGACGGCCGCCCGGATCAGCGCGTTCGGACTGGTCATCCCGCTCTCCCTCGGCATCGCCACCGGATTCCTGGTGCCCCGCTCCCTGCTGTCCGGCGGGACGCAGCCGACGGTCTTCGCGCTGTTCCTCGGCACGGCGATGTGCGTCAGCGCCATCCCGGTGATCGCGAAGACGCTCGCGGACATGAACCTGGTGCACCGCAACGTCGGCCAGCTGACCCTCGCCGCCGGCATGGCCGACGACGCGGTCGGCTGGGTCCTGCTGTCGGTGGTGTCGGCGATGGCCACGACCGGGCTGCGCACCCAGGACTGGCTGTCGTCGGTCGGCTACCTGGCTCTCGTCGGCGTGATGGCCCTGGTCATCGGCCGCCCAGTCGTGGGTCGGGTGATGGGCTGGGCCGGCCGCACCGGGGAACCCGGGCCACCGATCGCCCTCGCGACGATCGTGATCGTGCTCAGCGGGGCGGCCACCCAGGCGATGGGCCTCGAGGCGGTGTTCGGCGCCTTCATCGGCGGCATCCTCGTCGGTACGAACCGCGACCTGGACCGCGGGCGGCTCATGCCGCTGCGCACCGTCGTGATGGCGGTCCTGGCCCCGATCTTCTTCGCCACCGCGGGGCTCCGGGTCGATCTCGGGGCGCTCGGCACCTGGGGCGTGCTGCTCACCGCCGTGGTCGTGCTGCTGGTGGCGATCGTCGGCAAGTTCGTCGGTGCGTTCGCCGGGGCGCTGCTGAGCGGCCTCAACCGGTGGGAGGCCCTGGCCCTGGGCGCGGGCATGAACGCCCGCGGCGTCGTCGAGATCGTGGTGGCCATGGTGGGCCTGCGGCTCGGGGTCCTGACTCCCACGACGTACACGATCATCGTGCTGGTCGCGGTGGTCACCTCGCTGATGGCGCCGCCGTTGCTGCGCGTCGCGGTCCGCAACATCGAGCAGACCGCCGAGGAGGACCTGCGGCAGACGGCGAACGCGGGCCTGATCGGAGCGAGCGGCAGCAGGCTCCACTCCCAGTAGCGCCCGCCGGGGCGCGACGCCCCGGCCCGGCGCCCGACAAAGAGAAAGGCACGGTGTCATGCAGCGCGACGACAACAAGCCGTACGACGTAGTGATCATCGGGACAGGTCTGTCCGGAACGATGCTGGGCGCCATCCTGGCTCGCCACAAGTTCCGGGTCCTGCTTCTGGACGGCACGCAACACCCCCGCTTCGCGGTCGGTGAGTCGACCATCGGGCAGACGCTGTTCCTGCTCAAGCTGATCGCCGACCGGTACGGCGTACCCGAGATCGGCCACCTGGGCAGTTTCGCCGACGTGATGAAGAACGTCGGCGGCTCGCACGGCAAGAAGAGCAACTTCGGCTTCATGATCCATCGCGACGGCGAGGAGCCCGACCCGCGCGAGACCAACATGTTCCAACTGCTCGAGGTCACCGGCAACGCCGCGCACTTCTTCCGCCAGGACACCGACGCGTACATGTTCCACACGGCGGTCAAGTACGGCTGCGACGCCCGGCAGAACTACCGGGTCGACTCCATCGACCTGCAGCCGGACGCGGTGACCGTGGTGGGTGCGGACGGAACGTCCTACACCGCCCGCTATCTGGTCGACGCCAGCGGCTTCCGCTCACCCCTGGCCCGCCAGCTCGATCTGCGCGAGAACCCCAGCCGGCTCAAGCACCACGCCCGGTCGATATTCACGCACATGGTCGGTGTGGACCCGATCGACGACCACCTCCGGCACGGGCCGGCGGACCGCCCGCCGGTGCCCTGGAACGAGGGCACCATGCACCACATGTTCGAGCGGGGCTGGATGTGGATCATCCCGTTCAACAACCACCCCGGCGCGACCAACCCGCTGTGCAGCGTCGGGCTCCAGCTCGACCCCCGCCGGTATCCGATGGAGAAGGGGCTCAGCCCTGAGGAGGAGTTCTTCAAACACGCCAACCGGTTCCCCGCGGTCAAGCGGCAACTCGCCAACGCCCGCAGCGTCCGCGAATGGATCAGCACCGACCGGATGCAGTACTCGTCGCGGCAGACCATCGGGCACCGCTGGTGCCTGATGTCGCACGCGGCGGGGTTCATCGACCCGCTCTTCTCCCGCGGCCTCTCCAACACCTGCGAGATCATCAACACCCTCTCCTGGCGGCTCATCGACGCTCTGCGCGCCGACGACTTCTCCCACGAGCGGTTCGCCTACGTCGAGGAGCTGGAGCAGGGACTGCTCGACTACAACGACAAGCTCGTCGACTGCTCGTTCATCTCGTTCGCCAACTACGACCTCTGGAACGCGGTCTTCCGCACCTGGGTCGCGGCCAGTGCCATCGGGGGCAAGCGTTTCGTGAACGCCCTCGGGATGACGAAGAAGACCGGTGACGACTCCTACTGCCGCCGGCTGGACGACACCAAGTACCCGGGACTGTGGTGGCCGACCGACTTCTACGCCGGGTTGTTCACCGAGCTCGACAACTACTGCCAGGCGGTCCACGAGGGCGACCTGGACGCGCAGGCGGCCGCTGACACGCTCCTGGAGCAGATCCGGTCCTCGGACTGGATGTTCCCGCAGCTGGACCTCGACCGGCCGGAGGTGCGGTTCATCAGCCCCACCGAGGCCAAGATGAAGCAGGTCGCGGCCTGGGCCGCCGCGCATCCCCGGCCGGAGATCCGGGAACTGCTCGCCGCGACTCCCGCCCAGGTCAAGGCCACGCTCACCGAAGAGCCCCGATGAACGCCGGCCCGGCCCCGACCGCCCTGGTCACCGGGGCGACCAGCGGCATCGGCCTGGAGGTGACCAGACGGCTGGCCGCCCGCGGCATGCGCGTCTTCCTCTGCGCCCGGACTGCCGAGAACGTCACCGCGACCGTCAAGGAACTGCGGGCGCAAGGCCTGGAGGTGGACGGGAGCCCGGCCGACGTGCGCTCCCGCGAGTCCGTCGAGCGCCTCGTCCGGACGGCCGTCGACCGGTACGGCCCGATCAGCGTGCTGGTCAACAACGCCGGCCGCAACGGCGGCGGGGTGACCGCGCAGATCACCGACGAGCTCTGGTACGACGTCATCGACACCAACCTCAACAGCGTCTTCCTGGTGACCCGGGCTGTGCTCACCGACGGGAAGATGGGCACGGCACCCACCGGACGGGTCATCAACATCGCCTCGACCGGTGGCAAGCAGGGCGTACCGCTGGGCGCCCCCTACTCGGCCGCCAAGAGTGGCGTCATCGGTTTCACCAAGGCGCTGGCCAAGGAGCTGGCCAAGACCGGCATCACGGTCAACGCCGTGTGCCCGGGTTACGTGGAGACCCCGATGGCGGTGCGGGTCCGGCAGGCTTACGCGACCACGTGGAACACCACCGAGGAGGACGTGCTCGGCCGGTTCAACGACAAGATCCCGCTGGGCCGCTACTCCACCCCCGACGAGGTGGCCGGTCTCGTCGATTACCTGGCCACCGACACCGCCGCGTCGATCACCGCCCAGGCACTCAACGTCTGCGGGGGCCTGAGCAGCTACTGATCAGCGCGGCGCCGGCGGGCGAGCGCTCACGAGGAGAGAAGGGCGACCAGCAGTGACCCGACCCGAACGACACCACACGAGCCACGTGACCGAGATCGACGCACCCCCGGACGTGGTCTACCGGATCATCGCCGAGGCCACCGACTGGCCGCTGCACTTCACCCCGTCGATCCACGTGGAGCGCACGGCGATCGACGACACCAGCGAGCGGCTGCGGATCTGGGCCACCGCGGGCGGGGAGGTGAAGACCTGGACGTCGCGGCGCGACCTCGATCCGCGGCGGCACCGCATCGCGTTCCGCCAGGAGGTCTCCACCCCGCCGGTGGCGGCGATGAGCGGGGAATGGGTGCTGGACCCGCATGCGGACAACCGCACCCGGGTGACCTTCCACCACCACTTCGACGCGGTCGACGACGATCCCGCCGGGGTGGAGTGGATCAACGGGGTGATCGACAAGAATTCCACCGTGGAGCTCGCGGATATCAAGGCCCTGGCCGAGAACCGCGACCGGCAGGACGAACTCACTCTCTCCTTCACGGATTCGGTACGGATCCAGGCTCCCTCCGCAGCCGTGTACGACTTCCTCTATCAGGCGAAGAAGTGGCCGGACCGGCTCGGACACGTCGTGGAGATGGACCTGCGCGAGGACGTGCCCGGCATCCAGTCCATGCGGATGCGCACCAGGGCCCGGGACGGCTCGGTGCACACCACCGAATCGGTGCGGATCTGCTTCCCGGAGCAGGGGCGGATCGTCTACAAGCAGGTCGTCACGCCACCCCTGATGACCGTGCACGTCGGCGAGTGGACGATACGCGAGACGGTCGACGGCCTGGTGGTCAGCTCCCGGCACGACGTGGTCCTCAACGAGGCTGCCTTCGGCGCGGTGCTCGGCGAGGGCGCCGGGGCCGGCGCCGCCCGGACAACGGTGCGCAACGCCCTCGGTGGGAACAGCGTGATGACGCTCAATCTGGCCAAACGATTCGCCGAGGCCCACGATGCGTGAGGCCGACGTGCTCGTGGTCGGCGCGGGCCCGGTCGGGCTCACCGCCGCCCACGAGCTGGCCCGCCGCGGGATCCGGGTGCGGCTGGTCGACGCGGCTGAGGCCCCCGCGACCACCAGCCGGGCCCTGGCCGTGCACGCCCGGACCCTGGAGCTGTGGCACCAGATGGCGGTGTTGCCGGACCTGCTTCCGCGAGGCCGGCGGGTGGAGCACTTCACGCTGCACCGCGACGGCCGGACACTGGTCCGGTTCGACACCAACTACACGGCCATGCCTACCCGCTTTCCCTTCAGCCTCATGCTCGACCAGGTGGTCACCGAGGAAGGCATGCGGGCGGCCGTACGCCGGCACGGGGTGGACATCGAGTACGGCGTCCGCCTCACGTCCCTGCAGCAGGACGGCGATCGGGTGACCGTGCAGCTGAGCAAGCCCGGTGGTGAGGACGAAGAGTTCACGGTGCCGTGGCTCGTCGGCGCCGACGGGGCCCACAGCGTGGTGCGTAAGCAACTCGGGCTGCGCCTCATCGGCGATGCCAGCGAGACCTGGCTCAACGCCGACATGGTCCTCGACGTCGACCTTCCGCCGGACAGCAACCACCTGCTGCAGACCCGGCACGGCGGCATCCTGCTGGTGCCGTTCCCCGAAGCCGGGAAGTGGCGGATCATCGACACCGCCGACGCTCACGGCGAGCAGGACTGGGAATCGGTCCGGGTGCGCCTGACCGGAAAGCTCCGGGCCGCCCTGCGCCGCCCGGTGCACGCCGAGGCGCCGACCTGGGTCTCGGTCTTCGCCGTGCAGCAGCGGATGGTGGAGCGGATGCACTCCGGGCGCTGCTTCGTGGCCGGCGACGCCGCCCACGTGCACAGCCCGGCCTCGGGCCAGGGCATGAACACCGGCATACAGGATGCGTACAACCTGGGCTGGAAGCTGGCCGCCGTGGTGCGCGGGCAGGCGACGGAGGAAGTGCTGGACTCCTACGACGCGGAGCGGATGCCGGTCGGTGCCGCCCTGCTGCACTCCACCCGGACCGCTACCGCTCTGGTGGCGCTGCGCAACGTGCTTGCTCCGGTGCTCGTACCGGCGGGCCTGGCCGTGGTGCGCCGCATCACCCCGCTCAAGCGGCGCATCGAGGGCAAGATGATCCGCGGGTTCTGCGGGCTCACCCTGCACTACGGCGACGGCCCGCTCAGCCTGGCCGGGTCGGCCGGGCGGATTGCGGCCGGGCACCGTGTCGAGTGCGACGGGGGCACGGCCCGGGACAGCGCCGGCTGGCGTTCCCTGTGCGAAGAGCTGACCGACCCACGCTGGACGCTGCTCGGCGTACCGGCGGAAGGCCCGGGGGAGGGCCCGTTGACGGACGTCGACACCACCTGGAGCGACGCCGTCTCCGTGCGGGCAGTGACCGAGCACGGCGACCGCGGCCCGCATCCGCTCGCGGATCCCGGTGGGCGGCTCCGCGCGGATCTCGGACTTGCGGCCGCCCGGTACGCGCTGATCCGGCCGGACGGGTATCTGGCCGGCGTCGGCCCGCTCGCCGAGCTCGGCACGGCGCTCAGCGCGATGTCCTTCGCGACCCGCACCTCCGAGGTCCCCGCCGGTTCGGGGACGGGGGAGACCCGATGATCCAGCCTGGAGGAGTGACATGCGCATAGTGGATCTGTCGTCGCCGATCGACGCGTCCGGCTGGGAACCGAACACCGTGACGCACGAGATCATGTCCGCGGCCGACGGTGCCGCCCACATGGCCCAGCGGATGCGCGAGAACTGGAACGTGGAGTTCGACCCGGCGGAGCTGCCGGACGGCGAGCTGCTGACCCTCGATACGCTGACCTTGACGACACACACGGGCACGCACGTCGACGCGCCCTCGCACTACGGCTCCACGGCGGCGTACGGGACTCCCCGGCACATCGACGAGATGCCGCTCGACTGGTTCCTGCGGCCCGGCGTGCTGCTCGACCTGAGCGCCGAGCCGGTGGGCACGGTCGGTGCCGAACGGCTCACCGCGGCCTTCGAGGAGATCGGCTACACCCCGCAGCCGCTGGACATCGTGCTGCTGCGCACCGGCGCCGACCGCCTGGCCGGCACGCCGAAGTACTTCACCGACTTCCTCGGCCTCGACGGCGCGGCGACCAACCTCCTGCTCGACCTCGGGGTCCGGGTCATCGGCACCGACGCCTTCAGCCTGGACGCGCCGTTCGGCTACATGATCGAGAAGTTCCGCGCCGGCCGGGACCGGTCGGTGTTGTGGCCCGCCCACTTCGCCGGCCGGGAACGCGAGTTCTGCCAGATCGAGCGGCTCAGCAACCTGGCCGCTCTGCCGCGGGCGACGGGCTTCACCGTCTCCTGCCTGCCCGTGAAGATCACCGGCGCGGGAGCGGGATGGACCCGGGCGGTGGCACTGCTCGGCAACTGACCGCACGCCGACGTCCTGGCTCCGGGAAACCGGGGCCAGGACGTCGGCTTCTGTCAGGGGAGTTCCGGCGACGCGGCGACCGAGACGGCGCTGTGGTCGCCGACGACCAGGCGGTGGGTGCCGGTCGGGGAACCGTCCACCCGGGCGCGGCGCCCGATGAGCGAGCCGCTGACCTCCCGGACGCCGCGCATCGAGGCTCCCTCGAGCACGATCGAGTCGCGTACGCCGGTGTTCTCCAGCAGGCAGTCGGCCCCCACACACGTGTACGGGCCGAGATGACTGTCCACGACCACGGTGTCCGGGCCGATGACCGCGGGCCCGTCGACAACCGAGCGGACGAGCTGAGCGCCGGTGGCGAGCACCACGCTGCCGCGCAGCCGGCTCTCGTCGTCGACCTTGCCGTGGATCGCCGTCTCGAGCGTGTCCAGCACACTGCGGTTGCAGGCCAGCAGGTCGTCGACCTGGCCGGTGTCGCGCCAGAACCCCTCGACCCGCGCGGCGCGGACGGTGTGGCCCCGGTCGATCATCCACTGGACCGCATCCGCGATGTCCAGTTCGCCGCGGCGGCCGGGCTGGATCGCCCGGACCGCCTCGTGGACCTCCCGGCTGAAGAGGTAGACCCCGACCAGGGCCAGATTGCCGGCCGGCTCCAGCGGCTTCTCGACGACGCGGATCACCCTCCCCGCGTCGTCGACTTCCGCGATGCCGTACTCCTGCGGGCGGTCCACGGACCCGACCAGTAACAACGTCGCCGGGCGGGTGGCCTCGAACTCGCGCACCATCGCCGTGACGCCGGACTGGACCACGTTGTCGCCCAGGTACATGAGGAAGTCGTCGTCGCCGAGGAAGCCGGCCGCGATCCGGACCGTGTGCGCCAGCCCCAGCGGCTGTTCCTGACGCAGGTAGCGCACCCGCAGGCCGAACTCCGCTCCGTCGCCGACCGCTTCCTCGATGTCGTGTCCGGAGCGGACGACGACGGCCACGTCGGTGATGCCCGCGTCGCGGATGGCCTCCAGGCCGTAGAACAGCACCGGTTTGTTGGCGATCGGCACGAGCTGCTTGGCCATCGTGTGACTGATCGGGCGCAGCCGGGTGCCGTACCCGCCGGCCAGCACGAGGGCCTTCACGTCCCGTCCTGCCGGGCCGGGGCGGGTGAGCTGTGGATCATCGCGGCGACGCTGCGCACGTCCTTGAGATTGCGGGCGCTGACCTGGGCCGCCGGAACGACGACGTCGAACTGCGTACGGATGAAGTTCAGCAGCACGGCCGTCTTCAGCGAGTCCAGCACGCCCCATTGCAGCAACGGCGTGGTCTCGCTGAGCTCCCGGCCGAGGTCGCCGTCGAGGAACCGGTCCCGGATGAAATCGAGCAACTGCTCGGTGATCTCCGCTGCGGTGCGGTCGTCGGTCATGACACGTTCTCCTTAATGGCTACCTGTTCGAGCAGGGCGCCGCGATCGACCTTCCCGTTCCGGGTCCGCGGCAGGTCACCGACCAGGTGCAGGGCGTCGGCGATCATGTATCGCGGGAGACGTTCCGCGCTGTGTCGTTTGAGAGCGAGCAGCCCGGGCGCGCGCCCGGCCACCGGCACCACGTACGCCTCGAGACGAGCGGTCGCACCCTCGCCGACGACGATGACGGCGGCCTCCTCCACGTCGGGATGAGACGCCAGCACGGACTCCACCTCACCGAGTTCGACGCGGTGGCCGCGAATCTTCACCATGTGGTCGCGGCGTCCGATGTAGTCGTACGCCAGGTCGGGCCGCATTTCGACGATGTCGCCGGTAGGGTACGGCCCGTGCTGCGGCGGGCCTCCCCAGTAGCCCAGCATGACCGTCGGCCCGTCGACCACCAGTTCGCCCTGCTCACCCGGCGCGGCCCGGGTGCCGTCCGGCCGGCGCGCCCACACTTTGTCGCCACTGCACGCCGTGCCGATCGGCACCGGACGGTCCCGGCGCAGATCCGCCGGGCGTACCTCGTGGAACGTGCAGACATTGGTCTCCGTGGGCCCGTACAGGTTCAACAGCCGTGCGCCGGTCCAAGCGGCCAGTCGACGCACCTGCGCGATGGGGAACGGCTCGCCGGCGAAGAGCACCGCCCGCAACGACGGCGGGGCGGGCCGGTCGAACAGCCCCTCGCGGGCCATCAACGTCAGCGCGGACGGGACCGAGTACCAGACGCTGATCCGCCGCTCGTACAGGAAGTCCACCAGCTGTCGCGGTGCGTACGCGAGCTCGGCCGGCACCAGGTCCACGGCCGCTCCCACGGCGAAGGACACGTACAGGTCCAGCACCGACAGGTCGAAGGTCAGCGGTGCGTGGTTGGCGAACCGGTCGTCCGGCGCGGCGCCGAGCTCGGCGACCGCCCAGTCGACGAACGCCCGGGCGTTGCGGTGGCTGATGCAGACGCCCTTGGGTGTACCGGTCGAACCGGAGGTGTACAGGATGTAGGCCAGGTCGTCGCCGGCAACCTCCGCGTCGACCGGGGGACGGCTCCCGGCCCGCATCGTCTCGCCGGGCGCCGGAAGGGCCAGGCAGGGCACCGCGGCATCAAGCTCCGCCCTCAGCGGTTCCAGGCTCTGCGGGTCGGCGAAGGCCGCCGCCGCGGTGCAGTCGCGGGCGATGAAGGCGACCCGGCCCACCGGAGCGGTGCCGTCCGCCGGGACGTACGCGGCACCCAGCCGCAGCACCGCTTGCATGGCGGCGACCACGGCCACGGACTTGTCCCCCCAGATCAGGACCCGGTCTCCCGGCTCCACGCCCGCCGCGGCGAGCTGTCCGGCGAGCGCGTCGGCCAGCCGGTTCACCTGCTCGTACGTGGCGTGACCGGTCTGGTCCGCGACGGCGTCCCGGCCGGGGTGCCGGCGAGCGGAATCGAGCAGCAGCCGGTGCAGGCCGATCCCGGGCAGCGGTCTCACAGCATGACCTCCGTGGCGATCAGCTCTCGCTGGATCTCCGTGGTGCCGGAGAAGATCGTGCTCGGGACGGAGTCGCGCAGCTGCTGTTCGATCCCGGTCGGCACCAGGTAGCCGGCGCCGCCGAAGAGCTGGATCGCGTCCAGGCTGTTGGCCACCGCGGCCTCCGACACGGCGACCTTCGCCATGGCGGTCGCCGCGACGTCGGCGCGACCCTGATCGATCGCCCAGCAGGCGCGGTACAGCAGCAGGCGGGCCCCGGCCAGCCGCTGGGCCATCGCCGCGATCCGGTGGGACACCGCCTGGAAACTGCCGATCTTCTGGTTGAACTGCCGGCGGTCACGCGTGCGCTGAACGCACCGGTCGAGCTGGCGCTGCATCTGGCCCAGGTAGATGGCGAAGAGGCAGGCCCGCTCCCAGAGCATCGAGTGGTGGAAGACAGCCGTGCCCTGGCCGGGCTCACCCAGGCAGTGGCCGGCCGGTATCCGGCAGCCGTCGAACCGCACCCGCGATGCCGGACAGCCGTGCAGGCCCATCTTCTCCATCGGCGGACCGACCTCGACGCCGGGAAGGTCCCGGGGGACGACGAAGCCGCTGAGACCGAGGAAACCGGCGGCCGGGTCGGTGACCGCGTACGCGACGAAGACATCGGCGAGCGGGCCGTTGCTGACGAACGACTTCTCCCCGGTGAGCACGTACCCGTTGCCGTCCGGAACCGCCGTCGTCGTCAGCGAGACGATGTCCGAGCCGGCTTCGTCCTCGGTCATCGCGTTCGCGGCGATCACCGAGCCGGCGGCCAGACCCGCCAGCAGATCACCCCGGATCCGGGGGTCCGCGAAGTCGCGGATCGGGACGGCACAGGCGAGCAGGTGGGCCGCCACCGCGAAGGGCAGTCCCAGCTCCGTGCAGCCCTCGCCGAACGCCTCCAGGCTCAGTGCGGTGTCCAGTGCGCCGAGGCCACCGCCGCCGTACTCGACGGGCAGGCAGGAACCGGTCAGCCCGGCCCGGGCGACCGCGGACCAGTCGGCCCGCTCGAAATGCGCACCGGGATTGCGGCCCGCTCGCAGCCTGTCGAGCTCCCGCGCGCTCTCCCGGATCTCGGTGCCGCGCTTGCGCTGCTCGGGGCTCAGATCAAACTCCATCGGCCCGGTCCTCCGGCCGGACGGCCGTGGCCCACTGCGGAATCTCCAGGATGGTGATGATGACCGCGCTGACGCAGTACCCGGCCGAGCCGCCGATGAGCATGACGTGGTCACCCACCGCGAGCTGACCGGTGGTCAGCAGGTGGTCCAGCGACAGGAACTGGTCGCAGGCGCCGACGTGCCCGATGGTGCGGCCGTAGTCCCAGGTCGCCCGGGACAGCGGCAGACCGAGGGGATTCATCACCAGGGTCTCGATCATGCCGGGTTCCACGTTGGTGAACGCGATCCGGGACAGCTGGTCGGCTTCCAGGCCGGCCTCGGACATCGTCTCCTGCATGACCGTACTGACGATCTTGGACAGGCTCGCCCCGATCTCCGGCAGGCCCCGTTCCGAGCCGGCCAGGAACTCCTGCATCCGGCTGAGGACGTCGAACTGCGGCCGTACCGGTTCCGCCGGTTCGTGCAACGAGCGGTCGCCCCGGTGGATCCCCTCCAGCTCGGGATCCATCAGCGAGTTGACCGCCTCCACCCGGGCGAAGCCCCGCCCGGTGTCGAGCAGAACCGCCGCGCCACCGTCGCCCAGCACGATCCCGGGCCCGGCGCTGCGCCACCGGTCGATGCACGGCGACGTGGCGTTCAGCGAGGTCGTGAGCAGCGCCGTGCCGCCGCGGGGGCGCAGGGCCAGCAGGCCGGCGGCGACGTAGATGGAGGACAGCAGGCCGTTGCAGCCCTGCTGGATCTCCAGCCCGTCGGTGTAACCCGCGCCGAGTTGCCGGAGCAGGTAGCCGACGACGGAGAACTCCTCGGAACCCTGCCACAGCAGGGCCGAGTGGATCAGCAGGTCGATCTCGGCCGGTCGCCGCCCGGCCCGGGTGAAGGCCTGGCGCGCGGCATCCAGGGCCAGGTCGATCGGTGCGGCTCCCTCGGCGATCCCGATGCCGCTCACGCTCCGCTCCGGCGACTCGTCGCCGTACCAGTCCCGATCGGTGATGTCCCCGGGGCTCAGTCGGTTCGGGGGCAGATAGGTGCCCACGGCCTGCAGGTAGAGGCTGGACGGTCTCACGCCTACTCCTTCCGGTCCCGCGACCCGCGACCGCGGTCACGTCGGGCGCAAGGATCTCCCCGTCCGGTCGAGGATGCGCCGAGGGTCGCTCGTGGCACCGCGGCTCGAGCGATCCTGGAAGGTCGCCGCCGATGATGGGCGCGCCACGCATCCGGCGTCGGCCGCTTTCCATCTGCCGTCACGGCGACACGTCGAGGAGATGCTGATGAGATTCCTGTTCGTTCCGCTGTCGTGGCCGAGCCACTACCTGCCGCTCGTGCCGCTGGCGTGGGCGTGCCGGTCCGCGGGACACGACGTGCGGGTGGCCGGCCAGCCCGCCGTCCTCGGCGCCGTCCACGAATCCGGTCTCACCGGTGTCGACCTCGGCCCGGGTTTCGACTTCCAGGACGGGATCGCCCAGTTCCGTGACTTCGCCGTGCGCGAGTTCGGCCGGGTGCCGACCACCGACCAGATCCGCGCCCTCGCGCCGGAGGACGCCCGGCGCTTCAAGGCGGGTTCGTTCGACATGCACCTCAAGGTGGCCGCGGCCATGGCGGACGGCCTGGTCTCGCTGGCCCGCGCCTGGCGCCCGGAGGTGGTGGTCGCCGACCCGCTGGTGTTCGCGGCCCCGCTGGCCGCGGCCGCCGCCGGTGCGCCGCTGGTCCGCCACTTGTGGGGGCCGGACGTGTCCCGGCAGTTCGGCCATCCCGGCTCGGGCGTGCGCCCCGGCACCGACGTCCGCGCGAGCTGGCCGGCCGGGCTCACCGAGCTCTTCCAGCGGCACGGCGTCGAGCCGGCCGCCGACTTCGCCGATGGCATCGTCGACCCGTGCCCGGACGCCATGCAGCTCCCGGACCTGCCGAACCGGATACCCGTGCGCCACGTGCCCTACAACGGCCCCGGGCCGGTGCCGGCCTGGCTGCTCGAACCGCCGGCCCGCCCCCGGGTCTGTGTGACCTGGAGCGCCGCGACGACCTTGTTCATGGGTCCGGAGAGTTTCCTGGTGCCGCGGATCCTGGAGGCGCTCGAGGCCCTCGACATCGAAGTCTTCGTCGCGCTCGGCGACGAGGACCGCCGCCTGCTCGGTACGCCGCCGGCGGGCGTACGCGTGGTCCAGGTGCCCCTGAACCTGCTGCTGCCGACGTGCGCAGCGATCGTGCACACCGCGAGCGCCGGAACCCTCCTCACGGCGCTCGTCGCCGGCGTGCCGCAAGTGGTCATCGCTCAGGGCGTCGCCGACCAGACCCTCAACGCCGTTCAGCTTGCCCGGGCCGGTGCGGGGGTCAGCCTCTCCCCGCAGGAGGCCGACGTGCCGGCGATCCGCGCCGCGGTCGTCGAGGCGCTGACCGGCCAGGGGACGCGTGCGGGAGCCCGGAAGCTGCGCGACGAGATGCTCTCACGGCCCGCCCCGGCGGAGATCGTGCCCACCCTGGCGGGGCTCGCATGAGGCTGCTGGTGACCGGGGGCGCCGGGTTCATCGGGTCGCACTACGTGCGGACTCTCGTGGCCGGCGGCTATGAGGACCACGAGCAGGCCGCGGTGACCGTGCTCGACAAGCTCACGTACGCCGGGAACCGCGCCAGCATCCCGCTCGGCACCGGCCGGCTGGAGCTCGTCGAGGGCGACATCTGTGACCTGCCGCTGCTGCTGGAGCTGCTGCCCGGCCACGACGCGGTGGTGCACTTCGCCGCGGAGTCGCACGTCGACCGCTCCATCGAGTCCGCGGCCAACTTCTACCGGACCAATGTGCTCGGCACCCAGACGCTGCTGGACGCGTGCCTGCGGACCGGCATCGAACGGGTGGTCCACGTCTCCACCGACGAGGTGTACGGCACCATCGACTCCGGCTCGTGGGACGAACACTGTCCGATCCGGCCGAACTCGCCGTACGCGGCCTCGAAGGCCTCGGCCGATCTCGTCGCCCGCTCCTACTGGCACACGCACGGACTCGATCTGTCGATCACCCGCTGCTCCAACAACTACGGGCCCTACCAGTACCCGGAGAAACTGATCCCGCTGTTCGTGACCAACCTGCTGGAGGGCCGGCCGCTCCCGCTCTACGGTGACGGCGGCAACCGGCGCGAGTGGCTGCACGTCGACGACCACTGCCGGGCCATTCAGCTCGTGCTCCGCCGGGGCAGCGCCGGTGAGGTCTACAACGTCGGCGGAGGCAACGAGTACTCGAACCGGGAGATCACCGACCACCTGCTGCGCCTCTGCGGGGCGGACTGGTCGGCGGTCCGGTGGGTCGCCGACCGCAAAGGGCACGACCTGCGCTACTCCATCGACGACACGAAGATCCGTGAGGAGCTGGGGTACGCCCCACGGACGCCGTTCGGGGTGGGCCTGGCCGAGACGGTCGCCTGGTACCGCGACAACCCGGACTGGTGGAAGCAGGCGAAGGACCGGGCGGCGCAGCAATGACCTCCGGCCCCGCGATGGTCCTCGGCGCCGGCGGATTCCTCGGGCGGCACATATGTGCGGCCTTCGCATCGGCGGGAGTGACCGTCGTCCGGGTGTCGCGCCGGCCGTCGGCGGAGCCCGGCGGCACGTGGGCCGCCCTCGACCTCGCCGGGGCCGGGTCACGACAGTTAAGCCGGCTCCTGGCGACCTACCGGCCGGCGATCGTCGTCAACGCCGCCGGAGTGGTGTGGCAGGACGACGAGCGCCGGATGGAGGAACTCAACGGCACCTTCGTACGGCGGCTGGCCGGAGTCCTGGGGTCGTCGGAACCGCCGGCCCGGCTCGTCCACCTGGGCAGCGTGCACGAGTACGGGCCGGTGCCGCCCGGAACCGGGATCGTGGAGAGCCGCGAGCCGCGACCCGCCGGCGCCTACGGGCGGACGAAGCTCGAAGGCACCCGCGGCGTGCTCGACGCCGCGGCCGGCGGGCTCGACGCGGTCGTGCTGCGGGTGGCCAACGCCTGCGGCCCGGGCACGCCGCCACAGAGCCTGCTCGGAGCCGTCGCGGCCCATCTGGCGAGACAGGCGGGGGCTGCCGGACCACCCGAGCCCTTACGGCTGGCGCCCCTGCGGGCTCGCCGGGACTTTGTCGACGTGCGGGACGTCGCCGAGGCCGTCCTGGCCGCGGCGCGGGCGCCCCGGCCCGACGTCGCCTCCCGGGTCGTCAACGTGGCCCGCGGAGAAGCGGTGGCGGTCCGGTATCTCGTCGACCGGCTGGTGCGGCTCAGCCACCTGCCGGTCCGGATCGAGGAGCTCGATCCGCCGGCGGCGGTGCGCTCCGCCATCGAATGGCAACAGGCGGACATCACCCTGGCCCGGACCCTGCTGGGCTGGAAGCCACGGCGTGGGCTGGACGAATCGCTGCGGGACACCCTCGTGACCGCGGGCATCCGACCGAACGACAGTGAGGTGTGGCAATGAGCGTGCACAAGCAACTGCTGCTGGACGAGGTCCGCAAGTTCCATCAGGACACTCAGGACACCAAGGGTTTCGTTCCCGGGGTCACCGAGATCTGGCCGTCCGGGGCGGTCCTGGACGAGAACGACCGGGTCGCCCTGGTCGAGGCGGCACTGGAGATGCGGATCGCGGCCGGGGCCAGCTCACGCCGTTTCGAGTCGGCCTTCGCCCGCAAGATGCAGCGGCGCAAGGCGCATCTGACCAACTCCGGCTCCTCGGCGAACCTGCTGGCCGTCACCGCGCTCACCTCACACCTGCTGGAGGAACGGCGGCTGCGCCCGGGCGACGAGGTGATCACCGTCGCCGCGGGCTTCCCGACCACGGTCAACCCGATCCTGCAGAACGGCCTGGTGCCGGTGTTCGTCGACATCGAGCTCGGGACGTACAACACGACTGTGGAGCGGATCGCGCGGGCCGTCGGCCCGCGTACCCGGGCGATCATCCTGGCGCACACGCTCGGCAACCCGTTCCCGGCCGCCGAGCTGGCCCAGCTCGCCCAGGAGCACGACCTGTTCCTCATCGAGGACAACTGCGACGCGGTCGGCTCCACCTACGACGGCAGGCTCACCGGCACCTTCGGCGACCTGAGCACCGTCAGCTTCTATCCCGCGCACCACCTGACCATGGGGGAGGGCGGTTGCGTCCTGACAGCGGACCTCGCGCTGGCCCGCATCGTCGAATCGCTGCGGGACTGGGGCCGCGACTGCTGGTGCGAGCCCGGGGAGAGCAACAAGTGCCTCAAGCGATTCGACTACCGGCTCGGCGGCTTGCCGGCCGGCTACGACCACAAGTACATCTTCTCCCACGTGGGCTACAACCTGAAGGCGACCGACCTCCAGGCCGCCCTGGGACTCAGCCAGCTCGCCCGGATCGACGACTTCTGCGCCGCCCGCCGGCGCAACTGGCAACGCCTGCGGGAGGGCCTGGCGGGCGTACCCCATCTGGTGTTGCCGGAGGCGACGCCGCGCAGCGACCCGAGCTGGTTCGGCTTCGTCATCACGGTGGAGCCCGGCGCGCCGTTCACCCGGTCCGCGCTCATCAACTTCCTCGAGAACCGCCGGATCGGCACGAGGCTGCTGTTCGCCGGCAACCTCACCCGCCAGCCGGCGTACGCGGGCCAGGCCTACCGGGTCGCCGGCGACCTCACCAACAGCGACATCGTCACCGGGCAGACGTTCTGGGTCGGGGTCTACCCCGGGCTCACCGACGAGATGCTCGACTACGTGATCTCCTCGGTGCGCGCCTTCGTCCGCGAGCACGGCTGACGACGGGAGAGCGGCCGATGAGCACGAGCACCGCCGGCGGGCCGGCCGAGCGGCTCCACGCTTCCGTCCGCCGGACGTCGGGCGCGCACCTCACGACCGCCGACGTCGCCGGCTGGCTCGGCGAGCGCCGGCACGCCCACCGGTTCCGGGTCGACCGGATCCCGCTCAGCGACCTGCGCGACTGGTCTTTCAGCCCGGCCGACGGCAACCTGCGGCACCGCAGCGGCCGGTTCTTCACGGTCGAGGGATTGGAGGTCACCGTCGACGAGGACCCGGCGCAGCACTGGCATCAGCCGGTCATCGTGCAGCCGGAGGTCGGGATCCTCGGCCTGCTCGCCAAGGAGTTCGACGGCGTCCTGCATCTGCTGATGCAGGCGAAGATGGAGCCGGGCAACCGCAATCTCCTTCAGCTTTCCCCGACCGTGCAGGCCACCCGCAGCAACTACACGAAGGCGCACCGGGGCGGCGCGGTCCGGTACCTGGAGTACTTCACCGATCCGGCGTACGGGCGCCCGCTGATCGACGTCCTCCAGTCGGAACACGGTTCGTGGTTCTTCCGCAAGGCGAACCGCAACATGCTCGTCGAGGTGACCGGCGACGTCCCGCTCCACGACGACTTCTGCTGGCTCACCCTCGGCCAGATCGGCGAGCTGCTCCGCCAGGACAACGTCATCAACATGGACGCGCGCACCATCCTCGGCTGCCTGCCCGAACCGCCGGACGGGACCGGGGCAGCCCACTCGGACGCCGACCTGTTCTGGATCACCGCCGAGCGCAGCCGGCGCAGCCTGCGGGCCGAGCGGATCGCGCTGCGGGACTTGACCGGCTGGGAGCGTACGCGAGACACGATCGAACGTCCCGACGGCCGCTTCTTCCGGGTCGTGGCGGCGTCGGTGCAGGCGGGCAACCGCGAGGTGGCGAGCTGGGACCAGCCACTGTTCGAGCCGGTCGGCACCGGGGTGTGCGCGTTCCTCACCCGGCGGTCCGGCGGCGTCCCGTACCTACTGGTGAACGCCCGGGTGGAGGGCGGCTTCCTCAACACTGTCGAGCTCGGGCCGACCGTACAGTGTGTGCCGGCCAACCATCCCGCCGGCCGGTGGCCGCGGTTCCTCGACCTCGTCCTCGGAGCCGGGCCGGACCGGATCCGCTACGAGGCGGTGCACTCCGAGGAAGGCGGCCGTTTCCTGAACGCGGAGAGCCGCTATTTGTTCGTCGAGGCCGACGAGCGGACTGCCCGGGCCGATCCGCCGCCCGGCTTCCGCTGGGTCACGCCCGCCCGGCTCGCCGGGCTCCTGCGCCACGGCCACTACGTCAACGTCCAAGCGAGAACGCTGTTGTCCTGTCTGACCACCGGCGCGGTGGTCCTCTGATGGGTCCGCTGCGCATCGGCGTGCTGGGCACCGCGGACATCGCCCGGCGGCGCCTGCTGCCCGCCATGGCGGCCTCGGCCGACGTCGATCCGGTCGCGGTGGCGAGCCGCGACCTCGGGAGAGCGCGGGAGACCGCCCGTCCCTTCGGGTGCCGGGCGATCGCCGGCTACCGGAGACTCATCGCGGATCCGGAGGTCCAGGCGGTCTACGTGCCGGTCCCGCCCGCGCTGCACGCCGAATGGGTGGAGGCAGCCCTGCACGCCGGCAAGCACGTCCTGGCGGAGAAGCCGCTGACCACCGACCGCACCCGCACCGAGGGCCTCCTCGCCCTCGCCCGCGAGCGTGGCCTGGTGTTGATGGAGAACGTCATGTTCGTGCACCATCCGCAGCACGTGGAGGTGCTCGGGCTGATCGCCCGGGGAGCGATCGGCGAGCTTCGTGCGCTGCGGACCGAATTCACGATCCCCCGCCGTCCGGCGCGGGACATCCGCCACCGGGCGGAGCTGGGCGGGGGCGCGCTCTGGGACACCGGGGTCTATCCGGTACGGGCGGGACTGCACCTGCTGGGCCCCCGGCTCGAAATCGTGGCTGCCGCGTTGACGTCCAGCGACGGCGACCACGTCGACACCTCCGGGGCGGCACTGGCCCGTACCCCCGACGGCGTTCTCGTGCAGCTGGCCTTCGGGCTCGACCACGGCTACCGCTCGGGATACGAGGTGTGCGGCAGCGAGGGCCGGATCGTGGTGGACCGGGCATTCACGCCGCCGGCGGCGCACCGCCCGGTCATCCGCGTCGAGCAGGGCACCACGGTCCGCGAGGTCGTGCTCCCGGCTGCGGATCAGGTGGCACTGACCCTGACGGCCTTCGCGAGGGCCGTGGCCGGGGCGGGCGACGAGCAGGCGGGCATGACGCTGCGCCAGGCCGCCTTGCTCGACGACATCCGCCGATCGTCGGCGGCGGGCACGCGTGGTCAGGTCCCGCCGGCCGATCCCGGTCGATGAGGCGGTTCCGGCGGCGACGTGCCCGGTCCTCGTCGCGCAAGCCGCCGCCGGTCGGCAGCCAACCGCGCATGGTCGAACTCCTGTCTCGTCAACCGTCCGGGTCCTGATCGGCGGCCCGCGGGCGGGCATGAGCGATCGGCCGGAGACCGGCGGGCGTATTCCGGTGGACGCGGGGGTCATCATGATCGGGTGGGAGTCATCCTCTCGGGCGGTATCAGGCCGAAACCCGGGCATCGCGTGCTCGTGGCCGGCCCGGCCCGCGAGCCGGCCCGGCTCGCACCCGGTACGCCGGTCGCGGTGGGTCCCGCGGCGAGCGCCGACGTCTCGGCCGAGGTCCTGGCCCGGCTCGGGGAGCTGGTCGCCGCGGGCGGTGCGGTCGCGGCCGGGGCGGACGTCGACCTGGGGGCCGGACACCGGTCGGCGCGGATCGACGGCGGTGCCGGGGATCGCCGGGACGCGGTGCTGGCCGCGCTGGCCGTACCCGGCTTCACCGGCCGGCTGGGCCCACCGCCGGCGCTGCTGGTCGCGCTCTTCGGCCCGGACGCGACCAGACCGCTGGCCGCAGCGGCCCTCGACGCGATCACTGCCGGCCGGTGGCCGGTGCTGCGCTACGCCGTGGCCGCCGCCGACCTGCTCGGCCCCGAGCAGCTCGTCCGGCTGCTCGCGCTGCGGGCGCCGCGGGGAATCGACCCGTTCCCGTCCGGCTTGCCATCGGTCGTCGGCTCGCACCTGGGCCGTGTCCTCGGCCCGTTGTCCGGGCCGCGCCGGCTCCGGCTGCTGAGCGACCTGTGGGAGCAGGTCTGCGCGACCGGGCTGGCCCGGCAGCGCCGAGACCGGCTGCTCGCCGGCCAGCGTCGCCCGGCGGGCCACGAGGATCTGCGGGCCCGGGCCGAGCGGTTCGAGCACGACGAGATCCTGCGGCGGCTGCGCCGTCGGTTCGGCGCCGAGCCGACCCTGGTCCAGGCCGCGCTGTGGGAGCCCCCGTCCGACGTATGGTCGGCCCGCGCGGCGCGGCTGCTCAGTGACGCCCTGGCCGCGACCGTGCTCGTCCGGCTGGCGACGTCGGCGGTCGACGTCGGCTGCGCGGAGGCGCTGCGACGGCACAGCGACGAGATCACGGCCGCGATCGCCACCCTCACCAAGCGGGAGGCCACCGACGCGGGCCGGGCGGTGCCCGGCCTGTGCGAATACCCGTCGCGGCCGGTCCGCTACCTGCGGGACCTGCGGCGAATTCCGGTGGGCGGGCCGCTGAGCCCGAAACAGACCCGGTACGTGTGTGACCGGCTCGCCCTGGCCCGCGACTACGGCATGCTGGCCCTGACGAACGCCCGGGCCGATGTCGTCGACAGCCGGTTCCACGACGACGAGAGAGCCCGCCCGGCCCGTCAGGCCTGGGCCGCCACCGGGCTCGGCCCGTGGCGTGAGCAGGTCGGCTACTTCTCACCGGAACGCCTGCCCGGCTGGGAACACGCCACCGGCGAACTGACGGCGGAAACGGAGACGGTCGGCGACCTCTTCTGGTACGCCGAACTGGCCGACTCCCTGGCCCGGCTGCGCGGCAACCCGGCCGCCGAGCTGGTCATCGACGAGTTCGGCCCGTACGCGGATCCGGAAGCCGACCCGCCCGAGGACCCGCTGATGCCCCGCCTCGACGCCGTCGCAGCGGCCACGGCCGGCACCGCCCAGCTCGCCGAACTCGGCGGAACCGTGGCCCCGCGCCCGCGCACGTGGGCGGAACTCGTCGGAGGCCTGCTCGCCGGGGTCACCGCCGCGGAGGCCCAGCCGGGCCGGTTCGCCGTCCCGGCCCCGGCCGAGACCGCCGACGGCACCCTGCTGCCGGGCACCGACCTCCGGATCGAGGTGGCGCGGACCGGGCGGCAGCTCGCGCGCTGGGCCGGCTACATGGGCAACTGCATCGCCGGACCCGAGTACGCGGACGGCGCCGCGCTGGGCCGGCAGGTGCTGGTGGCCCTGCGCGGGGCCGACGAGCGGATCGTCGCCGACGTCGAGCTCCGGCTCACCGGCCGCGGCTGGCGGATCGGTGAGATGAAGGCGCGGTTCAACGAGGAACCCGATGAGGACCTGCGGCGGCGGACTCTGGACTGGCTCGCGTCGCTGCCGCTGCCCGCCGGTGAGGAGCCGGACGCGGGGGTCGAGCCGCTGCCGGCCGTACCGGTGCGGCGGGCGCAGCGACCGGCCCCGGCCGCCCGGTTGACCGCCGAGGTGGGAGACCGCCTCGGGGAGCTGGCCGAGGCCGCCCCGCCGCCGTCGCCGCTGCTCGCCGCCCTGATCGGCGCCGAGCCGGGCCCGGCGGCGCTGGTGGCCCTGCGGCGCAGCAGTCCGGCGACCCTGATCCGTGGCTGCCGGCGCCTGCTCTCCGAGGTGCCGATCGCGGAACTGTGGGAGGCGAGCGGGCGCCGGCCGCTGTCGGAGGTGGTGGCGGGCATGCCCGCGGCGGTGCGGGACAAGCTCGCGCCGCTGGGTGCGGACGTGCCGATCCCGCGGACCCTGCGTCAGGTGGCCCGGCTGCCACGGGTCGCACCGGCCCGCAACGCGGAGCTGGTGGCGATCCGCCTGCGTGCGGCGCTCGGGCACCTGCTGCGCGAGGACGCACCCGAGCTGGCCCAGGCGATGGCGGGACGGCCGCCCCGGCAGTTGCTGCGCGCGGGCGTGCTCGCTGTGACGTCGTGGGGCGGCCTGGGCGCGGCGGGGCCGGTTACCGCGGTGACCGGCCGGCGGCGGGTCCGGCTACCGGGCTATCCGCAGTCGTCGCTCAAGGACGAGCGCTGGCAGGCTGCCTGGCCGGACGCCGTCGAGCTGGGCGCCGAGCCGGAGGGATTCCGGGAGCGGATCGCCGCGCACGGCGCGCTGGTGCCGTCGTCCTGGCTCGGCGGCGGGGACTGGCCCGCGCTGTGGGGACGGGCCACCCGCTGACAGTCCCGCCGGTGTCAGGCCGGGGCGAGCTCCCGAACCATGACCATCGTCGCGGCCTCGGACGGGTGGGGCACGGTGGCCACGCCGCGCGCCGCCCGGGGCCGCGTCGCTCGTGCGGCGCCGTAGACCGGGCGGGCTGCGGCGGAGGCGGGATGGACGACGCGAGCGGCAGCCATCGGAGCGGCCGCCCTGGTCGGGCAGAGGGCCGGCGCGGCCGCACGGGCCGGGCGGACAACGCGGGCGGAGCTGCGCGCGGTCCGGACGGCGACGGCGGCGACGCCTGCCGGGACGGCGACGCCTGCCGGGACGGCGACGGTGGCGGGGACGGTGGCAGGGACGGCGACTGCCGGGACAGCGGCGCGGGAGCGACGGTCGGTGAGCAGGACCCAGCACACGATCAGGGCGCTGGCCAGGCCCGTCAGGGCGGACAGCCAGACGGCGGGCTGGCCGGTCGCCAGGCCGTACGTGCACCACGAGCCGCACGCGAACGCCGCCAGCCACCAGCGCAGCGGGGACAGCCCGGCCAGGTCCTGGTTGCGGTCGCGCAGCAGTGACAGCGGCTGGGGGATCGCGCCCAGGATGGCCGCGCCGGCCAGCACCGCACCCAGGAACGCGGCGGCGTGGGGGCCGCCGACGACGGCGCAGCCCGCCGCCGCCGTGAGGACTCCGGCCGCGCCGGCCGCGCTGATCAGCAGCTTGCGGCCGGTGCGCAGTTCGCTCTGCTTCAGCAGCACCGTCACCAGCACCGCGAGCCCGGCCACACCGGTCACGGTGTTGGTCACGACCTGCACCGTCTCCCCGGTCAGCAGGCCGTAGGTGATCCAGCCGACCGGCATCGCCGTGCCCTGCCAGCAGGCGGTCGCGGAGAGTCCCTTGGTGCGGCCGCGGGCGAGGGTACGCCAGACCTGGGGCCAGGGGAGAGCGATGGACAGAGCGGCGCCGAACCAGCCGAGCAGAGCGATGGAGTACATGATCCAAATCCGGTCGTCGGGACAGAGGCGGCCGGAGCGTCCCGGCCACCTGTGCCCCATCGGCGTCGCCGCCGGACCAGCTGACAAGATCCATCCGTGAGAGGTGACACGGCAGGAAACCACCGTTTCGCACCCAAGTTCCTTCAGGGACCGAGCGATATGGCGACGCGCCCACTGATCGACCTGCACCGGCACCTGGAGGGCTCGATCCGGTCGAGCACGTTCCTGGACGTGGCCCGGCGTGACGGCCATCCGCTGGCGGCGCAACCCCGGCCCCGGGACCTGCTCGTCGCCGATGGGCCGCTGGGTGGGCTGCTGCCGTACCTGGCCAAGGTCGACGACCAGATCGGGGTGTTCCGCACCCTCGACGACTGGCGGCGGGCCGGACGGGAGGCGGTCGAGGACGCCTTCGACGACGGCCTCGACTACGTGGAGCTGCGCTTCAGCCCGTACTTCATCCAGCAGCAGACCGGCCTCGCGCCGCCCGCGGTGATCGACGCGGTCGCCGACGGCGTTTCGGCCGGCAGCCGCGGCACCGGGCTGCGGGCCGGGCTGATCGCGACGATCCTGCGCGACCTCGGGCCGGAACGTGCCCTGGAGCAGGTCGCCACGTTCCTCACCCGGCGGGACGTGTGGTGCGGGGTCGACCTGGCCGGCAACGAGGCCGGGTACGCGGCCGCGCTGTTCGCCCCGGCGTTCGCCCGGGTCCGCGACGCGGGACTGCCCATCACCGTGCACGCGGGGGAGGCGGCGGGACCGGGGAGCGTCCGGGCGGCGGTCGAAGACCTCGGTGCCGAGCGGATCGGCCATGGGGTACGCGCCGCCGAGGATCCGCGCCTGCTGGAGGAGCTGGCCCGGGCCGGGGTGACGCTGGAGGTGGCGCTGACCAGCAACACCCAGACCGGGGCGGCGCCGGGCTACCGCGACCACCAGATCCACACGCTGCTGGCGGCGGGTGTGGCGGTCACTCTCAACACCGACAACCCCCGCGTCAGTGACGTGACCCTGTCCCAGGAGCACGCTCTGGCCCGTTACGCCACCGGCCTCACCGACGAGCAGCTGAGCCGGGTCGCCCGGCAGTCCGCCACGGCCGCTTTCGCCGACTTGAGCTTTCCGGAGGCCTGAACCGAACGGCAACCGTGGCGCCCCCGTTCTGCGCTCCCCGGCTCCGGCGGGAGCCCGAAGGGGATGGCATGACGGACACGCAGATCGTTGAGCTGGGGCTGCAGGCCATGACCATCGCCGCGAAGATGTGCGCGCCGGTCCTTCTGACCGCGCTGCTGATCGGTTTCGCGATCTCGTTGTTCCAGTCGGTCACGCAGATCCAGGAGGCGACGCTGTCGTTCGTCCCCAAGGCCGTGGGCGTCGGCGCGGCAATCCTGTTCTCCGGCAACTGGATGTTGCACGAGATGGTCACCTTCACCACGCAGCTGTTCGAGAAGATCCCGACGCTGGTCGGCTGACCTCCCGAGCAACGAAAAGGGCCGCCCATCGGGCGGCCCTTTTCGTTTGTCCCGGTCACACGGCCGAGGCCGCCGCCTTCACCAGCTCCACGGTCTGGTCGACGGTCGCCGCGCGGTCGGTGGCGAAGGCCTCGTCGATGAGCACCAGCGGATCGGCCGGGTAGACCAGCGCCGAGATGTGCAGGTGCCCGCCCGGGACGTCGGTCGCGCCCAGCGCCAGCCGCAGGCGGTTGGACCTGTACATGCTTTCGTTCGACAGATAGTTGCCGCCACCACCGGACTGCGCCTGCGACCCGGGGGCCGGCCCGTTGGTGTGACACCGCACCGCGGCCGGGTCCGGCCGGGTGCCCGCCGGCCACTCGCACAGCCGGGGGTTCAGGGCCGTGGGCCACGGGCCGGTCCCGGCCGCGACCATCGCCGCCCACGGCAGCGTCGTCTCGATGAACTCGGGCTGGGGCTGCGGCTGCGGCCAGCGGGGCGCCGGGGGCACCGGCTCGGCGACGCCCTCGTTGTTGTTGTCCGGCGAGCCGCCCCGCCAGGCGCCGGCCCACTGCTCGATGTTCATCACGCCGCGGTTGCCCTGGCTGATCGTCATGATGAGATCGGCGCGCTGCCGGGACCGGGCGGTCAGGTGCGGCCCGAACGTGTCCTCGACGATGCCGGCGTCGAAGCCGCTCCAGGTCACCGGCAGCGCTACGGCCTGCACCTGCACGCGGTGGCCGGCCGCGGTGAAGCGCAGGCCGTCGAGCTGCAGCGCCGACGCCCCGGACGGGTTGGACCGGCGGATCTCCCCGTTCAGCTGGTACGGGTCGAACCCGCTGACCAGCACCCGCCGCACCCCGCGCGCGAAGCCGGTGGATGAGATCCCGCGGGCCGCGTATTCGTAGGTCCGCAGCAGGCCCGCGCGCTGGGCGTCGGTGAGCGGGAACGGGGGCTGCCACTGCCGCAGGTCACGCGTGCCCATCAGCCGCGTCCAGTACAGCGGGCGGTCGTCGTAGCGCTCGATGGTGCCCATCCGCACCTTGCCCTGCGCCCGCAGCACGGCCGTGCGCCACAGCCGGTCACCTTCGCGCCGCAGCACCCGCTGTGCGTCGGTGACCGACCGCGTCCGGCACAGCGACCCCGTCAGAGCCCGCGCGTACGGCGTGAAGCCACCCGCTTCGACCAGCTCGTACGGCACCCGCGTCCCGCCGGGCAGCGCCGGGGTCTCGATCCGGCCCTCCTCGTAGGTGACGGGGGCGGTGCGGTCGTAACACTCCGCAGGGACGGCGGCCGTGGCGGCCTGGGGAACGGCCAGGAGTGCCGCGCTGACAGCGATCACGGTGACCAGACGCATCGGACCTGCCTTCACGAGAGGGCATCGACGTGGGTGACTATATCGTGAATCCGGGCGCGTCCCGGGTGAGAACGGACACCCGTTCCGCCCCTAGAGCGCCGGCCAGTGCGTCGGTCAGCCGGGCGATCTCGGCGGCCGCTCCCTCGTGAAGGGCCTCGGCCACGATGAGCGCGGTCGTGGTGTCCGCGGTGACGGCGGAGAGCCCGCTCTGCCGGTTGGTCCACCGCCGGGCGTGGGCGTTGCCGGCGGAGTCGGCGAACGTCACCTCGCCGGGCACCGGGTGCTCCTTCTCGCCGCCGAACGTCAGGTAGTTCTCCTCCCCGGCGGCGTGACGCACCTCGAGGTCGCCGTCGATCCGGGCGACGTCCAGCGCGGCGACCGGGATCGCGAAGGCCGCGGACATCGCGTTGCACACGTCGACCAGCGGATGCACGGTGGGCAGCTCGCCGTCACGCCGCAGCCGGCGCAGCAGCGACTCGGAGGCACAGCGGTACTGGGTGGCCCTGACGCCCATGGCAGTGAACGCGCGCCGCCACGCCTGGATCTCCGGGAACTGACCCTCGGGACCGGCCGCCAGCCGTGAGCGCGCGACCACGAGCTGGTGCGTGACCACCTCGGCGGCGTGTGCGGGGGTGGGTGCGGCCGTCACCAGCAGAGCGCCCGCGGCAAGAGCCGGGAACTCCCTCCAGATGTCGTCGTGATGCTGGAACCTCATACGATCTCCCCGGTGAGCGCGGGCACCGGACGGCGACCCGTGAGCGGCTGGTCGAAACGTTTCCCGGCGGTGGTGCGCAAGCCGATGGCCAGGCCCGAGGCCACGACGGCGATGCCGGCCCAGACCAGCGGGCGGGGCGCCGGTCCGCCCAGGGCCATCCCGGCCAGAGCGGCGGCGATCGGTGCGATGCCGGTGAGCAGCCCGGCCCGTCCGGCGCCGAGGCGCGACACGCAGGCGTACCAGAGCACGAACGCCACCGCTGTCACCGCGACCGCCAGGTACGCCCCGGCGGCCAGGTCGCTCCCGGTCAGCCGGAGCGCCGCCGCCGGGCCCTCGTGCAGCACGCCCAGCACTGCCAGCATCACGGCGGCCAGCCACGTGGCGTGCACGGACACCCCGACCGGGCCGTGCCGGCCCAGGACCGGCACCGCGAGCAGGGTGAACGCGGCCTCGCAGGCGAAGGCGACCACCGCCCAGAGCAGCCCGATCCCGTCGGTGCGACCCATGCCCTGCACAAGTCCGGCGCCGACGGTCACCACGACCGCGCCGGCCAGGACCGCCGGCGCCGGGCCGCGTCCTTCCAGCACCGGGCCGATGGCGGCGAGCAGCACCGGTACGCAGGCGACCGCGACGCCCAGCACCGCGGGTTCGGCGTGCCGGGCGCCCTGCACCAGCGCCACGTTGAAGATGACCAGGCCGGTCGCGGCTATACCGGCCAGCCACAACCACTCGGAGCCGCGCGGGCGGACCGGCTGCTGGCGGCTCAACGCGGCGAAGCCGAGCAGCAGCAGGCAGGCCAGCGCGTACCGCAGGGCCTGGATGGTGAACAGCGGGGCGTCGGCGATCTCGGCGGAGACAGCGACGCTGCCGCCGACGCAGGACATGGCCGCGGACCCGGCGGCGAGGGGCAGGAAACGGGACACACGAACCATGCTCGACGCGAGTATGGTCCAGCAGGAAGGACCAATCTTCGGTTCGAGGAGTGGACCAAATCGACTTCCTGGAGCTGCACAGCGGCGCGGCGCCGGCCAAGGGCGTCACCGCCTGGCTGGTCGACGCGCTGCGCGCCGCCATCGGGGACGGCCGGCTGGCCGCCGGGGCCCGGCTGCCGGCCACCCGGGCGCTCGCCGGTGATCTCGGGCTGTCCCGCGGGGTGGTCGTGGAGGCGTACCAGCGGCTGACCGACGAGGGGCTTCTCAGCGGGCGCACCGGGGCCGGGACCGTGGTGACGGGACTGGCGGCCCAGCCCCAGACGCAGAGCCGGCCCCGGGAGCCGTCCGCGATGCGGCTGCCGCTGCCGCCCTCACCCGGCGTCGACCTGGACCTGTCCCCGGGCGTACCGGATCTGTCGGCCTTTCCCCGGGCGGCCTGGCTGCGCGCCGAGCGGGCCGTGCTCGCGACCGCGACCAACGCCGACCTCGGCTACGGCGACCCGCGCGGCAACCCGCGGCTGCGCGGCGAGCTGGCCGGCTGGCTGGCCCGGACCCGCGGCGTGCAGACCGGCCCCGACGACCTCATCGTCGTCAGCGGCGTCGCCCAGGCGCTGGCACTGCTCGCGCAGACCCTGCGCGCCCGCGGCGGCACCGAGGTGGCGGTCGAGGATCCCGGCTCCCGGGGCACCCGCGACGAGCTGACCCACTGGGGGCTGCGACCGGTGCCCGTCCCGGTCGACGACGAGGGTTTGCGCGTCGACCGGCTCACCGCCACCGGGCTGGAGACCGTGCTGCTCACCCCGGCCCACCAGTTCCCGACCGGAGTGGTGCTGAGCCCGGCCCGGCGCCGGGCCCTGCTGGCCCGGCCCGGCCTGATCATCGAGGACGACTACGACGCCGAGCACCGCTACGACCGGGCCCCGGTCGCCGCGCTGCAGGCCTCGGCGCCCGACCGGGTCGCCTACACCGGCAGCGTCTCCAAGTCCCTGGCCCCGGGCATGCGCCTGGGCTGGCTGATCGCCCCGCGGGCGCGGCACGCCGACCTGGTCACCGCCAAGCACGCCAGCGACCTGGGCAACCCGGCGCTGCCCCAGCTGATCTTCGCCCACCTGCTGGCCGGCGGCGACTACGAACGCCACCTGCGCACGGTCCGCCGCCGGCAGGTCCGCCGCCGCGACGCCCTGCTGCACGGCCTGCGCGAACACGTGCCCCACGCCCGCGTCGAGGGCGTCGCCGCCGGGCTGCACCTGCTCATCACCCTGCCCGGGCCGGCCGACGACACCGAGCTGGCGCGCCGGCTCGAGCAGGACGGCGTCCGCGTCCACCCGCTCTCCTGGCACCGGCTGCTCGACGGGCCGCCGGGCCTGGTGCTCGGCTACGCCGCCCTGCCCCCGGACCGCCTGCTGGAGGCGGCCCGCCGGATGGGACGCGTGCTGGGCGCTCAGCGCGCCCGATAACGGGTACGGCTGCCGAAGGTCCGGTCCTCCAGCTCGACCCAGGCCAGCTGCGGCACCACCACCCCCGCCAGCTCGCCGAAGATGTGCCGGGCGACCAGCTCGAACGTGGGCCGGAAGGCGAAGCGCGCCGTCCACACCCCGTCCCCGAGCACCTGCGCCCAGCCGTCGAGCCGTTCGGCCAGCTCGTCGGTGTCGAAGAACCAGCCGCGCCCGGTGAGCTGGGCGTCGTCGAAGGCCACGGCGACCCGGAGCACCACCTCGATGTCGGCGCCCGGGTCGAGCGGGGACAGCCCGCGGCGTTGCCGTACCGGTGACGGGAGACCCTGCCGGGCGCGGAACGCCCGCTCGACCTCGACCTCGTACGCCATCGTCGCCGCCGTCAGTCGAGCAGGCTGCTGTAGTCGGCGATGGTCAGCGGGGTGTCGGCCAGCGAACCGTCCGAGCGCGGCACCCACAGCGGCGCGCCGTCCGCCACGAAGGACACCGTGCCCACGTCCGGCAGGCTGGTCAGCGTGCAGACGATCTGCCCGAACGCGAGCACCTCGTCGCTGCGTACCCCCGGACCGGCGCGGTCGCCCAGGGTGACGGTCGCGCGCCGGCCGGCCAGGTCGATCCTCGTCACCGTCGTCGTGGTCAGCGCGCTGGACAGCCCGTCCTCGCTCTCCTCCGCGGTCGGCCCGGCCAGCAGGGCGTCGAGCTGCTGGGCCGCGGTCAGCGGCGCGGGGACCCGGCGCGGCACCCGCACGAGCCGGCCGTCGCGGACCAGGTAGAGCCGCAGCACCGTCGAGCCGGCCACCTGGGCCGCCGGGCTGCCGGACCGGCCCACCTCACCAGCGGCGCCCAGACTGCGCGGCTGGGCGTCCAGCGGCACCCCGCACCCGGCCGCGGCCAGCACGACCAGCGTCAGCACCGCCACGGTCCGCGGCGTCCTCATGGCCGGCACCCCGGCAGGTCGACCCGGAAGCGGGCGCCTCCGCCGGGCCGGTCCAGCACCGCGGCCGTCCCGCCGTGCGCGGCCGCGTGCTGGGCGACCAGGGCCAGCCCCAGCCCCGCGCCACCCGAGTCGGCCCGGGCGCCCGCGGACCGGCCCCGGACGAACCGGTCGAAGATCAGCGGTTTGTCCTCCGGGCTGACCCCCGGACCCTCGTCGTCGACGTCGATCCGGCCCACGTCACCGTCCAGGCGCAGGCTCACCGCAACCGGGCCACCGCCGTACGCGCGGGCGTTGTCCAGCAGGTTGCCGAGCAGCTGCCCGACCCGGCGCCGGTCCACGCTCCACCGGGACTCGCCGTCGGCCGCCACGATCGTCGCCGGCAACCGGCGTTCCCGGCACACCTGCCGGGCCAGATCGGCCACGTCCGTGGTGGTGCGGGTGGCCGGCCGGTCGCTGCGGGACAGCTCCAGCAGGTCGTTGACCAGCTGCTGGAAGTGCGCGATCTCCTGGGTGACCAGGCCCGCGGCGGTGGCGGTGCGCTCGTCGAGGTGCTCGCGGCGGCGCTCCAGCACGCTTGCCGCCGCGGCGAGGGTCTGCAGCGGGGACCGCAGCTCGTGGCTGACGTCGGCGGCGAACCGGCGGTCGCGTTCCAGCCGGGCCGACAACTCGTCGACCATGTGGTTGAACGACGTGGTGAGCCGGGCCAGGTCGGGCTCGGCCGCCGGGTCCAGCCGGTACTTCGAGGCGCCACCGGCGATCTCCTGGGCGGCGTCGGCCACCCGGCGCAGCGGGCGCAGCACGTATCGGCTCGCGTACCAGCCGAGACCGGCGCCCAGCACCGCCGTACCCACCGCGACCAGGGTCAGCACGACCGTCAGCACGCTCAGGGTGTGCTCCAGCTCGCGCAGCGAGTCGACCTCGTAGAAGACGTCGCCGGGGGACAGCGGCACCGCCACCACGATGCTGGCGTGCCCGCCGGTGCGGATCCGCTGCACCGAGGCGGTGCCCGCGGCCGCCTGCCGCTGCAGGGCCACCGGGATCGCGCCGGTGCTGCCCTCGTCGGCCTTGAGGGCGTACCAGTTGCCCTGGCGCTGCAGCAGCGCGCGGCGGCTCTCGCCGGTGTCCAGGACGCGGAGCACGGCGGCGACGTCCGGGCGGGTGGTGGCGCCCAGGCCGGCCCGGACCGCGGCGGCGTCGTTGTACGCGGCCCGCACGGCGGTGCGCTCGCGCTCGTTGATCAGCGCCTGCCGGGCCACCTGGTACGACGCCAGCGCCATCGTCGCCGACAGGGCCAGCGCGCCCGCGGCGAAACCGGCGACCACCCGTACCCGCAGCCCGGCGCGCCTCATCGCTGCAGCTTGTAACCCAGGCCGCGGACGGTCACCAGGTGCCGCGGAGCACCCTCGCCGTCCTCGATCTTCTGCCGCAGCCGGCCGACGTGCACGTCCACCAGCCGTTCGTCGCCGCCGTCGTAGCCCCAGACCCGCTGGAGCAGCTGGTGGCGCGACAGCACCCGGCCCGGATGCTCAGCCAGCTCGCACAGCAGCTGGAACTCCGTACGGGTGACGGCGACCGGGGTGCCGGCCAGCCGGACCTCGCCGGCCTCGGGGGAGATCTCCAGGTCGCCGAAGCGCAGCACCGGGACCTCGTCGCCGGCCCCGGCCCGGGCCCGGCGGCGCAGCGCCCGCAGCCGGGCCGTCAGCTCCTTCACCGCGACCGGTTTGACCAGGTAGTCGTCGGCGCCGGCCTCCAGCGCGGCCACGATGTCGTGGGTGTCGTCGCGGGCACTGATCACCACGATCGGCACGTCGTGGGCGCGGCGGAGGGTCCGGATGCACTCGAAGCCGTCGATGCCCGGCAGCATGAGGTCGACCAGCACGGTGTCGGCCGGCCGGCGGCGTTGCGCGGCGATGCCCTCCTCGGCGGTCGGAGCGCCGGTGGCCTCGTAGCCCTCGTCCTCCAGCGCCAGCACCAGCGACAGCCGGATCCGGTCGTCGTCCTCGATCACCAGCACTGCTGACATGCCATGCATCATCCCCGTCCGGCCGCGTGCCGCCAAAGAGCGGGGGCGGGCGCGACCGGACTGTCACGCAACCGTCATACGGCTGCGGACCACCCGCCACACACCGGGTCGAACCTTGCAGCTGTGAGCGGTGAGCACGCGATGCAGGAGACGACCGTGGTCGTCACCGAAGCGCTGGCCGGCGCGACGGTCGACCGGTGGCAGTCCCGGTTCCGCGACGCGGTGGCCGGGCGCCCGGCCCGGCTGATCGTCGACCTGCGGCACAGCCCGCGGATAGACGCGGCTGCCATCGTGGTGCTGCTGCAGGTGCACCGGGAGCTGATCCGCGCCGACGCCCGGCTGACCCTGCGCGCCCCGGGCGCGCGGGTCCGCCGGATGCTGGGTCTGGCCCGGGTGGACCACGTGCTCGAGGTCGAGGAGGCCCGATGACCGCACCCGAGGTGGAGCTGGACGTACGGCTGGACGCCGTGGTCGTGCACGTGCGAGCCGGGATGGACGCCACGGTGGCGCCGACGCTGCGGGAGAGCCTGACCGATGCTGTCGACCGGCATCCGCACGTGGTCGTGGACCTGACGGCGGTGCCGACGCTGGACGACGTCGGGCTCGGTCTGCTGGTCCGGGCGCACCGGCGGGCCCGGCGCCGGGACGGGGTCGTGGTCCTGGCCGGTCCGTCGCGGTTCGTCGTCACCGTGCTGCACACGATGCACGTGGACGGGCTGTTCCCGATCTTCGACGACTGCCCGGCCGCCCTGCAGTGGCTGCGGGCCGAATTCCCCGGCTGACCGCGGCGAGCCGGTAGGGGATGCCGCGGCCGCGGGCGCCGCCACTCGCGGGGGCACACGAGCGGCGCGGCCACGCGACCGCGTCATCCGG
The DNA here is from genome assembly GCF_053603475.1 of Actinoplanes sp. NPDC004185. Lineage (NCBI taxonomy): Bacteria > Bacillati > Actinomycetota > Actinomycetes > Micromonosporales > Micromonosporaceae > Actinoplanes > Actinoplanes sp. NPDC004185. The sequence continues at coordinate 140,544 of NZ_JBSGFR010000003.1, read as the reverse complement.
GCCCATGATCAGGTACGCACATGGCGGTCCGCCCGCGGCCACATGACGGTTGTGTGACGGCTACCGTGGCAATCGTGCGATACGTGCAGGCGCCGCAGCGGTACGACGGGCCCGGGCCGGTGCTGTTCCTGGCTGGCGGCATCACGGACTGCCCCGACTGGCAGTCGCAGGCCGTGGCCATGCTGCGCGACACGCCCGGGCTGACCGTCGTCGATCCCCGCCGCGCCACCTTCGACCTCGCCGACCCGGCCGCCGCCACCGAACAGATCACCTGGGAGCACACCCACCTGCACCGCGCCGACGTGGTGCTGTTCTGGTTCGCCCCGGGCGGCAGCGTCCAGCCGATCACCCTGTACGAGCTGGGCGTGCACGTCACCCGTGGGGTTTCGCTCGCGGTCGGGGCCGACCCGGGGTATCCGCGCCGGCACGACGTCGAGGTGCAGGTCGCCCTGGCCCGCCCCGGCCTGCGGGTGCACGACACGCTGGCCGCCACGGTGCGGGCGGCCGAAGTCCTCAGCTCAGCGGGCCGGTCGTCGATGAGCAGGGTCCACGAGGCGTAGGCGGATGCACTACGGTCGGTTGATCACGGTGTGGCGAAGGGAGCGCGGGTGACGGCCTCCGATCCGCAGCTGCAGGCCCTCCGGGCCCTGCACGCGGTGACCAAGCGTGTGCACGGCAGCTTGGATCTCACCCAGACCCTGGACGCCGTCGCGAGCGGGGTCGTCGAGGCGTCCGGCTTCGGCCTGGCCGCCGTCAACCTGGCCGAGGAGAACGGCGACTACACCACCGTGGCCGTGGCCGGCAGCGACGACCTGCGCCGGGAGCTGCTCGGCACCCGCGGCTCGGCGGAGAACTGGCGGGAGCTGTTCCGCCGGGCCGAACGCTGGGGCTCGCTCTACTTCGTCGACCACCGCAACGGCGTGCCCGAGTCGCTCTACGTCTGGGTCCCGGACATCGAGGCGACCGACGACCCGGAGCTGTGGCACCCGCTGGACTGCCTGTTCGCGCCGCTGATGGCGCCGTCCGGCGAGTGGGTGGGTGTGCTCAGCGTCGACCTGCCCGACGACGGGCGCCGCCCGGACGCCCAGCAGCAGGAGATCCTGGCCTTCTTCGCCGAGCACGCCGCCATCGCCATCCAGCACGCCCGGCTGCACTCGCAGCTCGAGCGCAGCCAGGCCGAGGCGGAGTACGCGGCGACCCACGACAGCCTCACCGGCCTGGCCAACCGTGCCCTGCTCAAGACCAGCATCGACACCCTGCCGGCCCGGGGCGCGCCCCAGGTCGGGGTGCTGGTGGTGGACCTGGACGGCTTCAAGAAGGTCAACGACGACGCCGGGCACGAGGCCGGCGACGAGGTGCTGCGGATCGTCGCCCAGCGCCTGCAGCACCACCTGCGCCCCGACGACGTGCTGGCCCGCACCGGCGGCGACGAGTTCGTCGCGGTGCTGACCGGTGACGACCTGACCCGGGCCCTGCCGGAGGCCGCCCAGCGGCTGCGCGAGGCGATCCGCGAGCCGATCTGCGGCAGCACCGGCGTGCACCGCATCGGCGCCAGCGTCGGCTACGCGATCGGCCGGGCCGGCGAGGACTTCTCCCGGCTGGTGGCGACCGCGGACGCGGAGATGTACAGGGAGAAGCGCCGGGCCAGCGCTCACGTCGCGTAGGCAGAACTACGTCGAGGCCAACTCTATGACGGTGATGTCGGACGGAGCGTCGACCCGTACCGGCGGTCCCCAGGCTCCGGCGCCGCGGCTGACGTACAGCTGGGTGTCGCCGTAGCGTTCCAGCCCGGCCACGGTGGGCACGACCAGCTCGGCGACGTACGGGCCGGGCCACAGCTGCCCGCCGTGGGTGTGGCCGGACAGTTGCAGGTCCACGCCGTGGGCAACGGCGTCGTCGATCACCACGGGCTGGTGCGCCAGCAGGACAGCGGTCCGGGCGCGGTCCCGGTCGCCCAGCGCGCGGGCGAAGTCCGGGCCTTGCCCCTGACCCGCCCCGGCCACGTCGTTGACGCCGGCCAGGTCGAAGCCGGGCAGCTCCACCCGGCTGTTCTCCAACGGGTGCACGCCGAGGTCACGGACCGCGCTGATCCACTGCTGGGCGTCGAAGAGGTATTCGTGATTGCCGGTCACGAAGAAGGCGCCGTGCCGGGCGCGTAACCGGGCCAGCGGAGCCACGGCCGGACGCAGATCCGCGACGCTGCCGTCGACCAGGTCACCCACGACCGTGATGAGGTCGGGCTGGGTGCTGTTGATCGTGTCGACCACGCGCCGGGCGAAGTCGCGGCCGAGCAACGGGCCGAGGTGCATGTCGCTGACGACCGCGATGCGAAAGCCGTCGGCGCTGCGGGGCAGCTTGGCCATGGGCACGGTGATCCGCTTGACCCGAGGGCCGCGCAGAAGCCCGAAGGTCCCGTAGCTCACGGTGGTCAGCGCCAAGGCTGCGGCGCTCCCGCCTACGACGCGGGAGACGAAGACACGCCGGGACAGTGGCGGCGAGGCCGGGCTGACGACGGGTTGAGTCGTGGGGTGCTCGCTCTGCGCGGTCCGACGTCGGCTCACCCTCCGGTGGAGGAGCGGACGCACGACCTCTCCCGCAGCCAGAGCGAGGAAGAGGTAGAGGAACAGGGCGAGCCACATGAAGCCCGGCCAGTCGATGATGGCTTCGGCCCGGAACGGAACACCGGGCAGGTCGTGCGGCAGAGCGAGTAGTAGCAGCAAGGGCCCGGCCACGAACAGGGCGGTGCCGGCCCGGCGGATCGGGGAGCCCGGTGTGGTCGTGTCGTGGATGAGGCGCCGCCACACGTACCAGTGCAGGGCGAAGAATGCTGTCGGCAGGAGTAGTACCAGGGGGAGAACGACAAAGACGATCATGTAATGCGGTTCTCCTGCGATGTGGTCAGCGAGTGACGGGCTGACATTACGCAGTTGAACCGGACAACTCTCGCACCGTGCGGTCCGACCACACGCGGTTGGTGAAATAACGCGCGTCGGCCCGGAGCGAAGATCAGTGCGGCCCAGCCAACCACCGTGCTCGTTTCGAGGGACGGCAAGAAAACGGCACCTTCCCGCGTAGAGGCGTCAGGAGGAGAGGTGCCGTTGTACTTACAGACCCCGTTTCGATGCTTTCAGGAATGTCCTGACCGGCCTTCCCGAATGGCTGGTTCAGGGTATGAGGACTACTTTTCCGCAGTTGGCCCGGGCCTCGATGATCGAGTGCGCTTCGGCGGCGTCAGACAACGGAACTTCGGCGTGGATGGCGACGTGCAGTTGTCCTGCGCGGTGTAGGCGCCAGAGTTGCTTGTGATGGATGTCGTAGAGGTCGCGCTGTGTGGCGGCGAATCGCGCCATGGTCATGCCGGTGATGGTCTTGGAGCCGGCCAGGAGGTCGAACGCCGGGACGGTTCCGCCCCCGGAGCCGCAGAAGATGAGCCGTCCACCGGGGCGTAACGAAGCTATGGCTTTCGGCAACAGCTCACCGCCCACGGCGTCGATGACGACGTCGAACGGCTCGCCCCACTGCTCGTCCTGATAGGTCACGACCGCGTCGGCGCCGAGTCCGGACAGGAAGTCGGCCTTCGCGGTGCTGCTGACTGCCGCAGTGACTCGTCCGGCCCGCTGCAGTTTCGCCAGCTGGACAGCGAGGTGCCCGACACCACTGGCGGCACCGGTGATGCAGACCGACTCGCCTCCGGTCAGGCCGGCGGTTGCCAGCGCCGCCGATGCGACGTGTCCGCTCCGCACCAGGCCGACTGCTTGCGTGCCGGCCGCGTCGTCCGGGATGAGGCTGGTGGTGAGTGTCGGCATGGCCACGACGTCGGCGTAGGCGCCGGTGAAGGCGAGACCAGTGACCCGGTCGCCGACCTCGTACCGGGTGACCTGCGGGCCGACGGCGATCACCCGGCCCGCGACCTCGCCGCCCGGCGTGCCCGGTAGGGGGCTGCGGTCGCCCTCGCCGCGGACCTTGCGGACGCCTGGCAGCGTCACGCCGATGGCCTCCGTGCGCACCAGCAGGTCGCCAGGCCCGGGCTCGGGCTCGGGCACCTGGTCGAGATGCAGAACCTCCGGGCCTCCGTGCCGGTGGTAACGCACGCTTCGCACTGCCGCCTCCTTTATCGTTGGGAGATCCCCACTATAAGTCAGCTCGTTGGGGTATCCCAACGGATTAAAAGGCGGTTGGCATGTCGGACGGTCCCTACGCGCCCGCTCAGATTCGCGTGCTGCCGAGCTGGTTGCTCGGCCGGGCCGCGGCCCGTGGTCACCAGCTGGTGGCGCAAGCACTGGCCGCTGAGGACATCCGGATGATGCACCATGCGGCCCTCGCGACGGTGGCCGAACAAGAGCCGGTGTCCCAGGCTGAACTGGGCCGGATCCTGAAAGTGCACCCGAAAGACATGTCCGCGATCGTCAACGACCTGCATCAACGCGGCCTGATCGTTCGTCACCGCGATCGCGCCGATCGGCGCAAGAATGCCATTTCCCTGTCACCAGAGGGCACCCAGCTGCTTCACCGGACCGCAAGGCTGGGCGAGCAAGCCAACGCCGAACTGATCGCAGCACTGACACAAGACGAACGAGAACAACTCATCACCCTGCTGACCCGTATCGTGTCGCCTGTCGACCAAGCCACGGGGTAGCACCGGAACACACCGGATGACCTTCGCCCAAGAACACACTTCTGATGGCGCGCGGCGGGCTGGTTCGCGGCGACGCCGGTTCGGCCCGGAGGTTGAACGACAAGCTAACGCCCCGGTCTCGTCACCCGCAGATCGGCCGTGATGCGCTCCGCGGTGGCCAGCAACGCCGGTAGCAATTCCGCCCGCATCGCTGCCACCGAAGTCCGGCTCGCATGCACCGACACATTGACCGCGGCGGTCACAGCCCCGGAACGGTCGGCGACGGGCGCGGCCATCGAGCGCAGCCCTTCCTCCAGCTCCTGGTCCACGATCGCGTAACCCTGCTCGCGGACTTGCGCCAGCTCGTCCCGCAGCTCCGCGACCGACCCGACAGTCCGCGCCGTGAGCCGCTCCAACCGCACCCGCCCCAGATACGCCTCGACCTGCTCGGCGGGCAGATGCGCGATCAGCACCCGGCCCATCGACGTGGCGTACGCCGGGAACCGGGTCCCCACGTTGATCGCCACGGTCATGATCCGCCGGGTCGGCACCCGGGCCACGTACACCACGTCGTCGCCGTCCAGCACCGAGACCGACGACGACTCGTGGACTTCAGCCGACAGCTGCTCCAGGTGCGGCTCGGCCACCTCCGGCAGCGACAGGCTGGACAGGAACGCGTAGCCCAGCTCCAGCACCCGCGGCGTCAGCGAGAACAGCCGTCCGTCGGTGCGGACGTAGCCGAGGTCGGTCAGGGTGAGCAGGAAGCGCCGGGCCGCGGCCCGGGTGAGGTCGCAGATCCGGGCCACCTCGCTGAGGGTGAGCTCCCGGTGATGGGCGTCGAACGCCCGGATGACGGCGAGCCCGCGTTCCAGGGACTGCACGAAGTGCGGCTCGCGCGCGTCTTCACCCATCGCTGCGACCATCGGGTCACGCCCCGGATCCGTCGTCGGCCAGCACAGCCTCGGCGATCTTGAAGGCGGCGTTGGCGGCGGGCACGCCCGCGTACACGGCGGTGTGCAGCAGGACCTCCGCTATCTCGTCGGGACTGAGCCCGTTGCGGCGGGCGGCCCGTACGTGCATCGCCAGCTCGTCGTGACACTGCAGGGCGGTGAGCAGCGCGAGCGTCACGCAGGACCGGGTACGCCGGTCCAGGCCGTCCCGGGTCCACACCTGCCCCCAGGCGGTCCGGGTGATGTACTCCTGGAACGGCGCGGTGAAGCCGGTGGTGGCCGCGACCGCCCGGTCCACGTGCGCGTCGCCGAGCACCTCGCGCCGCACGGCCATGCCGTCGGTGTAGTCGTCAGCCATCGAGCGCCTCCAGAATCAGTCGGTTCGCGGTCGCCGCCTGCTCGAAACTGGCCAGATGCGCCGCGTCGGCGACGACCTCGAGCCGGGCACCGGGGATCGCCGCGGCGATGGCGGCCCCGTGGGCGGGCGGCGTGGCCGGATCGTCGGCCCCGGCGACCACCAGCGTGGGGGCGGTGACACCGGGCAGGTCCGGCCGCAGATCCATCTCCTCGATCGCCGCGCACGCACCGGCGTACCCGATCGCCGGGGTCGCCGCGACCATGTCCCGCAGCCGCCGCACCTCGCCCGGGTGGGCCGCCGCGTAGCCCGGGGTGACCCAGCGGGCGACGACCGCGTCGGCGACGGCGGCGGTGCCCCCGGCCCGGACCGTCGCGGCCCGCTCGGCCCAGGCAGCCGGCGGCCCCAGCCGGGCCGACGTGCAGAACAGCACCAGCCGGTCGACCCGCTCGGGCGCGTGCGCGGCCAGCCACATGGCGGTCATCCCGCCGAGCGACAGGCCGACGACATCGGCCCGCGCGATCCCGAGCCGGTCCAGCAGCGCGAGCGCGTCACGCCCGAGATCGGCCAGGCCATACCGACCCGGGGGTACGGGTGAGCGACCGTGGCCGCGCGCGTCGTACCGGATGACCCGGAACCGTGAGCTGAGCGCGGGCAGCTGCGGCTCCCACATGCTCAGATCCGCACCCAGCGAATTGATCATGAGCAGCGGGGGAGCGCCGGCCGGCCCGTCCACGCGGTGATGCACCGCGACCGCGCTCATCGCCGGGCCGCGTTCAGGGCGCGATCGATCAGGGCGTCGGCGCTGCCCAGGTACGTCCCGGGCGCGAGCAGGCCGGCCAGGTCGGCCGGGTCCAGGTGGGCGGTGATCGCCGGGTCGGTGCTCAGGTCGCCGCGGGCGAGGGCCGCGCGGACCACCGCGTGGGCCTCGGTGCCCAGGGCCGGGCGCAACGCCCCGGCGACCCGTTCGGCCAGCAGGGCGCCGTGGGTCAGGTCGAGGTTGGCGCGCATCCGGGCGGCGTCCACCCGCAGGTCCGTCAGGGCCCGGCGCAGCTGATGAGCGGCCGACCCGGTCGAGGTGAGCAGCGCCCGCAGCGGCTGCCACTCGGCGTGCCAGTCGCCCGCGGCCCGCTGGTGCTCGTGCGCCATGGCGGCGAGCAGGGTGGCGACCAGCCCGGGTGCCTGGGCGGCCGCGGCGGCGGCGCTGATCGCGGCGATGGCGTTGTGCTTGTGCGGCAGCGTCGATGAGCCGCCGCCGTCGCCGGCCTCGGCCACCTCACCCACCTCGGTCTGGGCCAGGAGGACCAGGTCCCGGGCGACCTTGGCGATCGCCCCGGCCGCGGCGCCGAGCGCCCCCGCGAGGTCGGCGACGCGGGTCCGCTCGGTGTGCCACGGCAGGTCCGGCTCCGCCAGCCCGACCTCGGCACTGAACGCGCCCAACATCCGGACGCCGACATCACCCACCGCGACCCCGGCCGGGCCTGTCCCGGATCCGGCGTCGTGCGTCGCGGGCCCGGCATCGCCTGCCGCAGCCCGGGTCTCAGCGCCGGCTCCGGCCCCCGACTTGCCGGGCTGGAACGCCGCGAGAGTGCCGGCTGCCCCGCCCAGCTGGGCGGCGAGCCGCTGCTCGCCGACCTCGATCAGCCGACGCCGCGCACTGTCGAGGCCGGTCAGCCACCCGGCCGCGACCAGACCGAAGGTCGTCGGCAGCGCCTGTTGCAGCAGCGTCCGCCCGGCCATCACCGTCCCCCGGTGCCGGTCGGCCAGGGCCGCGGTCAGCTCGGTCACCGCGGCCAGGTCGGCCAGCAGCGGCACGAGCGCCCGCTGCGCGACCAGCATCGCCGCCGTGTCCACGATGTCCTGGCTCGTCACGCCCCGGTGCACCAGCGACGCCACGTGCTCCGGCACCGCCGCCCGTAGCCGTTTGATCAGCGGCACGACCGGGTTGCCCGTACCGGTCGCCTCGGCGCCCAGCTCGCCCGGATCCACCTCCAGACTCGCGCAGGCCTCAGCGACAACCGCGGCGTCCTCGGCCGCGGCGATCCCGCACCGGGCGGCCGCCCGGGCCAGCGCAGCCTCGGCGTCCAGCATCGCGCGCACCCACTCCGCGTCGGCCACCGCCGCCCGCACGTCCCCGGCGGCCAGCACGCCGTCGAACAGCCCGGGGGCGTCAGACGGTGAAGAAGACGGTCTCATCGGTCCCCTGCAGGGTGATGTCGAAGCGGTAGCCGTCCGAGGACTTCTCCGCGATCAAGGTGCCCCGCCGCTCGGCCGGGACGCGGGCCAGGACCGGATCCGCCTCGTTCGCGGCCGGCTCGTCGGCGAAGTAGACGCGGGTGACCACCCGGTGCAGCAGGCCGCGGGCGAACACCGACATGTCCAGGTGCGGGGCCTGGTCCTGCACCACGCCCGGCTTGACCGTGCGGATCGCGTACCGGCCGTCGTCGTCGGTGGCGCAGCGGCCCAGGCCGCGGAAGCCGGGGGTGTGGAAGCGGCCCGAAGGGTCGCTCTGCCAGGTCTCCACCAGGGCATCTTTCACCACGTCGCCGCTACCGTCGCGGATCTCACCGCGCAACCACACGGCCCCGGGCGCGTCGGCCGCGACCACGTGCGGGCCCTCGTCCCAGGTGAGCCCGATCGACAGGTACGGCCCCACGGTCTGCGACGGCGTCGCGTTCGTGCTCATCGGGTCTCCATCGGCGTCGCCGCCGCCCCGCTGAGCACGATGTCGAAGCGGAAGCCCAGCGCCCACGACTCGACCGTGGCGCCCAGGTCGAAGCCGGCGACCAGCCGGTCGCGGGCGAACTCCGGCACCGAGTGGTAGATCGGGTCGTAGGCGAACAGCGGGTCGTCCGGGAAGTACATCTGGGTGACCAGGCGCTGGGTGAACGCCCGGCCGAACAGCGAGAAGTGGATGTGGGCGGGCCGCCAGGCGTTCGGGTGGTTGCCCCACGGGTACGCGCCCGGCTTGACCGTCACGAAGCGGTAGTTGCCCTGCGCGTCGGTCATCGTGCGGCCCACGCCGGTGAAGTGCGGGTCGAGCGGCGCGTCGTGCCGGTCCCACTTGTGCAGGTAGCGGCCGGCCGCGTTGGCCTGCCACACCTCGACCAGGGTGTCCGGCACCGGCCGGCCGTCGGTGTCGCGGACCTGGCCGTGCACCACGATGCGCTGGCCCTGCGCCTCGCCGGTGCCGTCCACGGTCAGGTCGGCGTCCGCGGCGGCCACCGGGCCCTCGCCCAGCACCGGCCCGGTCAGCTCGGTCAGCGTGTGCGGCAGCAGGATCGGCGCCTGGTGCGGGGCCCGCAGGATCGTCGACTTGTAGCCGGGGGACAGCAGCGGCGGGTGCACGGTCATGGGTTCTCCTTCGCTCCGGTCAGTGCGCGCAGGGCGGTCAGCTCGTGCTCGCTCGGCGGGTCGGTGCCGGTCAGGGGGTCGGCGACGCGCAGTTCCCAGCCGGTGGCCGTGACGGCCTGCTCGACCGTGACCCCGGGGTGCAGCCGCGTCAGGGTCAGCTCCCGGGTCCCCGGGTCCGGCTCCAGCACGCCCAGGTCGGTGATGACCAGGACCGGGCCGCGTCCGCGCAGGCCCAGCCGGGCCCGGTCGCCGGGCCCGCGGCCGTGACCGACGGACGTCACGAAATCGACCCGGTCGACGAACGTCCGCGGGCTCTGCCGGACCACCACGATGACCTCACGGCAGGACGCCGCGATCTCCGGGGCCCCGCCGGCGCCGGGCAGCCGTACCCCGGGGTCGGCGTAGTCGGCGCCGATGACCGTGGTGTTGATGTTGCCGTACCGGTCGATCTGGGCCGCACCGAGGAAACCGACGCCGATCCGGCCGGGCTGCAGCCAGTAGTTGAACATCTCCGGGACGCTGACGACCGCGTCGGCGGTCGCGGCGAGCACGCCGTCGCCGATGGACAGCGGCAGCCGGTCCGGCTTGGCGCCGATCGTGCCGGACTCGTAGACCAGGACCAGGTCCGGGGCATGGGTACGGCGGGCCAGGTTGGCCGCCGTGCTGGGCAGGCCGATGCCGACGAAGCACCGGGTGTCGCCGCGCAGGGCCCGGGCCGCCGCGACGGTCATCATCTCGTCCGCGGTCCAGGTCATGCCGTCACTCCCGTCAGCCACCGCGTGAACGCCTCCCGGTCCCGGCTGATCTTGTCCCAGGCCTGGTAGTAGTCGTTGTCGCGGTCGCTGTAGCCCATCGCGTACGAGGGATGGGCGCCGCCCGGCACGTGCGCGACCCGGGTGACCGCCCAGCCGGGCAGCACCACCGCGCCGGGCACCGGCGTCAGCTCGTCCACGAGCTCCTCGACCGTGACCAGCGACCGGGCCGAGGCCAGTACGACCTCCTTGTGCACCCCGGTGATGCCCCAGAACTGCACGTTGCCGGCCCGGTCGGCCCGCTGGGCGTGCACGATGCCGACGTCCGGGTTCAGGGCCGGCACCGCGGTGAGCGTCTCCCCGGTGAACGGGCAGGTGATCGGAGCGATGGTGGCGGTGTGCTCCGGCAGGTCGGTGCCGAGGTAGCCGCGCAGCACGGCGAAGGGCAGGCCAGACGCGCCGGCGACGTACCGGTTGGCCATGCCCGCGTGGCTGTGCTCCTCGATCTCCAGCGGCGCCGGCCAGCCGTGCTGGACGGCGTCGCGGAAGCGGTGCAGCGACCCGACGCCGGGGTTGCCGGCCCAGGAGAACACCAGCTTGGCCGCGCAGCCGGCCCCGATGAGCTGGTCGTAGACGATGTCCGGGGTCATCCGGACCAGGGTCAGCCCCCGCCGCCCCTGCCGGATGATCTCGTGGCCGGCCGCCACCGGGATCAGGTGGGTGAAGCCCTCCAGCGCGACGGTGTCGCCGTCGTGCACCAGCTCGGCGATCGCGTCGGCGAGCGGGACGATCCGGGCGTTCACCGGGGGAGTCCCACGTAGTTCTCGGCCAGGGTGGTCGCCGCCGCGGTGGAACCGGTCACGTACTCCAGCTCGGCGAGCTGGACGCGGTGGCCGAAGTCGTCGTCACCCTCGTGGCGGTGCAGCATCGTGGTCATCCAGTGGGAGAAGCGCTGCACCAGCCAGACCCGCTTCAGGCAGGTCCGTGAGTAGCCGTCCAGCAGTTCGTCCGTCCGTTCCCGGTAGTGCGCGGTGAGCGCCTCGGCCAGCACCCGCACGTCGGCGATGGCCAGGTTCATGCCCTTGGCCCCGGTCGGCGGGACGATGTGGGCCGCGTCGCCGGCCAGGAAGAGCCGGTCGTGGCGCATCGGCTCGACCGCGAAGCTGCGCATCCCGGTGATGCCGCGTTCCAGGATCTCGCCCTCCTGGAGCGGCAGGTCGAGCCGGGCGCGCAGTTCGTCCCAGATCCGGGCGTCGGGCCAGGCGGCCAGGTCGGTGTCGCGCGGCACCTGCAGGTAGAGCCGGATGATGTCCGGGGTGCGCATGCTGTGCAGGGCGAAACCGCGTTCGTGGTAGGCGTAGACCAGCTCGTCGGCGGCGGCGGGGGAGCGGGCCAGGATGCCGAGCCACGCGTACGGGTGCACGCGCTCGGCCGTCCGCAGCGCGCCGTCGGGCACGGCCAGGCGGGCCACCCCGTGCGAGCCGTCGCAGCCGGCCACGAAGTCGCACTCGAGGCGGTGCCGGACGCCGTTCTGCTCGTACTCCAGCACGGTGCCGTCGACGGCGGTGACCTCGGCCTCGAAGTGCAGCGGGAGGTCGTCGGCCAGCCGTGCGGCGATCAGATCCTTGACCACCTCCTGCTGGCCGTACACCGTGATGGTCTTACCGGTGAGCGCCTCCAGGTCGATCCGGTGGCTCTCGCCGCCGAAGCGCAGCACGATGCCGCGGTGCACCATGCCCTCCCGGCGCATCCGCTGTCCCACGCCGAGCTCGTCGAGCAGTTGCGCGGTCCCGTGTTCGAGCACCCCCGCGCGAACCCGGCTCTCCACATAGGATCGCGAGCGGCGTTCCAGGATCACCGCGTCGATCCCGGCCCGCTGCAGCAGCCGGGCGAGGACGAGCCCCGCCGGACCCGCCCCGACTATGCCGACCTGCGTGCGCACGCGACCTCCCATTAATCGATGGTGATCGTTGACGTGAGGCAGACCACACCATACGTTCTTCATAAGAACGTACGTGCGGTGTGCGCACAAGGACAACCCACTGGAGGTCTGAAGAATGCGTCGGTTCATCACGGGGATGGCCGTGCTCGCCCTCGTCGGAGCCGGGGCGGGCTGCGGATCCTCCGGCGGCTCGGGTCCGGCCACCACCGACGGCGGGGTCGCGCAGGTCAAGGTCGGGATCATCCCGATCGTCGACGTCGCGCCCATCTACCTGGGGCAGAAACAGGGATTATTCAAGAATCGGAAGATCGAGCTGACCATGGAGAGCGGGCAGGGCGGCGCGGCGATCGTGCCCGGCGTGGTCAGCGGCCAGTTCCAGTTCGGCTTCAGCAACATCACCTCGCTGCTCATCGCCCAGACCAAGAACGTGCCGGTCAAGGTGGTCGCCAACGGCGTGGCCTCCACCGGTACGGCGGGCAAGGACTTCGGCGGCGTCGCAGTACGCAAGAACAGCCCGATCACCAAGCCCGCCGACCTGGCCGGCAAGAAGATCGCGGTCAACACGCTGAAGAACATCGGTGACACCACCGTGCGCGAGTCGGTGCGCAAGGCCGGCGGCGACCCCAGCGGGATCAGCTTCGTCGAGATGCCGTTCGCCAACATGCCGGCCGCGGTGGAGAACGGCCAGGTCGACGCGGCCTGGGTGGTGGAGCCGTCGCTGTCGGCCGTCACCGCCGCCGGTGGCCGGGTGGTCGCGTGGAACTACGTCGACGCGGCGCCGAATCTGACCGTGGCGGCGTACTTCGCCTCCAGCAAGCTCATCGCCGACGACCCGGACCTGGTCAAGCGGTTCACCGAGGCGATGAACGAGTCGCTGGCCTACGCCGACGCGCACCCGGACGAGGTCCGCGAGATCCTCGGCTCGTACACCAAGATCGACCCGAAGGCCCGCGAGGCGCTGACCCTGCCGAAGTGGCCCACCGAGATCAACAAGCCGTCGGTCGAGACGCTGAGCAAGCTCGGCGCCCAGGACGGCATCTTCGGTGGCGCGACGCCCGACCTGGCCAAGATTCTCCCGTGACGGCGGTGGGGGCGGCGGCGCCGCGGACGGTGCCGGGAGGCCGGGCGCTGCTCGGCGTCTCCGGTCTGGCCGGGCTGCTCGTGCTGGTTGAGCTGCTGCCCCGCGCCGGGATCGTGTCGGCCGGCTACCTGCCACCGACCAGCCGGATCCTGGCCGCGCTGGCCGACGAGGCGGTCACCGGCGCGTTCTGGGTGGCCGTCCGGGACACCCTCACCGCGTGGGCGATCGGCCTGGCCATCGCGGTCGTGGCCGGAGTGGCCGCGGGCGTGCTGATCGGTGCGGTGCCCGTGCTGCGCGCGGTCACGGCCTCGACGGTGGAGTTCCTGCGGCCCATCCCGTCGGTCGCGCTGATCCCCCTCGCGGTCCTGCTCTACGGCGCGGACCTGGGCTCGACCCTGCTCCTGGTGGTCTACGCGGCCTTCTGGCAGGTGCTGGTCCAGGTCCTGTACGGCGTCGCCGACGTCGACCCGGTCGCCGACGAGACCGCCCGCAGCTTCCGCTTCGGCCCCTGGGCCCGGATCCGCTACGTGCTCTGGCCGACCGCGCTGCCGTACGTCTTCACCGGCATCCGCCTCGCCGCCTCGGTCGCGCTGGTGCTGGCGGTCACCACCGAACTGGTCATCGGCGCCCCCGGCCTCGGCGCGGTCATCGCGGTGGCCCAGACCTCGAACGCGATCCCCACCATGTACGCCCTCATCGTCGTCACCGGCCTGCTCGGCGTGGCCATCAACCTGGCCGCCCGTTACGCCGAACGTCACTTCCTCGCCTGGCACCAGTCCGTCCGCGGGGAGACCCCCTCATGATCAGACGCCTGCTGCTGGTGCTCGGCCTGCCGGTCGTGCTCTTCCTGACCTGGTACGCGGCCAGCGCGAACAGCGAGAACTTCTACGCGCCCCCGCTGAGCCGGATCCTCGCCGCGTTCGCCGACACCTGGACCCCCGAGCGGCTGCGCGCCGACGTGCTGCCCAGCCTGGCCCGCCTCGGCGCCGGTTACCTGCTGGCCGCGCTGATCGGGATCGCGGCCGGTGTCGCGATCGGCGCCAACCCACGGCTGCGCGCGGCCGCCGAGCCGGTGCTCGAGTTCTTCCGGGCCGTGCCGCCGCCGGTGCTGGTCCCGGTCATCATGCTGTTCGCCGGCATCGGCACCGGCATGAAGGTCATCGTGATCGTCTCCGGGTGCGTCTGGCCGGTGCTGCTCAACACCGTCGAGGGCGTCCGCGCCACCGACGGCGTGCTGTCCGACACCAGCCGCGCGTACGGGATCACCGGCGCGGCCCGGCTGCGTCACCTGCTGCTGCCTGCCGCGTCCCCGCAGATCGTCGCCGGCCTGCGGCAGGCGCTGTCCATCGCGATCATCCTCATGGTGATCAGCGAGATGTTCGCGGCCAGCAACGGCCTGGGCTTCACCATCGTGCAGTTCCAGCGCAGCTTCGCCATCCCGGAGATGTGGAGCGGCATCATCCTGCTCGGGCTGCTCGGCTTCGGCCTGTCCGAGCTGTTCCGCCTGGCCGAGCGCCGCGCGCTGGCCTGGTACCACGGCCTGCGCGACGCCCAGCGGCGCTCGTGACGAAGGAGACGACGATGCTCGAGGTCAAGGGCCTGCGCAAGGTCTACCGGTCCGGCAGCCGCGAGGTGGAGGCGCTGCGCGACCTGACGTTCACCGTCGCCGCCGGCGAGCTGGTCTGCCTGGTCGGCCCGTCCGGCTGCGGCAAGACCACGCTGCTGCGCTGCATCGCCGGGCTGCTCGACCCGACCTCCGGGGAGGTCACGGTGGGCGACCGGAGCGGCCTGGCGATCGTCTTCCAGGAGTACGGCCGCAGCCTGTTCCCGTGGATGACGGTGCGCGACAACGTCGACCTGCCCCTGCGGCAGAAGAAGGTCCCCAAGGCCCGCCGCCGGCAACTGGTCGCCGAGGCCCTGACCGCGGTCGGCCTGGACGGTACCGAGTCCGCGTACCCGTGGCAGTTGTCCGGCGGGATGCAGCAGCGGGTCGCGATCGCCCGGGCCGTGGCCTACGAACCGTCGATCCTGCTGATGGACGAGCCGTTCGCCGCGGTCGACGCGCAGACCCGGGCCGATCTGGAGGACCTCGTCCGCTCGCTGTGGCAGCGGCTCGGCATGACGATCCTGTTCGTCACGCACGACATCGACGAGGCGGTCTACCTGGGTCAGCGCGTGCTGATGCTGTCGGCGTCCCCGACGGTCGTGCAGGACGAGCTGACCGTCGACCTGCCCGCCGAACGCGACCAGCTGCACACCCGGGCCGATCCGCGTTTCGTCACCCTGCGGACCCGCGTCTACTCCCAGATCCAGGCGGCTAAAACGGGTACTGCTTCGGGCGCTGCTGGAGAGTTATCCAACGCAGATCGGTGAACGCCTCGGCGCCGGCCCGGCCGCCGAAGCGCCCGTAGCCGGAGTCACCCATCCCGCCGAACGGCGCGGTCGGGTCGTCGTCCACGGACTGGTCGTTGACGTGGGCGATGCCGGTGCGCAGCCGCCGGGCGACGGCGAAACCGCGGTTGACGTCCTGGGTCAGCACCCCGGCGGTGAGCCCGTACGGGCTGTCGTTGGCGACCGCGATCGCCTGCTCCTCGTCGGCCACGGTCAGCACGGTCGCCACCGGCCCGAAGATCTCCTCGGTGTGGATGCGCATGTCGGGCGTCACGCCCGCGAGGACCGTCGCCGGGTAGTGCGCGCCGTCCGGCGTACCGCCGCCGCTGAGCACCCGGGCGCCGCCGGCGACCGCCTGATCGACCAGGCCGGCGACCCGCTCGGCCGCGCCCGCGTTGATCAGCGGACCGATCACCGTGTGCGGGTCGGTGGGGTCCCCGGCGGGCAGGCCCTTGGCCTTCTCGGCCAGCCGGGCGGCGAACTCGTCGGCCAGGGACCGGTGCACGATCACCCGGTCCGCGGACATGCAGATCTGCCCGGAGTTCAGGTACGCCCCGAACGCGACGGCGTTCACCGCGTACTCCAGGTCGGCGTCGTCGAGCACCAGCACCGAGTTCTTGCCGCCCAGCTCGAGCACCGCCGGGGTGAGATGCCGCGCGGCGAGCTCACCGATGCGCCGGCCGACGCCGGTGGAACCGGTGAAGTTGACCCGGCGCACCCGCCGGTCCCCGATGAGCGTCTCGGCGACGACCGCCGCGTCGGCCCGGTCGTTGGTCAGCACGTTGAGCGCACCCGCCGGCAGCCCGGCGTCCCGCAGGATGTCGGCCAGGAACAGCGCGCAGGCCAGCGGCGCGTCCTCACTGGCCTTGACCACGACGGTGTTCCCGACGGCCAGCGGCGCGGCGACGGCGCGGGCCCCCAGGATCAGCGGGGCGTTCCACGGCGCGAACGCGGCGACCACCCCGGCCGGTTGCCGGATGGCCAGCGACAGCGCCGTCGGGTCCGCGCCGGCCAGCACCTCACCGACCGGCAGGGTGGTCAGGGCGCCGGCCTCGCGGAACATGCTCGCGGCCAGCCCGACGTTGAACAACGACCAGCCCAGCGTGCCGCCGGTCTCGGTGGCCATCAGCGCGGCGGCCTCGGTGGCGCGTTCCTCCAGCAGGTCACCGGCGCGGGTGAGAATCCGCCGCCGCTCGGTGGGGGCGGTGGTGGACCAGCCGGCGAAGGCGGCATCGGCGGCGTCGACGGCCCGGGTGACGTCGGCCGGCCCGGCCGCGGCGATCCGGGCGACGATGCCGCCGGTGTGCGGGTTGAGATCCTCGGTGGTACGCCCGTCCGCCGCGGCGACCTCGTCGCCACCGATGAGCAGGCTTCTGGTCTGGGTCACGGGCCACCTCCGCGGGAGTGTTCGGCATGCGAACAGATGTTCGCCGGCGAAACGTGCTCGAAACGCTAGTGCGGCCGGGTGGGCTGGTCAACCGCTGGGAGGGGCTGTCACGGGCGCAGGGTCGTCACCCGGGCCAGGGCCTCCTGCTCGGACTCGCCGTCGCGCAGGTCCAGGTCCTCGGTCACGGCACCGTCGGTCAGGCGCATGATGCGGTGCGTGCCGCACTCGGCGCGCAGCCGGACGAGAAGGTCGATGATCTGCCGGCCGGTCCGGGAGTCCAGGTTGCCGGTCGGCTCGTCGGCCGGTAGCAGCCGCGGCTCCACCGTAAGTAGCCGCCGATCATGCGCGCAGGCAGATGCTGCACCAGCGACAATGGCTTCTCCGGGCCGGTTCCGGTAACTCCCTGTTCGCTCAGGAGAGCCGACTTGCGGTAGGCGACGCGTCGTGACGCGCGACCTCGATGCGGTGGAGGAGGCGCTGTGCCGACGCTGCGACACGTCTGGCTCTGGCCGGCGATGGGTTACCCTGACCGCCCGTGGCTGGACCATCCCGACGAGGACGCCTTCGCCCGCAGCTCCAACAGCGTCTTCGAGCTGTACAGCGAGGCGGTACGCGAGGCGCGGATCCCGACGCGCCATTCCGAACTTCGGCTGTTCTGCCATCACGACAACAGCCGTGACGACGTCCTGGTCATGGTGCACCCGGAGACGACCGAGGGCTTCGAAGGTGCGACGGTGTCCTTGCCCCCCGGGATCGCCACGTTGACACCGCCGGCCCGGGCCCTGCTCGCCCTGAACGTGATCCACGCCGCCGCGATGCGGCTGGGACAGGCGCGGGGCTGGGACGAGGCCGCGCTGACGGCGGCCCGCGCCCACGCGCTGGCCGCCGGGCTGCGATATCGGTGGAACGGACCACCGAAGACAAGTCCCGATCGCCGGTACGTCGCCCAGCCACGGTATGTGCTCGGCGACGACGGTTACGGTCGCGTCATCGTGCACGTCCACCGCCGTGACAACGGTGCACCGGTGTGCGCCTCACCGGTCGTAGCGACGTGGGGATACCACTCGGCTCTCGTCAGGCATGCCCGCACAGTGCGGTGGCGCAGTAAGACACGTGTGCAGTTCCTTCCCGACGACGGCGTGTCCATCGGAGCGACAGGAACGGTCAGCGGTAGTGACCACCAACCGATCACCGTCGACCTGACCGATCCCACATCCTTCGGTGCGGCCATGGAACCACCCGCACCGACGTACGCCGACGTGGCGGCGGCGAGCGACACACCGGCTGTCACGGTACGGACGCCGGCCGACCTCGGACCCCGCATCGAAGTCCTCGGCGGTGGCCCGATGAATGAGATACCGCAGGTGTACGCCCAGACCCTGCACACGCTGCTGGAGCAGTTGGCCGGGCCATCGTGGCAGAGCTGGTGGTCGGCCGCGGACCGCACGGTCCTGCAGATCAGCTATGACTTCGCCGCCATCAACACCGGCATCGACGTACGCCGGAGCAAAGACACATTACGAGCCACGATCCGGCGACCGGCATCGACCTTCGCCATGATCCACGACCACGCGGCAACAGCTCGCCACGACATCGAAACCTTGTTGGCCGCCGTGCGCCGCCACACCGGCCTGGAAGAGCATCCCCATCTGCTCGCCTGACAGGCGGATCCCTGAGTTCATCCCGTGCGCCGACACGAGGGCACTGCCTTCGAGTACGAACCCCGCCGAACGGGTATACCTAGGCGACTGTCGATTGTCTGAGGGCACGCATTTAGCGCTGATGTCGAGTGGGTGGCGAGCATTCGGTTGTCTTCGGGGAGGTCGATTGCAGGGCGGTTCTCCATGCTGGGCGGGACGCTGGCTCTGACTGATGAGGCGGTAACGTTCACGCCGTTAGCCGGTTCGGGCGCACCCGGCGGTTTGCTCTCAGTGACATCCGGAGCTCGGAGGCTGTCGCTGATCGGCCATCCCAGCTGCGATTGATCACCATGCAGGGTCGGTCATTCGTTTTGACGGTGTTCTCCCATCGGAACACGGCGGTGTGGTCGCGTGACAGCGCGGCACTGGCCGGTTACCACCAGCGCGCTCTCATGCCGCCGACAGTGTTTTTCTCCCTTCCGCGGTCGGACCGGCCTGCGGCTAGAACGTTCACCTGAGCCAAGCCTCGGCCTCGATGTCGGTAGATTGTCCGCAGCCGGAAACCCCCTCCGACTTTCGTGAGGCGATCGGGTCTCCGGCGCATCGCTGCGAGGCCCGCACAGGCGGTTATCATGCCCAACCAGGGACCATGGGCGCCGGGTCAGTCGTGACCAGGCCGTCTACGTGGTTTCGTCGAGGCTGTCCGGGATCTTGAAGTCCCCAGAGCGCGAGAACGGCGCTGCGCTCCTGTGGATCGGTCAACCATCGACCAGAGTCCCCTTCGTCCGGTGGCAGGTCCTTGCCCAGGTGAGCGAGGCTTTGCCGACAGCGGCGTTTGTAACGCGAGGCAGTTGGTGGTCGCGGCGGTATAGGGCCATGAAGCGACGATTACGGTTGCCGGGGACGGCGCGAATGCTTCTGAAGTCCGCCAACCGTGCGTCGCGGAGACCCAGCATAATCACTCTGTCGCCCGTCGAGAGCCGGCCGTCGTCAGCCGGATCCTCGACCATGCCGATCGGCGTGTACCGGGCGCTGGGCCGGAACGCCACGGGCACCTCAGAAACTGCCTCTTCGTAGGCCGCCGTGTCAGGGGCAGTCCAGTCTTCCATGAGGTTGTACCAGCCGAGCCACAGCCGGAACGGCTGGAGCTCGCCCGAGTTCTTCTCAGACCATGCTGGAGTGACGCGTTGCTTGGGGACCAGCTTCTTGGCCTCAGCGATCCATTCGGGATCGCCGTCCTGCCCACGACGATCACTTTTGCATGCAGGCGTTCGTGGTTGACCCCGTAGCGCTGGCCGTGCGTGGCACGACATCGCCGCCCCATCTCGCCCGTGCCAGTTTCACCCGAACGTGTCCCTGTCGGCGCCGCGTCCGCGCCGTCGAGAGTCCACCCGTGATGGGTGACGGATCACGACCGCGACGCGGAAAGGACATCCAAGACCGGCACGTCCGGCTCATTCACCTGATGCTCTCTCGCGAGGAGGAGGGAAGCACCCGCGTTTCCTCTGTCCGGCGCCGCCGCCGAGCGGTCGGGTCAGAGCCCTGCCTTCTCGACCCCGTAGACGGCCTGCGAATGTGTGAAACCCTCGCCGGCATCCGACTCGAGCTGCTCGATCAGACCCTTCCTCGAGAACCCCGACATCTTCAGGTAGCTTTTGGCGCTCTTGTAGGCCTGCTCTTTCCAGTTGACGTGCAACGAGTCCACCGCGCGGGTCGCTGTCTTCAGCGGGTACCCCTCACCGGCATCCGAGGACAGCTGCTCGATGAGTCCCTTGCGGGAGAACGCGCTGAACCGCAGGTAGCTCTGGGCCGACCGGATGGCGTTGTCTTCCTCCAGCGACACCCTTCGGGTGGGAGCGGCCTTGGTGGAGGTGGGTGCCTTGGTCGGCGCCTTGGTGGGCGGCTTGACGGTCGGCGGCGTTCTGGTGGTGGCCGCCACGGTCGGGGTCGTCGTGGTCGGCCCCGCGATGGCTTCGAGGGTCGGCTCCGTGGCAGTGGCCGTGGTCGCGGACACGGAAACTGCAGCGTCCGCGTGGTTCTCGCTTGCGAAACCCGCAGCTGCCAGCACGATGACGTTCACAATGAGGGCGACGACCCCGAGCATCAGCCCGAGGATTGGCTTGATCTTGTTGACCGGCTTGGCCAGCGTGAACGCGCTGAGAACGATGGCCGCCAGTCCTAGAAGCAGACCGAGAAGCGGCACCCAGGACAGCAGGAGCGCGGCGATGCCGAGGCTGAGCGACCAAAGGGGGAGTCGGCTCGTGGCCGGCTGCGGAGCAAACGGCGGGTATGGAGCATGAAGCGAGGGCTGAGACATGTAGGGAGAACCTCTCGGCGCTGGGATTCGCCGTTTGGATCGGTCGGACCGGCCCCCACCTGAGTAATGGCAAGGCGCGAGGCGCGCCGGAGGGCGCTCAGCACTGACGACTAGGTGTACTGACCCGGGAGGTTGGGGACGCGGCTGGCGGGTGGCAGGCCGTTGAGTGCGGTGTGTCCGCGGTGGTGATTGTAGGAGTGGATCCAGCCGGGCAGGGCTTGGCGGCGTTCGGTCTCGGTGCGGTAGACGCCGGCGTAGGGCCATTCCTCGAGCATGGTCCGGTTGAAGCGTTCGACCTTGCCGTTGGTTGGCGGGCCGTAGGGCCGGGTCCGTTTTTGGGTGATCCCGGCCTGGGCGAGGGTGTCGCGCCACAGATGTGAGCGGTAGCAGGCGCCGTTGTCGGTCAGCACGCACCGGACGGTGATGCCGGCGGTGGGGAAGAAGGCGTGGGCGCGTCGCCAGAACGCAGCGGCGCTTTCGCGGGTCTCGTCGGGCAGGATTTCGGTGTAGGCCAGCCGGGAGTGGTCGTCCACGGCGTTGTGCAGGTATTGGTATCCCAGGTTGGGCCGGTTGATCAGGGCGCGGGGCCGGGCGGGGTCGCGGTGTGCTGAGCGGCGGCGTTGCCCGGCGGCGTTGCCCGACGGCGCGGCCCAGCATCTTGTGGCCGCCGCCGTCGGGGATGTTGCCGAGTTTCTTGATGTCGACGTGAATCAGATCGCCAGGCTGGTCGTGGCTTTGACCAGCTGAAAGCTCGCAGCCGACTTGTGTGTTGCCAACACGTCGTCGGACATGCTTCTACTCGCTGTGAGGATCGATCGCGGCCTGTATGCGGCGCGACGTCCGGGCGCCGCGGCGCTGCGCACTCGTACGCGCGCAAGGTCGTCCGAGTCGCAGGGAACCCGGTATCGGTGAGCGGCACAACGGCCACCTCGGTCGGCGCGAGGCTATCGCACGGCGGACTTCCCCGATTGGCAACCGTCTTGCCCCTCCAAGTGGTGTTGTCATTGGCGGAGGTGGCTCCGCGGGGTGGAACCGGGAGGTGGCGTGGACGAAGCACCGACCTTCGGGCAGTACCTGGCGGCACGGCAGGCGCGGCTGCTGCAGACCGCGTGGCTGCTGACCGGGACTGGCACCTGGCGGAGGACCTCGTGCAGACGGCCATGGTGAAGGCGTGGCCGCGATGGGACCGGGTCTGCGCCGGCGGCGACCCGGATGCGTACGTGCGCCGGACGCTGTTCACGACCTACGCCTCCTGGTGGCGTCGGCGCTGGCGGGCCGAGGTACCCACCGAGGTGCTCCCGGACGGGCAGCCGGCCCCCGACGCGTACGCGGATGCCGACCTCCGGCAGGCACTGGCTCAGCTGCTCCCGGCCCGGCAGCGGGCGATTCTGGTCCTGCGCTACTACGAGGACCTCACCGAGACCCAGGTGGCCGAGGCGCTCGGCGTCTCGGTGGGCACGGTCAATAGCCAGGCGTCTAAGGCGCTGGCCCGCCTCCGCTCAGCAACCGATCTACTGGTCAGGATGGAGGACGGACGATGAGCGTCGAGGATTTCGAGAGCCAGGTCGCTGCCGCGTTCAAGGAGATCGCCCCGGCGGCGCGCCTCGATCCCGCCTTTGCGTACGAGATCGAACGCGTCGCCCGCCGGCGCAACAACCGCAGGCTCGCCGCCGGGGCTGCGGGCCTTACCGTGCTGGCCCTCGCGGGCATCAGCTTCGCCCTGCCGTGGAACCGGAACGCCAGACCGGACATGGTGCCGCCATCAGTCGACCGCGACGCCGTCCACCTGATCGTGACGCCGGCCGTCGTGCCGCCCGCCGGCGGAGAGGTCGCGCTGATCGCTGCCAACCCGACGCCCACCCAGGCCATGTACGGGGTGAACGGGACCGTCGACCGCTGGGACGGACACACCTGGCAGTTCTATGGCGGGTTCGCTTCCAGCCTCGACTTCTGGGGCGGCAGCGGCGCCATTCTCCCCGGAGATCCGAATCCGCCCACCCGTACCATCGGCCTGACGGCGCGGGGCGGCGGCTACGGGCCGCTGGAGTGGCTCACAATCAGCAACCTACCGGCAGGGTGGTACCGGATCGGGCACGGCACGATGTACGGCCTGCTGGAAGTGCGACCGGATGCCGACAAGCCGCCCCAGGTACGGCCCACGGTCCCGGCGTTCCTCGTGACGTCGCCGACGGTCCGGTCCGGGCAGCTCACGGACCTGCGTGCCCACGCCACTGTGCGCGGCGGCAAGGATGCCCCGCCGAGCACGCGGGGAAGGGTACCGGTCGAAAAGCTCGTCGGCTCGCGGTGGGTCACGCTGGCGACTGTCGCCACCGACGACCGACCGGACGAGATCGTCGGCAACACCGGCGAGTTCGTCGTTCTCCTGCCAGCGCTGGACACGGGCGTCCATCGCATCACACGGGACAGTACCGCCGGGACACTGAGCGGCGTGTTCTGGGTTCTTCCCTAGACCCGTCGTATGCGCGGATCGCCGGGTGGTTCACCCGGTTCAGGGCCGCCACGCGTGCCTGTTCCACCGATCGACCAACCGATTCAGTATCCACGCCATCGGTCAGCCCCCCTGCCCCCGAGCACATCATTGGCAGAGGCATTGGTAATGACCGTCTCCGGCCACACCGCGTAGATGCGATCGCCGCCTGTTTCAGGGATAACCCCTTCGGCAAAGCTCAACTCAGTGCAACGGCCTCCGATAGGGCACGGCAGTGCACACTGCCCGAAGTCCTTGAGGAGTCTGATATGAGGAAGATCTTCGTCTCCATCTCGACGGCATTCGTCGCCTTGGGGCTCATCGGCGCCGCATCGCCGGCGCAGGCGCAGCCCGTCGCCGCTCACGCTGTCGCCACAGCCTCGTACTCCGCGGCCAAAGAGTCGGTCGCACAGCAGAACGCCCGTCGCATGGCGGCGTCCTACCTAAAGCATATGTCGTTTTCGCGCACAGGCCTCATCGACCAACTGGAGTACGAGGGTTTTAGCACCAAGATCGCCACCTACGGCGTGGACAAGCAGCGTGCCAACTGGAATGGCCAGGCCGCCAAGATGGCCAAGCAGTACCTGAAGACCATGCCGTTCTCCCGCCAGGGCCTCATCGACCAGCTGGAATATGAGGGCTTTACTGCGGCGCAGGCTAGGTACGGCGTGAAGAAAGCCGGTCTCTGAGATTCGTGTCTAGCCTTGGGATGGGCTTCAAGTCCTCAGTACGGGGTCTGCCAGAAATATCCGTTCCGGGCAGACCCCGGGCGCAGTGAGGCTCAGGCAACGTTATGGCTCCACCAGGACGGGCCGCCCATCTTGGTCGAGTCAGGCATCGTGTTACCGGTGTCCTCATCTGCCGCCGAGCATGCGCGCGCCGGCTACCGAGAGCGGTCACGCGGCGTGGTCGGCGCCGGCCTGGCTTGGGCGCACGTTCGTGCCGATGAGAGCGCACGTGGAATTCCTTTTTGCCTGCCTAACCTTTGTCAGAGTGGGAGCAGATCTTCGGCGAGGTCTCGTTTGATGCGCCATTCATGTGGCGATCCTGTCGGGCACGGGAAGCCGCCGTGGCCGAAGACGTGGTTCAGGTATGACACGAATGTCATCGCCGTCTCTGCCACGAAGAGGCCATCAACGCAACCATCGGGTAGGACAAAACCGTAGGGTGCTCCACCACTGACGTTCTCCTTATGTAACCGGTCCGGCGCGACCGGAAGCACGAACACGCCGGCATCGTCGCCTTCTGATGCCGACTCACGCCAGGCATCCCACTCATCATCGAAGTACCCACGAATTGACGGCGCCTCTGGATACCGTGAGCCCTCCAGCTCGATCACGAACGGATCGCCGGAGGCGGACGCCGCCCACTCGGGGTGCGTGCCGACCAGCCAGACATCCCCAACGAGTCGTACCCAGGAAAGTACGGTCATCGGGACCTCCCCGAAGCGATCGTGAAGCCAGTCCGCATGCTTGATCGCACTCGCAGGAGGCGCGGCATGAGCCACGACCAGCGCCTGTTTGTCGTCGTTGGAGTGGAAGCGGTAACCCTCGCTCACCAACCGCGCAACGATGACCTCGATGTTCTGCCGGGCACGACGGGCCATCTCGTCGCAGACCTGCTGGGCCTCGAACGCCAGGTCAGGCTCCTGGCGGACCGTCCGCCCTCGTTGGCGCAGCTCATGCCAGACGTGCTCCCGCTGTCCGGCACGGTAACGGCTGAGCCATTGCGGCGACGATGTCATGCCGGCAATCTTGCCGAACCCAGTTCCAGACCCTTGGAGGGGAGTGCCGTACGTATGGCACCTACTGAGCGCGGATGGCCGATGTCCGGGGTGATTGATCCCTCGACACGGTCGCGGCGACCAATGTGGAGGCGGTGCAGCGTGTCTGCGTCCCGCCGCACGCCAACGCAGGAACGGCTGGGCCGGCCGGCATGCCGGGGGAGAATGTGATCAGCGCGGCCCGGACGCTCTCAACCCGGCCGAGACCCGCTGCACATCGCCGCGATTCGCGGCCCTGACGCCAATCGCGCTCTTCGCTACGCCAGGACCATCTGGCCGCAGCAGAACGCTGTACCTCCGCTGAAAAAGTGTCGGGGCCTCGTTCAACTGCAAAGACAGGACACGGATGATCTTGCAGAGTCGGTTGGTCCGATGATCAGCGCGGGTGACCCGAAGCGCCTGTCGGACGCTGCCTCTCACTTCGTCTGGCTGGACCGCGCTCGTCTGCCGCGAGGTGCCCGGCCCTGTCGCGCTCAGTTCTGGTGGCGACCGAGGCCTTCAGCGATACGAACGGATTGAGCGATGATCATCATCAGTACGGTTGCAGTGGATGTCTCGGCATCCCAGCCGTACCCACACTATGATCCGGTGTGACGGCATCCGGGCCTGGATGCACTTCCACCTGGGCAAACACTCGCCGAGGACCCCTGGTCATCACACCGGGATCGTAGAGGAGACGCGCCGAGGAGGGGTGGAGGTGTGCAAGACGGCGCTCCGGCGGCACCGTAGTAGTGGATGGTCAACAACCGGCGCAACCGAAATGCCGGCGGATCCGTATCCCGGGAGTTTTGCATGCTGGCGCTGATCATTGACGATTCGGCAGTCATCCGTTCCATCCTGAGGGGGTATCTGCTTCCGTTTGGCTTCAACGTCTACGAAGCCGTGGACGGCGTGGACGCCCTTGACCTGCTCGCTCAGATTCCGACCGTTCCGGACCTCGCCCTGATCGACTGGCACATGCCGCGGATGAACGGCCTCGAGTTCCTCCGGTCCATCCGGCGTCGACAGGATCTGACCGCGATGGTGCGCATGATGGTGACCAGCGAAAGCGAACCAGGCAGCATCGTCCGAGCCCTAGCCGCCGGAGCGCACGAGTACCTGCTGAAGCCTTGCACCGCCGACGATCTAGGCGAAAAGCTGGCCTACCTGGGGATGGTGGCGCCCGTGACAGCGCCCTGAGCTGCGAGAATCTCGACTCGGCCGAGTCAAACGTGGCTCTGTGCCACCGAACGGAGGCCATGCAGCGCCGTACCTGGCCGGCCATCAAGGAACCAGCCGCCTCCATCACGTGGAGCCTCGCAGCCTTGGACGACGATCCGGGCTATCTGAAGCTGGATGCCATGGTCGACGTGCTCAACGGCGGGTTATGGGCGTGCACGCGGCCTGAGCAGAATCTTCTCATCCTTGACTGGCATCACGACTGCTATCGAGTCAGGCCCCACGCCATCACCGCCGAGCATGCGCCGAGCTGGCCGGCCAGCATGATGCCGGACGGTGACTACAACATTCACTTGGCCGAAGACTTGAGCTACGGCACGTTCGGGCATCCCTGGGAGTACACGATCTGTGTCATGGGCGTGCCTTTGCTCCAGCGGGTCACAGATGATCTCGACGGCATCCTGCTGCGAAGAGTCCGCGAAGGTGGTAGACCAAGCGACCGGCGCAACTTCCATGCGGAGGGGTAGGCGCTCAGCGGCTGCATAACATCTCCCGGCTTGGCAGTACGTGAGGGCGCGCTGAACCGCGGCGAATTGGTTGCCGTGCTCAGGGCAGAAGCGTTCGGAGGAGCTCGCCTTTGACGTCGTACCGCTCGATCTCATAGTCGACGTCGAATGAGCGGAGCGTGTCAGCCAGCTCATCGGCGCGGGTGGGCTCCACCACGCCGGCGAACGTCGGCATCCCGCCGGAGTTGAAGAGGTTCAGTTGGCACCACGAACAGGTGATCTCATACTCGCCGAGCTTACGGAGCCTGGATCTGGCAGATCTCATCCGCGTGCGGCGGCGTGTTGTTCTGCCGCTGACGAGGCGTGATGCCGACTTCTCCGAGCGCCACCGCGTGGCTACAGGTACCCGCCCCAGATCGTGGCGGGCCATGGCCGGGTACCGAGCGTCCATCCGTGACAACGCACCGCGGTCTGGGCGTCGCTGGAGTCTCGGCCATAGTCAGCCGGCCCGCCAACCGGCCGGGTCGACACCGCCGGGCACTGGCCCCTCGGGGTGGTAGGGCTGCCGGGTGAAGATGAAGGTGCCCAGATCGATGTGGCTGACTGCCCCCGAAGGATCGCGGTGCACCCGTAGCCGCTCGCCGGCGAAGTAGCCGCTGAGCCCCTCCCAGCTGCCGTCGCCGGTGGGGCGCAGCCGGGTGCCGCGTCCGCCTCCTGACAGTGGGCCCAGCTCCAGGAAGCCGTCGGCCAGCGGGCGCAGCACGTGGGGGGCCGGTCCCCAGTACCACGGGCCGGCGATCTCCAGGAGCTGCGGCTCGACCGACGGCAGGGGACGCCACGGCGCCGGAATCCGTGGCTCCCGCTCGGCCACCGTGTGCAGCAGGTCGGCGGTGAGAGAACCGACGGCCAGGCCAGAGGTCACGTTGCCCAGCACGACCGCGCCCAGGGACTCTTCGGGGCTGACCCACACGGTGGCGACGAAGCCCGGCATCGAGCCCGTGTGCCCGGCCAGTAGCCGGCCTTCGCGGCGCAGCAGCTGCATGCCGAGCCCGTACCCGTGGTCCCAGTCCGTCGCCTCCGGCGGACTCGCCGGGGCGCGCATCTGCGCGACGGTGTCCGGATGCAGCACCCGCTCGTCGCCGTCGATGAGGAACGCGGCGAACCGGGCCAGGTCCGTCGCGGTCGACCACAGCTGCCCGGCGGGCGCCATCAGGCCGGTGTCCACGGCGGGCTCCGCCTGCAGCACATCAGCCCAGGGGTGCACCGCCTAGCCCGTGGCGTGCGGCTCGACCGGCAGCAGCGTGGTGCGGGTCATCCCGAGCGGTTCCAGCACCTCACGCCGCAGGACCTCGCCCCATGCCTGACCGCGAAGACGCTCTACCAGCGCACCGAGCAGGGCGTAGCCGGGGTTGGAGTAGTGATGGCGCTGTCCGGCCGGATGCACCTGCGGATCGTTGCCCAGCACGTCGGGCAGCTCAGGGCGCAGCGTCCCCGGGGTTCGTTCCCACCACGGACCAGGCGCCTCGGCAACCAGGCCGGCGGTGTGGGCCAGCAAGGCACCGACGGTGGCCTCGCCCGCCACTGTGCCGGGCAGGTATTCGGTCAGCGGGTCGGTCAGCGCGAGCCGGCCCTCGTCGCGCAGGCGCAGCACCAGCACCGCCACGAACGTCTTGGTGATCGAACCGATCCGGTACTGGATGTCACCGTCCGGCACCCGGCCGTCCACCGTTCCCCAGCCGTCCACCCACACCGGTCGGCCGTCACGCACCACGGCGGCGACGACTGAAGGCGCCCGCCCCTGCACCTGACCGGTGGCCAGCCGATGGACCAGCGCACGACGAGTATCCGGCAACAGCTCCGTCGGGATCGATGACATTCAGCCAACCTATCGGCGGCCCGCACAGCCGCAACAGCGCCGCCGCCTACCATGAGCGCCTGCACGGTGTCCGGCACCGGCTCATGCGATGAGCCGGCGCCGGATCACCGTGCGATGTCCTGCAATTGCTTCACCGAATGACAGCGGTCGCCCCGCCCGTCCGCGTGCGGCTGTTCTTCTTGCCACGCGACCCCCTGCCCCGGCTTTCGCTCACCTCGAGAGAGGCCGGGACCTCGTCGCTGCCGGGCAGATCCGTCTGCGCGAAGAGCAACTTCTTCGTCGTGGGCAGCTCCTCCGCGACGGACGCCAGCTTCTTCGCTGTGGACCGGTCCACGGTGGCCGCCCGCAACTTCTTCGTCGTGGCGACGGGGGTCGATCGGCGTGACTTCGTCGCGGTGGTCTCGAGCTTGATGAGCTTCTTGACCAGTTCGGGTTTTTTCAGGTCGGCGGTGTCCTTGATGCCGCGGTTCTGCAGTTCGCGGCGTAGTTCGCCGACCTTCATGCGGGCGATTGCGCTCTCGCTCACGTCGGGGGTGTTGGGGGTGTCGTTGCCGCTCGTCGGACTCTTGGCGCTCTTCGTAGCAGCCACGCCGATCCACCTCACATTCCCTCGTTGTTCAGCTACCTCATCGGCCTTACCCAGCGATTCCGCAGATCACACGGATCACCCGAGCAGGCGGCTCTCTGCGAAGGTGGACCGGTGGATCCCGCGTACCTCCTCGTGCACAGCCTGCTGCTGGGCCCGCGGACCTGGTCGCCGGTGGCGGCCGACCTGGCCGCCTCCGGCGCGGCGACCGCAGTCCCCTCCCTGATCGATGTGACCGACCCTGACGACCCTCCGTTCTGGCCGCAAGTCGCGGACGCGGTCAACGACGCCGTGGATCGACTGCCCGCGAACCTGCCGTTCGTGGTGGTCGCGCACAGCAACGCCGGGCTGCTCGTTCCGGTCATCGTGCAGGCCGCCCGGCGCCCGGTCGCCGGGTGCCTGTTCGTCGACGCGAGACTGCCCGCCCGCACCGGACCCTCGCCCGCCGCGACCCCCGAGCGCCTGGCACACCTGCGCGACCGGGTCGCGACCGATGGCCGGTTACCGCCATGGACGACCTGGTGGGACGAGGACGACGTGGCCCGCCTGTTCCCCGACCGGGAGACGAGGGTGGCGGTCTCGGCCGAGCAGCCCCGGCTTCCCTTGAGCTACTACGAGCAGCGGATCCCCGTGCCCGCCGGGTGGGACGACCGGCCGTGCGGCTACCTGCTGTTCGGGCCGCCCTACGACCTCATGGCGCGAGACGCGCGGGAACGCGGCTGGGCGGTCGACGAGCTTCCCGGCGGCCACCTGCACCAGCTG
The DNA here is from genome assembly GCF_053603475.1 of Actinoplanes sp. NPDC004185. Lineage (NCBI taxonomy): Bacteria > Bacillati > Actinomycetota > Actinomycetes > Micromonosporales > Micromonosporaceae > Actinoplanes > Actinoplanes sp. NPDC004185. The sequence goes on along the minus strand of NZ_JBSGFR010000003.1, from coordinate 110,601 downwards.
GTCGATCCCGGCGCGGTGGCCGCCCGCCTCGTCGCCATGACGCGGACATGGCGCTGAGTCAGCCTTTCACCGCACCGGCCGTCATGCCGGCCACGATCTGGCGGTTGAAGGCCAGAAACATGATCAACGGCGGGATCGTGATCAGCAGGATGTCCATGAACAGCAAGTTGTACTGGGTGTTGAACTGGCTGTTGAAGTTGTACAGCGTCAGCTGGACCGTGGCGTTCTGCTCGCCCGGCAGGAAGTACAACGGGTTCACGAAGTCGTTGTAGACGAAGACCGACTGCACCAGCACCACCGTCACGATCACCGGGCGCAGCAGCGGGAAGATGACCCGGAAGAACAACCGGACCGGCCCCGCGCCGTCGATCACCGCCGCCTCGTCCAGTTCCCGGGGGATCGTCGCGATGAACGCCTGGAACAGCAGCACGCAGAAGGCCAGCCCGAAGGCCACCTCGACCAGGATCAGGCCGGGCATCGTGCGGAACAGCCCGAGGCGCTGCAGCACCCAGATCGTCGGCACCACCGCCGGGGGGATGATCAGGCCGGACAGGACCAGGAAGTTGACGAAGCCGTTCCACCGGCTGCGCCGGCGTTGCAGCACGTAGGCGACCATCGCCGAGGTGACCGCCATGATGGTCACGCTGGCCACCGTGAGGATGGTGCTGTTGATGTAGGCGATGATCAGCAGGTAGTCGCGGGCCTGGACCACGTCGGCGAGGTTCTGCACCAGCTGGAACTGCTGGGGCCAGGAGAAGTCGAACTCCGCCGCCTGCCGCCGGTCCTTCACCGCGGTCAGCACGATGAAGACGAACGGCACCACGAAGACCACCAGCGAGGCCAGGATCGCGACCGCGCTGAGCAGATAGTTCGGGCGTGGCTTACGGCGCGGTACGGAAGCCGGCGCGGCGCTCACAGGTCGACCTCCTTGCGGTTGAGCAGCCGGGACAGCGGGAACACGATCGCCGTCACGACCAGGAACAGCACGACGTTGCCCGCGGTGGACAGGCCGTAGAAGCCGGCCTGGTACTGCTTGTAGATCACCGAGGCGATGACGTCGGAGGTGAAGCCGGGGCCGCCGCGGGTCATGGCCCAGATCAGGTCGAACGAGCGCAGCCCGCCGATCAGCGACAGCAGGATGACCGTGACGGTGGCCGGGCGGGCCAGCGGCAGGATGATGCGGCGGAAGTTGTCCCAGGCGCCCGCGCCGTCGACCTTGGCCGCCTCGAAGTACTCGCCGGGGATGCTCACGATGCCCGCGATGTAGATGACCGTGGCCAGCCCGACGCCCTTCCACACGTCGACCAGGGCCACCGACAGCAGCGCGTGGCTCGGATCGGTCAGCCAGGCCGGCCCGTCGATGCCGACCACCGCCAGCGCGTCGTTGATCAGGCCCTGGTCCGGGTTCATCAGCACGGTGAAGGTCAGCCCCACCCCGATCGTGCTGACCAGCACCGGGAAGAACACCACCGAGCGCAGGAAGCCGCGCCCGACGATCCGGGAGGTGAGCAGCAGCGCCAGCAGCATGCCCAGCACCACCTTGGCGGCGGAGGTGACCACCGCGTAGATCAGCGTGTGGGTCAGGCCGGAGACCAGGGCCGGTTCGCGGAAGAACGTGACGTAGTTGTCCAGGCCGATGAACTGCGAGTCGAAGATGGTCCAGCGGGTCAGGCTGAAGTAGAACGCGGTGAGGGTCGGGACGATGAACAGCAGGCCGTAGATCACGGCCGCGGGCAGGTAGAACCAGTACGGGTACGGGCTGCGCGCCCTCGTCATGGTCACCAGCCCTCGAGCCCGAGCTGCTGGGCCTGCTTCTGCACGTCCTTGTCGTAGAGCGCCGCGCCGTCGGCCGCCTTGCGGATCCCCGAGCCCACCTCCACGGTGATCTGCTCCAGCGCCGGGCCCTTGATCGGGGAGAGGAACTCCAGCGCCAGGCTGGAGCCGCCGTCGCGGTCCAGGTACGGCTGGGTGTCCTTGGCGACCTGGGTGACGTCGGCCGGCAGCGCGCAGCCCTTGACCGCGTACGGGCCGACCGGGGTGCTCGCGGTGCCGGCCGACGTGCACCCGGCCGGGCTGGCGATGAAGGCGAGGAACTTCTTGGCCGCGCCCAGGGCGGCGCCCTCAGTCGAGGTGGGGATGTAGACGCCGGCCGGGGACCAGACCGTCAGGCCGTTGCGGGCGGCGTCGTCGCTCGGGATGGCGAACAGGCCGACGTCCTTGGCCTGCTCCGGGTAGTTGGCCACGATGGTGCTGATCGCCGAGGACAGCATCGGGTAGTGCGCGCCCTCGCCCTTGGCCAGCTTCTTGAGCCCGTCGTCGAACTTGGCCGACGCGAAGTCCTTGTTGAGGTAGCCGGCGTCGTGCACCTCCTGCAGGTGCTGGAAGCCCTTGACCGCGGCCGGCGAGGTGGCGTACTTGGCCTGGTTCTTCGTGTACTTGTCGGCGAAGTCCGGCTCGGCCGCCGTGACGTTGTGGAAGTCGCCCAGCACGAACAGCTGGGAGGTCCAGGTGTCCTGGTAGGTCTGGATCACCGGGGCGATCCCGGCTGCCTTGATCGTGGCGTTGTTGGCCATGAACTCGGCCCAGGTCTTCGGGACCTGGAGGTGGAGCTTGGCGTAGACGGCCCGGTTGTACATGACGGCACCGGCGATGAACCCGCCCCACGGTGCGCCGTAGGTCTTGCCGCCGGTCGACACGGTGGTCCTGAAATTGTCGTCCAACTGGGCGGCCCACGGCTGGTCGTCCAGCGCCACCAGGTTCTTCTGCGGGGCGAGGGCCTGGAACAGCGACCCGGAGTTGTACTGGAACACGTCGGTCATGTCGCCGGTGGACAGCCGCGTCTTGACCAGGTTGTCGCCCTCGGTGCCTTGCGGGCGGGTCTCGACCTTGACGGTGATGTCCGGGTTGGCCGCGGTGAAGTCCTTGGCCAGCTGCTCGCCGATCCGCACGCTGTCTTCGGAATTGTCGACCAGGAAGGCCAGGGCAACTTTGCCGCCGCCTTCGTCGTCGCTGGAGCCGAGGCTGCCGGCACTGCAGGCGGAGAGGGCCAGCGTCGTGGCGGCGAGCAGGATCAAGGGTCGGAATCTCATCAGGGGGCCTCCAGGAGAAGTAGGTGTCAGAGGAAGGACAGCCCGGCCAGCCGGGCCTGCAGTTCGACAGCGCCGGGGACGAAACCTCCGGCGGTGAGGGCGTCGACCATCGCGGTCGCCGGGGCGTCCAGGTAGGGCCGCAGCCGCCGGGCCACCTGCGCCTCGTCGCCGGCGCCGGCCGCCGCGGCCGCGGCCACCACCTGCGCCCAGGCCGGTTGGTGGTCCATGACCTCGCGGATGGTCGGCTCGGCGGCCAGGACGGGCGCTTCGGCGTACGGGTCGGGCACGGTCCAATCGTGGGTGCCGTGCCGCACCTCGACCGCCGCCGCCACGCCCGGCACGTGCACTTCCGCCTCGGCACCCACCGGAACGGTGACGCTGAGCCGCAGCTGCCCGTCCGCCCGCCGCCACGAGACGGCGGCCTCCCCGTACGGGGTCAGATGCCGCGCCGAGGCCGACGTGAGCGCGTGGGTGGGCACCGGCCGGACCAGCAGCCGGCGGTAGCCCGGCGCGGCCGGGGCGAGTCCGGCGACCCGCCGGTGCAGCCAGTCGGCCACCGCGCCGAGCGCGTAGTGGTTGAACGAGGTCATCTCGCCCGGGTTGATGCTGCCGTCGGGCAGCATGCTGTCCCAGCGTTCCCAGACCGTGGTCGCGCCCATCGTCACCGAGTAGAGCCAGGACGGGCAGCCGGTCTGCAGCAGCAGCCGGTAGGCCAGGTCCTCCTCCCCGGCGTCGGTCAGCGCGTCGGTCATCAGCGGCGTGCCGACGAAGCCGGTGCCGATCCGGAATCCGGCGGTGCGGACGAGGTCGGCCAGCCGCCGCCCGGCGTGCTGCCGCTGGGCCTCCGCGGGCAGCAGGGACCACTGCAGGGCCAGGGCGTAGGTCGTGGCCGCGTCGCCGAGGACGCGGCCGGAGCTGGTCACGTACTCCCGGGCGAACGCGGCCCGGACCTGCGCCGCCAGCAGGTCGTAGTGCCGGGCGCCGGCGGCGTCGCCGAGCAGCTCGGCCGCCCGCGCCACGATCTCGGCCGACCGGGCCAGGTGCGCGGTGGCGATCACGTCGGGATCGGCCTGCGCCTGGAAGGGCGAGTCCGGCGGCGCGGTCGGGTCGAGCCAGTCACCGAACTGGAAGCCGCCGGACCACAACCGGTCCGGACCGGCCAGCTCGGCCGTCCGGTCTACCCAGGCGCGCATGCTGGGCAGCTGCCGGGCCAGCAGACCGAGATCACCGGTACGCCGGTAGAGCACCCACGGCACGATGGTGGCCGCGTCGCCCCACGCCGCGGTGGCGGGACCCGGTTGCCGGATCACGTCCGGGATCACGAACGGCACCGAGCCGTCCTTCTGCTGTTCGGCGGCGAGGTCGGCGAGCCAGCTGCCGAGGAAGCCGGCGCTGTCGAACAGGAAGCTCGCGGTGGGGGAGAAGACCTGGATGTCGCCGGTCCAGCCGAGCCGCTCGTCGCGCTGCGGGCAGTCCGTGGGTACGTCCACGAAGTTGCCGCGCATGCCCCAGACGACGTTGTCGTGGAACCGGTTCAGCAGCGCGTGCGAGGACTCGAACCAGCCCGTACGGCGCAGGTCCGAGCCGATCACCACGGCCTCGATGTCGTCCGGGCGCAGGCCGGGCACCCCGGTCACCTCGGCGTACCGGAAGCCGTGGAAGGTCAGCGTGGACTCGCACATCGCCTCGTCCGGCCCGGCCAGCAGGTAGGAGTCGGTGGCCCGGGCCGTACGCAGGGGGCGGACGCCGAGCTCCTCGTGCTCCAGCACCTCGGCGTGCCGGACCACCACCTCGTGACCGGCGCCGAGGCCGCGGACGCGCAGCCGGACCCGGCCGACGAGGTTCTGGCCGAAGTCCACCAGCGTGTGACCGGCCGGTGAGGTCCACACCCGCTGCGCCGCCAGCACCTCGGTGACGCGTACCGGCGGGCCGTCCGGCGCGACCAGCCGGCCCAGGTCCGCGTCGATCACCTCGACGGTGTCCGTACGCCGCCCGCCCGCCCGCAGGTCGGTGCGCTGGCCGTCGTAGAGGTCGTCGGCGAGCACTCCGCTGTCGGCGGCGCGCCACGACTCGTCGGTCACAAGCCGGTGCACGGTGCCGTCGGTGGTGGTCACCTCCAGCTGGGCCAGCAGCGCCAGCCGGTCGCCGTACAGGCCGCGCCGGCCCTGGAAGCCGAGCCGGCCGCGGTACCAGCCGTTGCCCAGCAGCACGTCGAGGCGGTTCTCGCCCGGCCGGACCAGCCCGGTCACGTCGTAGCTCTGGTACCGCAGCCGGTGCTGGTAGCTGGTCCAGCCCGGGGCCAGCTCGTGGTCACCGACCCGGGCGCCGTTGAGCTCGGCGGTGTAGAGGCCGTGGGCGGTGGCGTGCAGCCGGGCGCTGACGATGCCGTCGGGCAGGACCACGGTGCCGGTCAGCACGGGAGCCGGCTCGTCCGCGCCGCCGAGGGTCGCCGGGCTGATGAAGCGGGCGGCCCAGTCGTCGATGCCGCGTTCGACGACCGCCGGGGCGCTCCAGCCGCTCCACTCGTCGTCCGCGCCGCAGACCCGGACCCGGACCTGCGCCGACTCTCGCGCGGCCAGCGGCGCGGCCGGCCACGGCACCAGGACCTGCGCGGCCGAGGGCACCGTGGTCAGCTCGACCGGTCCGCGGGCCCGGCTGATCTCGACCTGGTACGCGCTCTGCCGGAAGTCGTCCGGGGCGGTGGGCACGTACCAGGAGAGCCGGGGCGCGGGGGTGCCGATGCCGAGGACGGGCCGGTCCGCGGTGTGGTGCTCGAAGCGGATCCCGGCGGGGGCGGCGGCAGGGGACATGGGCACTCCAGGGGGAGTCGGTCACCGGGCTGAAACGATTCAAGAACAGCGCTGCGGAACGCCGTCAGAGTTGTTTCGGCTGGGTGGCGGGAACGTTTCGTCCGCCCCCTGATCCTGCGCCCGGCGCCGGGTGTGACATAGGCCGCAGTGCACCGGTGGTAGCACGAAATTCACCTGGCGCCGGTCGCGGCCCGGTGTCGTATGGTCGGCGGATGGCCGAGCCACCGGTGGAGAACTCGCACGCCATGCTGTATTTCTCCGACGGCTCTCTGGCCTACGCCGGGCACTACCTGCACGAGGGCATGCACCCCGTGCACACCCACAGCTTCGTCGAGGTCGCGGTGATGACCGGCGGCGCGGGCGTGCACCACAGCCTGGCGGGCCGCCAGCAGCTGCAGGTCGGCGACGTGATCCTGCTGCGCCCCGGCGTGTGGCACGGCTACGACGACTGCCGTCACCTGGATCTGTACAACTGCTGCTTCTCCACCGAGCTGCTGCAACGCGAGCTCGCCTGGACCAGGGCCGACCCGCTGCTCGGCTACCTGCTGTGGACCGGGCCGTATTCCGACCAGCGGCGCGGCATCCTGACCGCCCGGCTCGGCCCGGAGCTGCTCGCCGAGTGCGTGGCCCACCTGGACGCGCTCGACCAGCTCCGCTTCCGGCCGGTGAGCCGGCACCGCGGCGACATCATCGGACGGCTCTCGCTGTTCCTCAGCTGCCTCGCCCGGGCCGTGGTCGACGGCGTCGACGCCGGGACGGGGCACACCCATCCGGCCGTGGTCGACGCCATGCGGATGATGGAGGCCCGCCCGGCCCACCAGTGGACGCTCACCGAGCTCGCCGAGGCGTCGCACCTGGCCCCCGGCTACCTGGTCCGGCTGTTCAAGTCGGCGACCGGGCTGCCCCCGATGGCGTACCTGTCCCGGCACCGCGTGGAGCTGGCGGCGGCCCGGCTGCTGCACACCGACGACGCCATCAGCCGGATCGGTGAGTCGGTCGGCTGGCCGGACCAGAACTACTTCGCCCGGCGGTTCCGCGCCCACTACGGCTTGAGCGCGTCGGCGTACCGGTCCCGCTTCACCCACAACTCGGTCGGCCTGGGCTCCTGGTCCTCGTGAGCGGCCCTAGATGTTGAGCAGGTTCTCGATGCGGCGCAGGTGGTGGCGGGCCATGGCGAGGTTGGCCCGCGAGCGGTCCAGCGACAGGTAGAGGAACAGCCCGTGCCCGGAGCGCGCGGTCAGCGGGCGGATCAGGTGGTACTGGCTCTCCAGCGTGATCAGGATGTCCTCGATCTGCTCCGAGATGCCCAGCAGCTCCATCGCGCGCAGCTTGGCCCGGACGACGTCGGTGTTGCCGGCCGCGGCCACGTTGAGGTCGAAGTCGCGGGTGCCGCCCGCGATACCCAGCGCCATGCCGCTGGTGTGGTCGACCAGCGCGACGCCGATGGCGCCGTCGATGGTCATGGCGTCCTTGAGGGCAATGTCCATCTCGGCCATGTCTTCGTCCTCCAGGGGTCGGGTGGGCGGAGTGCGAAGCTACCCACGCGTTCCATCGTGATCGGCAACGACTGATCTCGATCGGACAGGGTGTGCGGCGCCGGCAACTGTCGGCCACCCGACACCCGGTGATGCAGCACATCGACCACGGTGAGCGTCTGCCCGGCGAGGAGGTGGCTGATGAGCGCCGAAGCGGACGACGCCGACGAGTTCGCGCGTACCCGGCTGGACTCGCTGCGCCGGTTCGCGTACCTCGTCTGCGGCAGCGCGGCCGAGGCCGACGACCTGGCCCAGGTCGCCGTCGTGGAGGTGTGGCGGCGCTGGGCCACGGTCCGCACCGACCCCGAGGCGTACGCCCGGCGCGTCATCGTCACCCGCAACGTCAGCCGCTGGCGGCGCTGGCGACGCGAGGTGCCGTCCACCATCGCCGACCGCGACGGCGAGGATCCGGCCCACCGCCGGGTGACCGACCCGGCGCTGTGGGACGCGCTGCACGCGCTGGGCAAGCCGGAACGGACCGTGGTCGTGCTGCACGTGCTGTTCCGGTACACGTTCGACGAGATCGCCGCGATGGCCGGCGAGCCGCGCGGCACGGTGTCCAGCCGCTACACCCGGGCGCTGCGCGCGCTGCGGCAGCATCTGCGCGCGCAGACCGACGCGGAGCCCGGCCCCGACCGGATGCTGAGGACGATGCCATGAACACCGACGACGACATGCTCGCCCGGCGGCTCGCCGTCACGCTGGCCCAGGCCGCGACCGCGCTGCCCGGCGCCCCGGCCGACGCGGTCGGCACGGTCCGGCGACGCTTCGCCCGCCGCCGGCGCCGCGTACGGATGGTCACCGGCGCGGCGGCCGCCCTCGTCGCGCTGGCCACGGTGGTGGCGGTGGCCGGCCCGCACCTCGGCCTGCGCACCACCCCGGCCACGCCGCGCACCGGCATCATCCACCTCTGGACCCTCGGCACCGCCGACCGCAATCCCGGCCTGCGCGACCGCATCGGCGCCTTCAACGACCGCTCGGACGTGAGCGTGCAACTGTCCACCTTCGGCAACGACGCCTACAAGCGCGTGATGGCCGGGCCGTGGCCGGACCCGGCGCCGGACGTGTACGAGAACTGGGGCGGCGCGAGCCTCACCGAGCCGGTACGGGCCGGCCACGCCGCCGACCTCGCCGACGCGGTGGCCGCCCGGCCCGAGGTGGCCGACGCGCTGCTGCCGTGCGTGCTCGCCGGGGCCCGGGTCGACAACCGGCTGTACGGCCTGCCGATGACCGGAGTCCAGCCCGTGGTGCTCTTCTACAACAAGAAAGTGTTCGCCGACGCCGGCCTCGACCCGCCGCGGACCTACGCCGAGCTGCTCACCGCGGTGGACACCTTCCGGGACAAGGACATCACGCCGATCGCCCTGGGCGGCCGCGACCGATGGCCCGCCCTGATGTACCTCGCCTACCTCACCGACCGGATCGGCGGCGCGGGCGTCTTCGCCGACATCGCCGCCGGACGACCGGGCGCCTGGCGGGACCCGGCGCTGAAGCAGGCCGCCACGCTGGTGCGGGAGCTGGTGAACCACGGTGCGTTCGGACCGGCCGCCGACGTGCTGGGCTACGAGTCCGGGGCCGCGTCCGAGGCGCTCGCCGCCGGGCAGGCCGCCATGCAGGTCATGGGCAGCTGGGAGTACGGCAATCAGCTGCGCGCCGACTCCGCCTTCGCGACCCGTGACCTGGGCTGGGTGCCGTTCCCCACCGTGGCCGGAGGTGCCGGCGATCCCGCTGCCCTCGTGGGCGTACCGGCGAACTACCTCACTGTCGACGCGCAGAGCCCGTACCGGACGGAGGCGGTGGACTTTCTGCTGCGGACCGTGACGTCGGACGCGTACCTGAACGGCCTGCTCGAGGCCGGCGAGGTGCCCGCGGTCCGTGACCTGGAACCGCGGCTGGCCGCCCATCCGCACGCCGGGTTCGCCCGTTTCACCCACCGGCTGGCCGCCGACGCGCCCACCTTCACCCTCGTCTGGGACCAGGCCCTGCCCGCGGGCGTCGCCGGCGAACTCCTGGACCAGACCGAACGGCTCTTCCGGCTCGAGATCACCCCCGACCAGTTCGTGGCCGCCATGGCCGCGACCCGCTGACCACCACCACCGACACCAGCACCGTTCACGGGAGGCACCTGTGCTGATTCCGCATGCCCGGACCGCCGCGACGACCGGCGCCCTGCTCGCCCTGTCCCTGGCTCTGTCCCTGCCCGCCCCGGCGTACGGGTCACCGCCGGACGAGAACGCCACCGCGCCGCCGCCCGACTGCACGGCGCAGGTCGGCTACCCGCACAACACGGCGATGCCGGGCTACGCCGTGCCGGACCGCCGGCTGGGACGCGTCTGCGTGCCGTTCAGCCAGCTCACGCCCGCACCCGCCGGCTACTCCGGTGACTACCGGGTGCGCGAGTTCTCCTTCGCGGCGGCGCAGCGCCGGCTCGACGAGTGCCGTGCCACACCACCCTGCTCCGCGCTGTCCGACGTGGCCGGCTACGAGCCCGGGCAGTTCCGGTCCACCGGCCTGATCGATCCCACCGGCGCCATCGATCCGTTCGCGGCCCGGGTCGACCTGGCCGACATCCGCCGGCCCGCGTACTTCAGCCGCGCGCCGTACGCCGAGGGCATCGCCGCCGCGGAGAAGAGCACCTCCACCGTCGAGTTCACGGTGCCCGCCGAACCGTACGAGGTGATCAACCGCGGCACCGACGAGCCGGTCCGGCTGCGCGGCTGGTATCTGCGCGGGACCGGCGTGAGTGCTCCCGGTGGCCGGCGGGTCCGGGCGCTGGCCGTCCTGCTCGGCGGCCGCACCATCGAGACGACGGCCGTGCAGGACCCCGCCGACCCGCCTTACGCCAAGGACGCCACGGGGGCGTACCTGGGCGTGAGCTACCCGTCGCGGGGCACGGAGAAGTGGGGTGCCCGGCAGTGGCGCGAGTACCTGCTCGCGCTGCACCGGGCCGGCTTCGACGTGCTGACCGTCGACAAGCGCGGGCACGGCATCTCCGGCGGCCTCAGCGCGGACAACACCCTGCAACAGGGCCTGGACATGCTGCGCATGGTCGACGCCCTGCAGGACGGCACCGGCCTGCGGGCGCTCGGCCCGGACGGCACCACCCGTACGGGCACCGACGCGGCCCGCCGGATGCTCGGCCCGAGCCACCTGGCCCGGACCATGCCGATCCTGCTGGGCGGGGCCAGCCAGGGCGCGTACGCGACCCAGTGGGCGATGAACGCCAACCTGCACCGCTGGTGCGCGCTCGACACGCCGGGGCAGCCGTGCTCCGAGCCGTGGGGCCACCGCAACATCCGCGGCGCGCTGCTGCTCTCCGCCCAGTGGGGCTTCCCGTTCTTCGACCCGGGCGACCTCATCTACGCGGCCGCGCAGGCCGAGGTGAACCACTTCATCTACGCACCCACCAGCGAGCCCCTGGCCGGCCTGGCCGACTGGCCGGCGACATTCATCGCCCAGGGCGCCTGGGACGAGTACCAGGGCCCGCCGGCGTCGTTCAGCGCGTACCGGCGGGCCGGCGGCCGGGCGGAACTGGTGCTGGTCCGCGGTCCGCACTCGGAGAACGAGCAGGGCCCGGCCAACGTGGCGTACGTCCGCGAGCGGCTGGTCCGCTTCGCGGTGGCGACGGTGACCGGGGCGCCGGCGTCCGGGTCCCGGTACGCCACGCTCCGCGACGCGATCGCGGCGAGCCCGCCGACGTGGGAGCCGTCGACGGTGCCCACCGCGGTCCGGTAGGGGGTGAGGCGGGAGGGCCGGCAGCTGCTGCCGGCCCTCCCGTACCGTCCGGTCACGACGCGCCGAGCTGCGGAAGTCCTTGATCGGACCGCCGGAGTTGCCCGGTTTCGTGGCATGCTTTTCTGGCGCCGGAGGATGCGGGCGCACGAGGTGTGGGCGGGAGGTTCCGATGATGTTCCAGCAACAGCCCAGGCCCCGGCCGGTCCAGCCCGGGGTCGCGCACCCGGTGCGTCCGGCCGGCGGCGACGCCTCCGAGCCGATCGTCGAGTGGACCCCTCACGGTCCGGTGCTGCGTCGCTCGCCCGGGCACGAGTTCGCCGTTCCCGAGGGGTCGCCGGCCCCGCCCGCGCCCGCGAAGATCAAGAAGGTCAGGGAACGGCCCGCGGCCACGGCCTGGGTAGGCGCGGCCGAGGCCGTCGACCGGATCCGGGAGTACGCCACGGCCGAGCGGCTCGACCGGGCCCTGGAAGCCGCGCTCCGCCTGCGCGACCGGCTGGCGGAATCGCGGGCGGAGGCCGGGGACGGCGCGCCGCGGCCGGCCCGGCTGGTCCGCACCCTGATCGCCGCCCGGGATCTGGCTCGTGAGCTCGATGTCGCCGAGTCCCTGGGCGTGCTGCCCTCGGAGCGGCGCGACCGGCTCGACCAGCAGCTCGCTCGCCTGGCCGGCTGCCTGGGCACTGAGTTCGAGCAGGTCGCCGCGCCCACCCGCGAGCCGAAATGGCTGGATGTGGCCTCCCCGGCGCACGACCAGGTCAACGTCGCGGGGGCGCGCACCTTCTTCCGTCCCGGGCACGTGACGGCCACCGACGCCGCGGCCGTGGTGGTGGCGAACGACTGCAAGCTCGAATCCGTCGACCACTACCACCTGCGCCGGGTGTCGCTCGACTGCGCGAGCCTCTACCGGGACGCGGCCGCGCTCGATGCCTTCGCCGCCATGGTGGCCGAGCCGACCGAGGCGAGCATCCAGGACTTCCGGGACCAGCTGCGCCGGATCGCCGAGCCGGTGCCCGAGTCCGGCCCGCGGTCCTACCGTGAGCGGGTGGCGGCTCGGGTCAACACTCATCTCGACCATCCGGACGTGGCCGTGCTGGGCGACGAATCGCAGGTGCGCTCGGCGACGCGGTATCACGTTCACGAGACCGTCGTCCCCCTCGTCGATCTGCTGCACCAGGACGAGGACCTGGTCCGGGCGCTGGCCGCGGGCCCGGACGGCCCGGACCGGGGACAGCCGATCATGGACGTCCTGGGCCGGGTCGACGACTCCGCGCTGCTGCGGTACGCCATGAGCGGCGAGGGGGAAGGGGTCACCGTGCGGCGCTCGCCGGGCGCCCGGCGGGTCGATCTCGCCGCGGCCGTGATGGTCGGGGCCGGCAACACGCTGACGCACCGCAGCGAGGTCGAGGCCGGACCGGCCGGTGCGGGCAACCTGGCCACGTTCGACCGGCTGGTCGGCGCACGCCGGGAGCAGGTCCGCCGGGCGGCTGAGCGCTCCGCGGGAAGGAAGCCGCGACCATGAGATGGGCCGCCCCGATCGCGTTGGCCGTGCTGTTGGCCGGCGCCGGCGTGTTCTTCGCCGTCCAGGATCTCGGCCGCGCCGACCAGTACGCGAGTGTCGGCAGCTTCCTGCTCGCGCTGGCCGTGGCCGGCGGCAGCGTGGTTCTGCATCTGAGGCGCCGGGGTGATGACCCGGCGCCGCCCGCCGAGCAGGCGCCGGCCACCGCGGACCCGTCGTCGCGCAACACCATCGTGGACGCCGGCGTGGTCTTCACCGGCCCCGGCGCTCGGGCCGACATCACGTTCACGGCCGACGGCCGCCGACGGCGGAAGAAGTGACCGGGTCCGGCACGGGACTGCGGATCAGCCTGCCCGGCGAGGAGCTCGCCGGCGCGCTCGGCGACGTGCCGCCCGGAGTCGAGGTGCTGCGCTGGGACATGACAGGTCCCGCGCCCGTGGCGGACATCGACCTGGTCGTGGTGCCGTACGTGCCGGGTAACGAGCACCTGCGCCGGCTGGCCGGGGTGCGGACCCGGCTGGTCCAGGCGCAGTATCTGGGCTACGACGGCGTTGCCGAGGCGTTGCCGCCGGGCCATGTCTATGCCAACGCCCGCGGGGTGCACGAGACCTCCACCGCCGAGCTTGCTCTCGCGCTGCTGCTCGCCACGCAGCGGGGGATTCCGGATTATGTCCGGGCCGCCGGGCCGGTCGCGCCCGACTGGTATCCGAGCCTGGCCGACCGGCGGGTGCTCGTGCTCGGCCAGGGCGGGGTCGGGCAGGCGGTCGAGGCCCGGCTGGCGCCGTTCGAGGTCGATCTCGTACGGGTCGCGCGTACCGCCCGCGAGGGTGTGCACGGCATCGCGGAACTGCCGGAGCTCTTGCCCACCTGCGAGGTTGTCGTCATCGGGGTGCCGCTGACCGAGGAGACCGTGCATCTCGTGGACGCCGCGTTCCTCGCCGCGCTGCCCGACGGGGCGATCGTCGTCAACGTCGCGCGCGGGCGGGTGGCGGACACGGCCGCGATCCTGCGGGAGGCCCGGTCCGGACGGCTGCGGTTCGCCCTCGACGTCACCGATCCGGAGCCGCTGCCGGCCGGTCATGAGCTGTTCCGGCTGCCGAACGTGCTGATCAGCCCGCACGCCGGGGGCATGTCCAGCGCCATGCTGCCGCGGGCGGCCCGGCTGGTCCGCCGGCAGCTCGATCTGTTGCTGGCCGGGGCCGAGCCGGTCAATGTGGTGCTGCGGTCCTGAGGCCGGCCGCCGCCACCCGCCCGGAGGCTGATGACGGCGGCCGGGTCGTCAGCGCCAGGTGTCGGTCCAGGTCGCCGTGCACGGTGCCGCGGCTGCGGTGGTCCGCGTACGGTTCGGATCGCTCTCCCAGACCACGGCCGACCCTTCCTTCTTGATGTACTTGTACTCCACCGCGGTGCCGCCCGGCAGCGATACCGTGGCCCGCCAGACCGGGTACGTCGCCGAGGACAGCGCCACCGCGTCGGCCGGGTTCCAGTTGCCCAGCGCCGCCGTGTTGCCGGTGACGAAGACGTTCTGGCCGAACGTGGTGCTGACGGTCGCCGCGAAGGTCGTCGCCGCCGTCGTGCAGCCCGCCGGCGGCGTGGTCGGCGTGCCGGTCCCGCTGGTCCGGGCGTTGGTGTGCAGGGCGAGCGCCGCGTTGGCGGCCACGGTCGCGGTGACCTGGCCGCTGCTGGTCACCGTGTACGCCGGCCCGGTGCACGAGCCGCCGGACAGGTCCCCGGCCATCACGTCGCAGTAGGTCCCGGCCGGCAGAGAGGTCTGGAAGGTGCGGGTCAGCGCCGAGCCGGAGCGGTTGAACGCCACGTAACCGGTGCTGCCGCGGCCGAACGCGATCTGGTTCGAGCCGTTGCTCCACCAGTTGGTGACGCCGGCGCCGGCCGCCGTGTTGCGCAGCGCGACCATGTTGGCGGTGGTGCGCCAGCGGTGCTCGCACTCCCAGCCGTTGCCGCAGCTCACCTGGTTGGTGGTGCCGTTGCTCGCGGCGGGCGGCCCGGCGTCCGGCCCGGAGAAGGAGAAGCTGGACATGACCTGCGGGACCCCGTACGGCCAGGCGATCATGAAAGCCTCGGCCAGCGCGTACGCGGAGCCGTTCTTGTAGGTCAGTTTGGCCCGGCCGTTGCGCTGGGTGTCGTGGTTGTCCACGAAGGCCACCGCGTCACCGGAACTGAGCCGCATCGAGCTCGCCAGGTTGTTCAGGCCGGCCAGGTTGCCGTTCTGGAACGCGCCGCCCACCACGTCCCCGTAGCGGAACTCGGTGACATCGCCGAAGCCGGCGTACTCCTCGGGCGCGGGCTCACCGGCGCCGCCCTCGATCACCTCGGAGAAGACGTACGGGTCGCCGGTGACCGGCGCGATGAACGCCGACATGTCGCCGGCCGGCATGTGCTTGGCCGCGTCCACCCGGAAACCGTCGACGCCCAGCCCGACCAGGTCGTTGAGGTACGCGGTGAGCTTGCCGCGCACGTACGAGGACTCGGTCTTGAGGTCGGACAGGTCGACCAGCTCGCAGTTCTGCACTTCCCATTTGTCGCCGTAGTTGGCGATGTCGTCGTTGCCGTTGCGCCCGCAGTGGTGGAAGTCGTCGGTGCCGTAGGGCACCGCCGGGTAGGCGTAGTGGCTGTAGCCGTTGCCGCCGCTGCCGGTGCCGGTGGACGCGCCGCCGGCCATGTGGTTGACGACCGCGTCGACGTAGATCTTGACGCCCGCGGCGTGGCAGGTCCGCACCATGCTCGCGAAGGCGGTGCGGTCGCCGCGGCGGGTGGTGAGCTGATAGCTGACCGGCTGATAGTCCTGCCACCACGGATAGCCGCTGCCCGGCAGCACCACGTGCTCCTGCGGTGGCGAGACCTGCACGCCGCCGAAGCCCTTGGGGCCCAGCGTGGTCGTGCACTCGTTCGCGACCGAGGCCCACGGCCATTCGAAGAGGTGCACGATGACGTCCTTGGCGCCGGGCGAGACGGTGGACGCCTCGGCGTTCCCGGCGTCGCGGACGACGCCGACGGCCAGCAGGGCCGTGGCCAGGACGGCGGTCGTCGCGGCGGCGACAACCTGACGGGTACGCATGGAGACCTCCAGGGGACGCGAGGAGCGGGACGGCGGGGGACGGCACCGTGAAACTTCTTGCGCAAGTGCCGGAAAGTTATCAGAGTGTTTCCCACTGGTAAAGCGACCGCTCTCGATGCAAGCGCCTGGATTGCCGGATTCCGGGGTGTTCTCCTTGCAGTAAAGACAGTTGATCAAGGTGGCGGCGCGGAAAAAGAGCAGGCCAGCAGCGTTCTCGCAGGTCGTTGCACCGGCAAGAACTTTCAAAGATCAACTTAACAAGCGTTACGCGGCGGGGACGTCAACGCTCTCGGCGGCCCGGCCGGCCTTGTGGATGGCGGTCGAGCCACGCACCACCAGCTCGGGGGAGAAGACGTACTCCGAGCGCGGCGCGCCGTGGCCGTTGATCTCGTCGACCAGCTGGCGGATCGCCGCGTTGCCCATCGCCGCCACCGGCTGGCGCAGCGTGGTCAGCGGCGGGTCGGTGAACGCGATCAGCGGCGAGTCGTCGAAGCCGACCACCGAGACGTCGCGGGGCACACTCAGGCCGCGCCGGCGGGCGGCCCGGATGGCACCCAGGGCCATCAGGTCCGAACCGCACACGATGCCGGTCGCCCCCCGGCTGAGCAGCTGGCCCGCCGCCACCTCGCCGCCCTCGACGCCGAACAGGGTCAGGGCCACCAGCTCCTCCAGCTCGCGGTCGCCGGCGCCCAGCTCGCGACGCATGGCAGCGCGGTAGCCGGCCAGCTTGCGCTGCACGTTGAGGAAGCGGTCCGGGCCGGAGACGAAGCCGATCCGGGTGTGCCCGAGCGCGACCAGGTGGGAGACCGCCAGCTCACCGGCCAGCCGGTCGTCGCAGGAGATGAACGGGGCGTCCAGGCCCTCGGCGTACCCGTTGATCAGCACGATCGGCAGCGGCCGCTGCACCAGGCGGCGGTAGCGCTCGTGGTCGGCGGTGGTGTCGGCGTGCAGGCCGGAGACGAAGACGATGCCGGACACCTGGCGGTCGAGCAGCATCTCCACGTACTCGTCCTCGGTGACCCCGCCCGGCGTCTGGGTGCACAGCACCGGCGTGAAGCCGCTCTGCGACAGCGCCGACTCGATGGTCTGCGCGAAGGCCGGGAAGATCGGGTTCTCCAGCTCCGGCACGATCAGGCCGACCAGCCCGGCGCTGCGCTTGCGCAACCGCTCGGGCCGCTCGTAGCCCAGCACATCGAGGGCGGTCAGCACCGCCTGGCGGGTTTCGGTGGAGACGCCGGGCCGGTCGTTGAGGACCCGCGACACCGTCGCCTCGCTGACCTCGGCCTGGCGCGCGATGTCGGACAAACGTGCGCGCATGGGCGTCACTATAGAGCCGTCCGCGATGCGGGATCGGCGACGAACCGCGTCTGGAACTTCTTGCGGAAGCATTGCAAGGTCTTCCATTGCCAGTAATCCCTTGCTAACGTCCCCGCAACAGCCGAGCTGGGCCTATGGGGGCCTTGCTTCCGGTTCCCCCTTTATGTCCGTGCCACCTCTTCGGGCGCTGTGCTGTGCCCGATAGGAGAAGATCATGCGCATCCGTACCGCGGGTGTCGTCACCGCTCTCGCCCTGGCGCTCGCCGCCACGGGCTGCAGCAGCAGCGGCGACGACCCCGAAACCCCTTCCTCCGCCGCACCCGCCGGGGCCGGCGGCAAACTGGTCATCTGGGGCGACGACAAGCGCGCCGCCGCTCTCAAGCCCTTCGCCGACAAGTTCGGCCAGGAGAACGGCGTCACCGTCGAGGTGCAGGCCATCTCCAAGGACCAGCAGACCACCTTCGTCACCGCCTCGCAGCAGGGCAGCGGGCCCGACGTGATGGTCGGCGCGCACGACTGGATCGGCAACCTCGTGCAGAACGGCGCGATCGACCCGGTGCAGCTGACCGCCGACCAGCAGCAGGGCCTGGCGCCGAACGCGGTCAAGGCGGTCACCTTCAACGGCCAGGTCTACGGCGTGCCGTACGCGACCGAGAACCTGGCGCTGATCCGCAACACCGAGCTCGCGCCCGAGGCCCCGGCCACCATGGAGGATCTGGTCGCTCAGGCCAAGAAGCTGCGGGCCGGCAAGAAGGCGAGCGAGCTGCTCTGCCTCCAGGTGGGACAGAACGGCGACGCCTACCACGCGTACCCGCTGTTCAGCTCGGCCGGCGGCTACCTGTTCGGCACCGGGGCCAACGGCGACTACGACAAGAACGACCTCGGCATCGCCAAGCCCGAGTCGATCGCCGCCTTCCAGAAGATCCGGGCGCTCGGCGAGAAGGGCGACGGCGCCCTGAAGCGGTCGATCACCGTGGAGAACTCCATCGCCACCTTCACCGCGGGCAAGTGCGCGTACCTGGTCTCCGGGCCGTGGGCGGTCACCGACGTGAAGAAGGCCAAGATCGCGTACGACATCTCGGCGGTTCCCGGCTTCGCCGGCGCGAAGCCGGCCCAGCCGTTCCTGGGTGTGCAGTCGTTCTACGTCGCGGCCAAGGGCAAGAACAAGGCGCTGGCGCAGGAGTTCGTCACCAACTACGTCACCACGCCGGAGCTGGCCGTGGCGCTCTACCAGGCCGAGCCCCGCCCGCCGGTTCTCACCGCGGCCTACGACCAGGTCAAGGGGGCCGACCCGGACCTGGCCAAGTTCGTCGAGGCCGGCAAGAACGCGGTGCCGCTGCCGGCGATCCCGGAGATGGCCTCGGTCTGGGACCCGTTCAGCAAGGCGGAGTCCGCAGTGGTCGGCGGCGCCGACCCCAAGACAGCGCTGACCGCCGCGGCCAAGACGATCACGGGCCAGATCAAGTCATGACCGACTGCACCGAAACTCGCCCGGCGGGAGTTGCCGACGGCCGTGACGGTGAGGGCCGGGAGGGCATGACGAAGGTGGCTCAGCAATGACTGCTCTTCTGGAGCGGGAGACCGTCCCGGCCGAGGCCCCGCGCCCCGGCCGGGACGGCCTCGCCGGCCCCCTCGTCAAGATCGCCCTGCTCGGGCTGGTCGCCGGGCTCGCCGTCTGGGCGGCGTTCCCGCTGATCGCCGAGCGGGCCTGGATCGGCCTGGCCGTGCTGCTGGCCGCCACCGCCGGACTGCTCTACCTGTACACCGGCCGCCGGCGGGTGCCCGCCAAGTACCTCGTGCCCGGCACCCTGTTCCTCATCGTCTTCCAGCTGTTCCCGGTGGCGTACACGGCGGCGACCGCGTTCACCAACTTCAGCGACGGGCACCGCGGCGACAAGCGCGAGGCCGTCGTGGCCATCCAGACCGCGTCGGTCACCCGGGTGCCCGGCTCGACCGAGTACGCGCTGACGGTCGCCACCACCGGCGATCCCGCGACCGGGCCGCTGACGTTCCTCGTGACCGACCCGGCGACCAAGGTTGTCTCGGCCGGGACCGGTGAGGGGCTCAAGGCGCTCCCGGCCGGTGACGTCACCGTGACCGCGACCGGCCGGGTCACCGCCGCCGCGGGTTACACGCTGCTCAACGGCGGTCAGGCCAGCGCCCGCAGCCAGGAGATCACCGACCTGGCCGTGCCGACCGCGGGCGGGGCGATCCGCTCGCAGGGACTGTCGCGGGCGTACGAGGGCAAGGCCGGGCGGGCGTACGACGCCGGCTGCGACTGTGTGCGGGACACCACCACCGGCCGGACCTGGACCGCGGACGAGAAGGCCGGCGCGTTCGTGGCGGCCGACGGTGAGCGGCTGGCCCAGGGCTGGCGGGTCGGTGTCGGGCTGAGCAACTTCACCCGGCTGGTCACCGACGCGGCGATCGCCGGCCCGTTCGCCCGTACCCTGATCTGGAACTTGATCTTCGCCCTGGCCTCCACCGGCGGGACCTTCGTGCTCGGCCTGGGCTGTGCGCTGGCCCTGCACTCGCCACGGGTCCGCGGCCGGGGCCTCTACCGCACCCTGCTGGTGCTGCCGTACGCGATGCCGTCGTTTGCGATGCTGCTGGTCTGGCGGGACATGTTCAACACCGACTTCGGGCTGATCAACAACCTGTTCGGGCTGGACGTGGACTGGTTCGGCGGGGCCACGTCCGCCCGGATCGCGGTGATCCTGGTGCAGTTGTGGCTCGGTTACCCGTACATGTTCCTGGTCGCGACCGGGGCGCTGCAGGCGATCCCGCCGGAGCTGTCCGAGGCCTCCCGGATCGACGGGGCCTCGCCGTGGCAGTCGCTCAAGCGGGTCACCCTGCCGCTGCTGCTGGTGGCGCTGACGCCGCTGCTGATCTCGTCGTTCGCGTTCAACTTCAACAATTTCAACGCGATCTACCTGACCACCGACGGCGCGCCGTTCCCGGCCGACAACCCGGCCAACGGCGCCACCGACCTGCTGATCACCTACACCTACCGGCTGGCCTTCGGTGGCTCCGGCGCCCAGTACGGCTTCGCCGCGGCGGTGTCCATCTTCATCTTCGTGATCGTCGCGGTGATCTCCACGGTCAGCTTCCGCCGGACCCGCCGCCAGGAAGAGGTCTACTCATGAGCAAGTGGCTGACCCGGGTCGGCTGGCGGCACGGGGTCGCCGTGCTGGCCCTGATCTTCTCGCTGTTCCCGATCGTGTTCGTGGTGTCGGCGGCGCTCAACCCGCTGGGCACGCTGTCGTCGACCGCGGCCGTGCCGACCGGGGCGTCGCTGGGCAACGTCGGCAACCTGCTGGCCGACACGGACTTCGCCCGCTGGTTCGGCAACTCCGTGCTGATCGCCGGCGTGTCGGCACTGGCGTCGGTGTTCCTGTCGGCGCTGGCCGCGTACGCCTTCAGCCGGATGCGTTTCCGCGGCCGGCGGACCGGCCTGCTGGCCCTGCTGCTGATCCAGATGTTCCCGCAGTTCCTGGCCATCGTGGCGATCTTCCTGATGTTCTCCACCATCACCGACCTGTGGCCGGCCATCGGCTTCAACCAGGCCTGGGGCCTGATCCTGCTCTACCTGGGCGGGGCGCTGGGGGTGAACACCTGGCTGATGAAGGGCTTCTTCGACACGGTGCCCAGGGAGCTGGACGAGTCGGCCACGATGGACGGCGCCTCGCACGCCCAGACGTTCTTCCGGATCCTGCTGCCGCTGGTCGCACCGATCCTGGCGGTGACCGGCCTGCTGGCCTTCATCGGCACGATCAACGAGTTCCTGATCGCCAACGTCTTCCTGACCGACACCGGCGCCAAGACCCTGTCGGTCGGCATGTACGGCCTGGTGGCGGGGGAGCGCAACAACAACTTCGGGATGTTCTGCGCGGGCACCCTGCTCACGGCGGTCCCGACCGTGCTGGTCTTCCAGTTCTTGCAGCGTTACATCGTCAACGGGCTCACCGCCGGGGCGGTCAAGGGCTGACCGGGCGGGTCACCTCGTCCCGGTCAGCGTCCAGGCCCGCTGCGGCCAGCGCTCCGGCGACCCCGTCGTCGAAGCGTTCGTAGCGGGCCACCCGGCCGTCCTCGACCCGGAACAGCGAACCGATCCGGAAGCTGTCCTGCGGCTCACCGGTGGCCGGGTCGTGCCAGGTGGCGTCCTGCTCGACCACGACCAGGCCGTCGCCGCCGCAGAACCAGCGCACCGGCTGCGACGAGAAGCCGGAACGGCCCAGCCACTCGCGCAGCACCGCGCGGGGAGCGCTGCCGCGCCCGCGCGGTCCCACGATGTCGACCTGCTCCTGGCTCAGGGACTCCACGCGACCGCCGTCGCGAGCGTTGACGGCGGTCAGCCACTGCTCGACGACGCCGAGCGCGCCGCGGGTCCGGGTCGCATTCGTCATGCCGCCAGGTTAGTCCGTCCTGCCGACAGGACAGGAGCCGTGCCCGGTCAGCGCACACCGCTCATCAGCCGGCTGATCGGCCGGGCGGCCAGGGCCAGGGCGGCCCCGATGGCGATCGCGACCAGGCCCAGGATGCCGAAGTACGCGGTCTCGTGGTCCTCGCTGTAGTACTTCGCGAGGGTGCCCGAGGCCGCCGTGCCCAGCGCCACCGACAGGAAGAACAGCGCCACCATCTGGGTGTGGAACACCGCCGGGGCGAGCTTGGTCGACAGCGACAGCCCGACCGGGGACAGCAGCAGCTCGGCGACGGTGAAGACCAGCAGGATGCCGGCCAGGGCGAGCAGCGGGGCGCTGTTCGGGCCGCCGCCGGCCAGGGGCAGGAACAGCAGGAACGCCACACCCATGATCGCGGTGCCGGCGGCGAACTTGATCGGCGTTCCCGGCTGGCGCGGGCCGAGCCGGGTCCACAGAGCGGCGAAGACCCCGGACAGCACGATGATGAAGACCGGGTTGATCGACTGCACCCAGGACACCGGCATCTCCCAGCCGAACAGGTTCCGGTCGAGGCGCTGGTCGGAGTAGATCGTCACGACGGTGAATTGCTGCTGGTACAGCGACCAGAACACCGCACTGGCCACGAACAGCGGGATGAACGCGTACACCCGGCGGCGTTCCACGTCGGTGATCCGCCGGCTGCGCAGGATGACCACGAAGTAGGCGACCGCCGCGACGGCGCTCAGCACGATGACCACGTTCGACAGCGCCGAGGCCCGCAGCACACCGGTCAGGGCCAGCACCACGATCGCCACCACCGCCGCGGCGACGAGCAGCGCCACCGGCAGGCGGCGCTGCGGCGGCAGCGGATTGGGCACGACCCGGGCGTCGCCGGTGAGCCGCTTGCGGCCCAGCGTGTACTGGATCAGGCCGATCGCCATGCCGACCGCGGCCAGCGCGAATCCGGCGTGGAAGCCCCAGTTCTTCTGCAGCAGCCCGGTCAGCAGCGGGCCGACCAGGGCGCCGAGGTTGATGCCCAGGTAGAACAGGGAGAAGCCGGCGTCGCGGCGTTCGTCGTGCTCGTCGTACAGGCCGCCCACCAGCGACGTGGCGGTGGCCTTGACCCCGCCGCTGCCGATCGCGATGAGGATCAGCCCCACGGTGACCCCGGTCAGCCCGGGCAGGGCGGCGAGACTGATGTGCCCGGCCATCACCAGGACCGCGCTGGCGAACAGCACCCGTTCCGGCCCGAGCAGCCGGTCGGCCACCCAGGCGCCGATGATCGTGGCCAGATAGACCGAACCGCCGTACGCGCCCACGATGCTCGCGGCGGTCTGCTCGGACAGGCCCAGCCCGCCGTCGGCCGCGGAGTAGTAGAGGTAGATCAGCAGAATGCCCTGCATGCCGTAGAACGAGAACCGTTCCCACAGCTCGACTCCGAACAGGTTGGCCAGCACGGGTGGCTGACCGAAGAACGTACGCTCGCGCGGTGCCGTCTCCTGCGTCATGACCCTGTCGCATACCGCAACCGGCCCGGTCGTAAACGACCGCGCCGGACCCGGATCTTGCCCCGGGGCGCGCCGATGACCAGGCTGGTGCCGTGACTACGTCGGGTGGGATGCGGGGACGCACGCAGTGGACGCGGGGGCTCGGGGCGCCGCTGCGGGCGTTCCTGCGTACCGAATCGGGCAGTGCCGGGGTGCTCGTCGCGGCCATCGCCGCCGCGCTGGTCTGGGCCAACGTCGACACCGCGTCGTACGACGCGGTGTGGCGCACCGATTTCTCGGTGCGGTTCGGTGCCATGGGGATCACCGAGGACCTGCGGACCTGGATCAACAGCGGGCTCATGACGCTGTTCTTCCTGGTGGTGGGTCTGGAGGCGCGGCGCGAGTTCGACCTCGGCGACCTGCGTGACCGGCGGCGTTTCCTGCTGCCCAGCGCCGCCGGGCTGGTCGGGATGCTGATCCCGGTGCTGATCTATCTGGCCGTCACCCACGGCGGCCCGGGCGCGCACGGCTGGGGCATCGCCATGTCCACCGACACGGCGCTGGCGCTGGGCCTGCTCGCCCTGGTCGGCCGGGGTGTGCCCGACTCGACCCGGGTCTTCCTGCTCACCGTCTTCGTGGTCGACGACCTGGTCGCCCTGCTGGTCATCGCGGTGGTCTACAGCGAGGACATCGCCATGATGCCGCTGCTGATCGCCGGCGCGGCCTTCGGCGTGTGGCTGCTGCTGCGCACGTTCGGCGTCCGCAGCGCCTTCAGCTACGCGGTCGTGGGGCTGGTGCTCTGGGCGGCCATGCTGGCCAGCGGCGTCGACCCGGTGGTGGCCGGCCTGGCGATGGGCCTCACGGCGGTGGCCTACACCCCGGTACGGGAGAACCTCGAAGCCGCCACCGGGCTCTTCAAGCTGTTCCGCGAGCAACCGACGCCGGAGCTGGCCCGTACCGCCGCGCGCGGGCTGACCGAGACACTCTCGCCCAACGACCGCCTCCAGCGCGTCTACCACCCGTGGTCGAGCTACGTGATCGTGCCTCTGTTCGGCCTGGCCAACGCGGGCATCGCGATCGACGGCAGCTTCCTCAGCCGGGCGTTCACCTCCCCGGTGACCTGGGGCGTCATCCTGGGCTACCTGATCGGCAAGCCGGTCGCGGTGGTCGGGGTGTCCGCACTGCTCACGGGGGCGACCGGTGGCCGGGTACGCCCGACGGTCGGCTGGGCGGCGGTGCTCGGCAGCGGCACGATCGCCGGCATCGGCTTCACCGTGTCGTTGCTGATCGCGGCGCTGGCGTTCGAGGGGCCCGAGCTGGCCGAGGCGAAGATCGGTGTGCTGACCGCGGCGGCCGGCGCGTCCCTGATCACCTGGGCGGTCTTCCGCGCGACCCGGATGCTGGCCCCGCAACGCCGGGCCCGGGCCATGCTCGGCGACACCGAGGAACTGATCGACCTGATCCCGGCCGTCGACCCCGAGCGCGATCACGTGCGCGGGCCGCAGGACGCCTCGGTCACGGTCGTCGAGTACGGCGACTTCCAATGCCCGTACTGCGGCCAGGCCGAACCGGCGGTCCGCGACCTGATCACCGACACGGATCTGCGCTACGTCTGGCGGCACCTGCCGCTCCCGGACGTCCACCCGCAGGCGCGGCTGGCCGCCGAAGCCGCGGAGACGGCGGCCGGTCAGGGCAAGTTCTGGGAGTTCCACGACCTGCTGCTGGCCCACCAGGACCATCTCAAGATCATGGACCTGCTCCGGTACGCCGACCAGCTCGGCCTGGACACGGACCGCTTCCACGACGAGCTCATGGACCACCGGCACGCGCAACGGGTCACCGACGACGTGGACTCGGCCGACCTGAGCGGCGTCTCCGGCACGCCGACGTTCTTCATCAACGGGAGCCGGCACTACGGGGCTTACGACATCGTGACGCTCCAGCAGGCGGTGAAGACAGCCCGGATCAGGGCGGGACTGGCCCGGATTCCCCAGCCTGTCCAGGAGGACGGAACCGCCTGACGGCTCCAGCAAATCGCTCGGTGTCAGCCGCATGGTCTTCTTTCAACCCAGTACCTAGGATGCTTTACGGGGTGAGTGGATCAGCACGGTGCGCCCGGCGCCCAATGGCCGGAACGGCGTTCTAGGCAGCTGTGACGAGGTCCTTGACCATGGCGACCGCCACCTCGGCCTGCTGGGCGGCGTCCGGCCGGCCCGCCACCGCGTACAGGCCCTCGATGACCAGCCAGACCCGATCGGCCAGCACCGGCGACCCGCCCGCGGCCCGTACGAGCTCATCGACCCGGGCCCGCGACGACGCCAGATACTCCCGAGCTATCCGCCCCGGCTCGTCGTCCTCCGCCGGGAACTCGGTCAGGTAATTACGCATGGCGCACCCCCGGAAGTCCGGCTCCCGTACCCGGTCGGCGATCTCGGCGACCAGAGCGACCACCGCCGCCCGCCCGTCGCCGGCTGCCGCGAGCGCCCGCTCGGTCGACCGCTCCCGCTCCGCCCTCACCGCCGACAGGTACGCCGCCACCAGCTCGTTCTTGCCCGGGAAGTGCGAGTACAGCAGGTTCTTGCCGCAGCCCGCCGCGGCGACGATCTGTGCCATGCCGACCGCGCGGACGCCCTGGCTGTAGAAGAGCGGGGCCACCGTCGAGACGATGCGGGCGCGGGTGCCGGGTGCTGCCGTACGGGCCATGTGGCCAATGTAACGGACCGATCGGTCCGCATAGCCCTTAGGATCGGACCGATCGGTCCGTCACTCGATGGGGAGGGCACGACATGCGCGATGCGGTCATCGTCGAAGCGGTACGCACACCCGTGGCCAAGGGCAAGCCCGGCGGCGCCTACGCGGAGATCCACCCGGTCGACCTGCACGCCCACGTCCTGCGGGCCGTCACCGCCCGGCTCGACGGGCTCGACCCGGCCGAGATCGACGACGTCATCGGCGGCACGGTCGGTCAGGTCGGCGAGCAGAGCACCAACAACACCCGGCTGGCCGTGCTCGCCGCCGGCTTCCCCGAGTCCGTGCCCGGCACCACCGTCGACCGGCAGTGCGGCAGCAGCCAGCAGGCGTTGAGCTTCGCCGCCCAGGGGGTCGTCGCGGGCGCCTACGACATCGTGGTGGCCTCCGGGGTCGAGTCGATGAGTCGCGTACCCATCGGCAGCTCCGCCCTGGTCGACGGCGCGCGGGCGTTCGTCGGCGGGCCCGCGGTCGCGGAGCGTTATCCCGGCGGGCTGATCCCGCAGGGGATCAGCGCCGAGCTGATCGCCCGCCGCTGGGGTCTGTCGCGCCGGCAGCTCGACGAGTTCGCCGGGACCAGCCATCAGCGGGCGGCCGAGGCGTGGAAGCAGGGCTGGTTCGCCGGCCAGGTCGCGCCACTGGCCGGGCTCGAGGTCGACGAGACGATCCGGCCCGGCACCACGGTCGAGACGCTGGCCGGGCTGCGGCCGGCCTTCGCCGACGAACGGTGGGCGCAGCGCTTCGGCGACCAGGAGTGGAAGGTCACCGCCGGCAACTCCAGTCCCGTCAACGACGGCGCCGCCGCGCTGCTGGTCACCACCAGCGAGATCGCCCGGCAGCGGGGCTGGCGACCGCGGGCCCGGGTGGACACCGCGACGGCCGTCGGTGACGATCCGATCATGATGCTGACCGGCATCATCCCGGCGACCGCCAAGGTGCTGGCCCGGGCCGGCCTGGCCCTGGCCGACATCGACGCGTTCGAGGTCAACGAGGCGTTCTCCTCGGTGGTGCTGGCCTGGCTGGCCGAGACCGGCGCCGACCCGGCGAAGGTCAACGTCGACGGCGGCGCGATCGCCATCGGTCACCCGCTGGGCGCCAGCGGCGCCCGGCTGACGACCACCCTGCTGGGCGTGCTGGAACGCACCGGGGGACGCTACGGGCTGCAGACCATGTGCGAGGCCGGCGGTACGGCCAACGCCACCGTCGTCGAGCGCCTGGGCTGAGCCGGGTCAGGGGCGCACCGGGTGGAAGCCGAACGGCAGCTCCAGCCGGTGCGCCCGGAGCAGCTCGTCGTCGGCCAGCAGCTCGGCGGTCGGCGCGTCGGCCACGATCCGGCCGTCGTCGAGGATCACCGAGCGCGGGCACAGCTGCAGCGCGTACGGCAGGTCGTGCGTCACCATCAGCACCGTCACCGGCAGCCGTTCGATGATCTCGGCCAGTTCCCGGCGGCTCGCCGGGTCCAGATTGGACGAGGGCTCGTCCAGCACCAGCAGCTCGGGCCGCATCGCCAGCACGGTGGCCACCGCCACCCGGCGGCGCTGGCCGAACGACAGGTGCAGCGGCACCTGGTCGCGGTGCGCGGCCATGTCCACGGCTTCCAGCGCCTCGTCGACGCGGGCCCGCAGCTCGGCGCCGCGCAGCCCGAGGTTGGCCGGCCCGAAGGCGACGTCCTCGGCGACGGTCGGCATGAAGAGCTGGTCGTCGGGGTCCTGGAAGACGATGCCGACCCGGCGGCGGATCTCGGCCAGCCGGGCCCGGTCGCGCGCGTCCACCCGCAGCCCGCCGACGTCGACCGTGCCGGCGCCGCCGTGCAGGATGCCGTTGAGGTGCAGGACCAGGGTCGTCTTGCCGGCGCCGTTGGGCCCGAGCAGCGCGACCCGGTCCCCGGCGCCGACGCTGAGGTCGACACCGCGCAGCGCGACGCTGCCGTCCGGGTAGGCGTAGGTGAGGCCGGCGATCTCGAGGCTCACGCCAGCACCGCCGTGAGGGCGATGGCGGCGGCCGCGGCGGGCAGCACGGCCGAGGTCGCCCAGTCGGCCGTCGTCGCGGCGCCCCCCTCGGGACGGGGGAGCCGTCCGTCGTAGCCGCGGGAGACCATGGCCAGATACACCCGCTCGCCGCGTTCGTACGCCCGCAGGAACAGCGCCCCGACGCCGACCGCGAAGGCCTTGACCTGCCACAGGAACCGCGGATCGTAGCCGCGCGAGAGCCGGGCGATGCGCATCCGCCGTGCGTCGTCGGCCAGGATGTCCAGGTAGCGCAGCATGAACGTGGCGATCTGGGTGAAGACCCGCGGGCAGTGCAGCCGGTCCAGGCCCAGGATCAGGTCACGCATGGTGGTGGTGGCCGCCAGCAGCAGCGAGGCGACCACGCCCAGGGTGCCCTTGGCGACGATGTTCCACGCGCCGTGGAGCCCGTCGACGGACAGCGACATGCCGAGCCAGGTGATCCGCTCGCCGTGCCCGGCGAACGGCAGCGCAACGGCGAGCACGACGAACGGCAGCTCGATGGTGGCGCGTTTGGCCAGCCACGGCAGCGGCACCCGGGCCGCTACCGCCACCGCCGCGAGCAGCAGGGCGTAACCGCCGAAGGCGGCGAACTCGGTGCGCGGGGTGGCCACCACGACGATGGTGAACAGCAGCGTCGCGAGGATTTTCACCTCGGGGGCCAGGGCGTGCACCGGGCTCGGACGGTCCAGGTGCAGCGGATGGGCGTGGCCCGCGCCCATCAGACCTTCTCGGTGCTGCGCCGGCGGACGAGCCAGAAGACGCCGCCGCCGATGGCGAACGTCACCAGCACGCCCAGCACCCCGGCCAGCCCGGTCGACAGGTACGGGTTGTCGATGCCGCGGATGCCGTAGCCGGCCAGCGGGCTGTCGGCGAGCTGGTGGTCCTGCTCCCGCTGAAGCATGCAGGTGCCGCCGGTGATCTCGCCGTGGGAGTCGAAGGTGCAACCCTCGCGGGCCGTCGCGTCCAGACCGTCCGGGCTGCTGGAGGCGAAGCTGCTGACCACGCCGGCCAGCAGCAGGGCGACGAGCAGGCCGCCGGCCAGGAACCAGCCGAGTCGCCGGGTCATGCCTGGCCTCCCGAGACAGTGGCGGGCGCCTCGGCCGGGGTGGCCGCGACCGGCGCCGGTGGAGTGCGGAAGCGGCGCAGTGCGTAGACCAGGTCCGGCCGGACCTTGGCCACGGTGGCCACGGTGGTCGCCGCGATCAGGCCCTCGCCGATGCCGATCAGCACGTGGGTGCCGGCCATCGTGCCGGAGACCCAGGGCAGGGAGAGCTGGGTGGTGCCGCCGAGCCAGTACTCGAACACGAAGCCCTGCGAGGCGGCCACCACGCCGGCGATCGAGGCGATCAGCGCGGTCGCGCCGAGCCCGGACGGGGTCTTGGGCAGCACCCGCAGCAGGCCGGCGACCAGCAGGTAACCGGCGGCGGTGCCGATGATCGCCATGTTGGTGATGTTGAGCCCGAGGGCGGTCAGGCCGCCGTCGGCGAACAGCAGGCACTGGATGATCAGCACGGTGGACACGCACAGGGCGCCGACCCACGGTCCGACCAGGACCACGGCCAGGGTGCCGCCGAGCAGGTGGCCGGAGACGCCGGGCAGCACCTGGAAGTTGAGCATCTGCACGGCGAAGATGAACGCCGCGACCAGGCCGGCCATGGGGGCCAGCCGGTCGTCGAGGTCGGCCCGGGCCCGCCACGCGCAGAACGCCAGGGCGAGGGCGGCGAACGCGGCGAAGATCGCCGACACCGGGCCGTTCACGATCCCGTTGGCGATGTGCATCGTCTGGACGTCCATGGATCCCCCTCCGGCCGCGGGCACGCCTCGATCAGCATATGGGTCACCGTGGCAGTTGCAAACTATTGGCAACAGCGTCCGGCCGGCTGCGACCGGGATCACTTCCGGGGCGGGGCCGCCGCGCTCAGAAAGCCCGCTTTGACCAGAGTCCGGCTGAGCGGCCGCGCCAGCTCCGCGAGCCGCGCCGCGCCGTCGGCCCCGAGCACCTGGTACGCCGGAGCGGCCAGCCGATCGGTGTCCGCCTCGAGACCGTCCCGCAACGACCGGCCCTCGTCACTGAGCTCCTCACCGGCGAGCAGGCCCCGTTCCCGCAGCGCGTTCTCCTCGTCGGCCCACTCCTGCCGGCTCCAGCCCCGGCTGGCCCGCAGGAACGTGCCGTTGGCCTGGCCCGAAGCCGCGTGCAGGATGATCGACTGCAACCCGCTCACCCCGGCCACCAGCAGCGCCGCCACGTGCGCGTCACCGCGGAACTCACGCAGCAGCGTCTGGGCATGCCACAGCACCAGGTGCGGTGCCTGCGGCCACTCGAGACCCGCGTGCGCGGCGAACAGGGGCCGTCCCGCCGCGTACGCGATCGCCGACTCCGCCGCCCGCCGGGCCAGCTCCGCGGCCTCGGCCACCTCCGGGCTCTTCACGACGTCGCCCAGTCCCCGGACCAGCGCCGCGTCGGCGGCGTCGAGCCGGGCCGCGACCGCCGCCGCGGGCGACACGATCTCCCAGGCCGCGGGCAGGGCCCGCGCCACCAGGCCGGGGTGGAAGTTGTAGAACGTGGCCACCACGGGCCCGGGACCGACCGGGCCGAAGGCGGCACCCCGGGAGGCGAAGTACTCGACGCCGGCGGGCACGCCGAGCGCCGCGAAGCGCTCCCGCATCTCCGGGGCGAAATAGATCATCGCGTGCAGCGGCTCGGCGAGCCGCCAGGCCTCACGGGCGAGGGCGGGCGTCACATCCATGCCCGCCATCCTGTCATTACCGGCTAGTAGGGTGCGACGGTCAGGGCCGACATCCCGGCTGCCGCGTCGACGTCGACCCGGTCGACCGCGGCGGCCCAGCTCGCCGGCGTGAACGTCCGCCCGGCGGCCACCCCGGCGTGCCGCTGCCCGTCGAGGGTGACCTGCCCGGCGCCCCGCCCGACCCGTACGCGGACCGGCGTCCGCTCGGCGGTGCGCACGTCGAACAGGCTCACCCCGCCGGACATCCGGACGCTCAGCGTGCCGTCCGGCCGCGGCAGCCTCAGGGCGATCCGGCTCGCGCCGCCGGCCAGGTCCACCCCGCCGACCCGCCCGGCGCTGAGGTCGATGGTGGACAGCTGGGCGCCGCCGGCGATCCGCAGGTCCCAGCGCACGGCTGCGTTGAGGGTGATGTCCACGGACCCGGCGTCGCCGTCGAGGCGCAGCCGGACCCGGCCGCCCTGCTCATCGGTGCGTGGCACCACGGCGCCGGCGTCCGGCGT
Organism: Actinoplanes sp. NPDC004185; assembly: GCF_053603475.1. Classification (NCBI taxonomy): domain Bacteria; kingdom Bacillati; phylum Actinomycetota; class Actinomycetes; order Micromonosporales; family Micromonosporaceae; genus Actinoplanes; species Actinoplanes sp. NPDC004185. The sequence continues at coordinate 79,635 of NZ_JBSGFR010000003.1, read as the reverse complement.
GGTGATCCGGTAGAGCGTGTCGCCGAGGTCGGCGGCCCGCAACGTGACCCGCTCGGCGCCGTCGATGAGGTCGAAACCGGCACTGGTACGCCCGTCCCGGGCAGCGGTCGCCAGGTGCGGGGCGGCCGGGGCGGCGGCCACCGGCGGGCCCCAGCCGGAGGGGGTGGGGCCCGGGTCGCCGTCGCGGCTCAGGGCCACCACGGCGGCGCCGGTCAGCAGGAGGGCGGCGGCGGCGATTCCGGCACCGACCAGCCAGCCCCGACCGGGCTGCGCCGGACCCATCTCAGGTTGCCCATCGCCCGGCGCTGGCTCGTTCTCGCCGGCATCGCCATCAAGCCGGCCCCCGTCGGCCGGCGGCGTGAAGTAAGTCGGTCCGGCGGGATCGCTCGCCCCGGCGCGGCCGAGTGGATGGTCGGGGCCGGTCGATCGGGTGGGGTCCGGGGCGCCCGCTGCGTTGGTCGGTCCGGCGGGGCCGAGTGGGCGGAAGAGGTCAGTGGCGCCTGCTGCGTGGGCCGGTTCGCCCGCATGGGCCGGGCCGGCCGGGGGTGGCCCGGTCAGGAGGTCGTCCAAGCTGGCGTGTCTTGTTGCCGCCGGCCGGGGCGCTGGGCGGGGACCGCGCCGCTCCAGCGCCGGGGTGCGCCGGGCCCGCGAAGGCTTGTTCAGCGCGAGCGACAGCGCGGCGCCGGCCAGGGTGGGGGACGAGGTCGGAGCGGCCGCGGCGAGCATGGCCTCGGTGATGACCGGCAGCTCGACCGTCGGTTCCTCGCCGGCCAGCGGGGTACCGGGCTCGGGCCAGTCCGGCGGCGGCCGATGCGGTGATCTGTCGATGGAGCCGGCGTCGGGGATTCCGTGCATGGTGATACCTCCATGTCGGTGCCGTCCACCGGTACGGAATCCGGCGGTCCCCGGATCGGTCCCACCCGGAAACTTGCGTGCTCCGCATCTTTGCGTGGACCGCAAGTTCAGCTACGGTGGTGGGCATGGGACTTCGCGAGCGCAAGAAGGCCGAGACCCGGGCCGCGCTCAGCTGGGCCGCCATCCGGCTCTCCGTCGAGCGGGGCTTCGACAACGTCAAGGTGGAGGACATCGCCGCCGCGGCCGGGGTGTCCCCGCGCACCTTCAACAACTATTTCGCCGGCAAGGGCGATGCCATCGTGTCGCGTCACCTGGACCGGCTGCGGCGCGCCGCCGACGAGCTGCGGGCCCGCCCGGCCGACGAACCGCTGTGGACGGCCATCACCGCGGTGGCCCTGGCCCAGCTGGAGCCCGGTCCGGAGCTCGCCGCGCATCCGGTGGCCGATCAGGAGGCCTGGGCCGCCGGGGTGCGCACGATGATCGCCGAGCCGGCCCTGCAGGGTGACCTGCTGCGGGCCGGGGCGCTGGCCGAGGCCGAGGTCGCCGCGGCCGTCGCCGAGCGCACCGGCACCGACCTGAGCAAGGACATGTATCCGCACCTGGTGGCCTCCGTCGTGATGGCCGCGAACAACGTCGCCCAGGCCCACTTCCTGCGGGCCGGCCCGCACGTGTCGATGGCGGAGCTGCTCACCGAGGCACTCGCCCGGATCGCCGCGGGACTGCCGCTGCCCTGAGCGGCCCCCACCCCGACATTCCCCGCGTCAGCCCGCCGTTCCCCGGCGGGCCGGTGCCCCGTACCCGGAAGAGGGTTTCACCATGATCGACGTCGTCATCGCCGGCGCCGGGCCGAACGGCCTCATGCTCGCGTGCGAGCTGGCCCTGGCCGGGGTCCGGCCGCTGGTCCTGGAACGGCTGACCGAGCCCACCACCGAGCAGCGCGCCAACGGCCTGGTCGGGCAGATCATCCGCATGCTCGACCGGCGCGGCCTGTACGAGCGGCTCGCCGGCAGCCCCGGCCCGCCCCGCCCCACGCCGCGGTTCACGTTCGCCGCCTTCCCGCTGGACCTGCACGACCTGCCGGACAACCCGCTCTACACGATGCTGGTGCCGCAGCGGCGGATCGAGCAGATGCTGACCGAGCGGGCGACCGAGCTGGGCGTGACGATCCACCGTGGTCACGAGGTCCTCGGCCTGAGCCAGGACGGACGCTCGGTGACGGTCGAGGTCGCCGGCCTGGCCCCGATCGAGGCGGCCTACCTGGTCGGCGCTGACGGCGGGCACAGCGTGGTCCGCAAGCTCGCCGGCATCGCGTTCCCGGGGGTGACCAGGGACGACACGGTGTCGCGGACGGCGCATGTCAGCGTGCCGGCGAGCATGGTGGACGCCCACGGGGCGCTGCACGTGCCGGGATTCGGGGTGCTGCCGCCGTTCCTGCACACCCGTACCGAGCAGGGCGTGATCGCGTGGGCGCCGATGCCCGGCCGTGCGCCGCTGGTCAGCGTGGGGGAGCGCCACCGGCCCGGCGACGACGTGGGTGACGGTGAGACCAGCATCGCCGAGCTGCGCGCCGCCGCGGGCCGGGTGCTCGGGGCCGACCTGCCGCTCGACGCCCCGGACGGCCCCGGTCCGCACCTGCGGCGGCGCGCGGTCGGCGGCAACACCCGGCTGGCGTCGGCGTACCGGGCCGGGCGGGTGCTGCTGGTCGGTGACGCGGCGCACGTGCACTCCGCCCTCGGCGGCCCCGGCCTCAACCTCGGCCTGCAGGATGCGATCAACCTGGGCTGGAAGCTCGCCGCGGAGGTGCTCGGCCACGCCCCGCCCGGGCTGCTGGACACGTACGAGTCGGAGCGGCGGCCCGTCGGCCGGCGGGTGACCATGCACACCCGGGCGCAGTCCGTGCTGATCGGCCCCGGCGGCGAGGTGACCGCGCTGCGCGAGCTGGTCGGCGAGCTGCTGGCACTGCCGCAGGGCCGCCGGCACATAGCCGAGCTGATCTCCGGGGCCGACATCCGCTACGAGACCCCGGGAGCCGACGGCCCGCACGCCGGACGCTGGGCGCCGGACGTGCCGGGCCTGAGGGAGCTGACCCGGTCCGCGCGCCCGCTGCTGCTCGACCCCACCGGCCGCCTGGACGTGGGCCCGTGGGCCGACCGGGTCGACGTCGCCGCCGCCCCGGGCCTGCCGGCCGCGCTGCTGCTGCGCCCGGACTGCTACGTCGCCTGGGAAGGCACCACCGGCGACGGGCTGCCCGAGGCCCTGGCGACGTGGTTCGGCCGGCCCTGACCGGCCCGGACGGACTGTCGGTGGGTGCCGCTAATCTGCCCTGATGGACGACCTGGCACAGCGGCTCGCGGAGTTGACGTTCGCGGGCCTCACCCAGGACGAGGTCACCGGCCGGATCATCGACGAGGTGGCGGCCTGGGGCCTGGCCCAGGGCTGGCGCGTCTACCGGCGCGCACCCAGCGTGGTCCGGCTGCCGCCGCCGATGGACAAGCAGCACTCGGTGCTCGACGTGGCCCTGGCCCGCCCGGCCGCGCCACCGATCGTCGTCGAGGTGGACCACACCGACCGCAAGCGCACGGTGGAGAAGCTGCTCGCCGAGGCCGCGGAGGGCCGCGTCGCGGTGTGGGTGCGCTGGGGGCCGGGCCGGTTCGCCGAGCCGCCGTCACCGATCCGGCTGGTCACGCTGCCGGTGACCCGCAGCCGGGGCCGGTATTCGCGCACGACCGCGCCGGACCGGCCGGCACCGAGCCATTCGACGGCCCCGGCCGTCCCGGGCGAGGCGGCTGAGCTTCCCCTGCCGAGGTCGGGTGAGCGGCCGTTGTGACCGGTGGCGGGGCGGCGTACCGTCCGAGGTGGAGCCCATCACCCGGAGGTGGTCGGCATGCGCTCTGCCGTACTCGGTTTGGTGACCCTGCTGTTGCCCGTTCCCGGCCCGCGCTTCGCCCATCCACGCGGAAGGCTGGCGGTCTGCGGTGAGGAGGTCTGTCAGTGGCGCAACTTCGTGCACGACCTGACGCCCACCACGACCTGCCGCCGCCATCCCGGCCGCACCGACTACGTGCCGGACGGCACCAAGCTGCGGGTCCGCTGTTTCCATGAGGGCTGCCTGCAGAGCTCGGTGCCGGTGACGTACTGGCACGACATGCACACCGCGCAGAACTTCTGCTGCCCGACCCACCTCGTCCGGGTCTGAGCGCGCCCGCTCAGCGGGCCCGGGCGGTGCGGCCCTTGAGGTGGCGGCCCATCGCGCGGGCGATCTCCCGATTGGCGTCGCGTTCGGCCAGGGTCTGGCGCTTGTCGTACTCGCGTTTGCCGCGGGCCAGGGCCAGCTCGACCTTGGCCCAGCCCTCGTTGAAGTACAGCGACAGCGGCACCAGCGTGTTGCCCGGCTCGCGCAGCTTGTCGAGGATCCGGTCGATCTCGATGCGGTGCAGCAGCAGCTTGCGGGTACGGCGCGGCGCATGGTTGGTCCAGGAGCCGAAGCCGTACTCGGCGATGTGCAGGTTGTAGAGCATGAGCTCGCCCTCGTGCTCCTGGGCGAACGCGTCGACGATCGACGCGTACCCGGCGCGCAGCGATTTCACCTCGGTGCCGGCCAGCACCAGGCCGGCCTCGTACGTCTTGAGGACCGCGTAGTCATGGCGCGCCTTCTTGTTCGTCGCGATGACCTTGCGTCCGGTCTCCCTGGCCGTGGCCGCCCCCTCGCTGTCGCCGGACCGCTGCTCCGGCTGTCATCCTCGCAAACGCCCGGGCCCGCCACCGCCCCGGCCGGGCAGCTCAGCTCAGCCGGTCGCCGTCGACCAGCTCGACACCGCGCGGCAGCACCAGCCCGGCGGCGGCCAGCTCCCGCAGCAGCCGGCTGAGCGTGGCGGGTCGCAGCCCGGCCCGGCCCGGGGCGTCCGGTGCCGGGACGTCGAGCGCGCGGGCCGCCTCCAGAGCGCTGTCCGTGATGGCGGCCTCGAGCGCCTTGAGGCGCCGCGCTCGCAGCGCCACGTCAGGGGAGTGCAGCAGCGCGTCGTGCTGGTGCAGAAGGCGGTGCAGGTTCGCCACGACCTGTTCGATCGGCGGGGCCAGCGGGCCCGGATCCGGCTCCGGGTGCACCCGGTGCCACACTGCGCGCGCTGCCCGGGGCAGGTAGATGACCGCGCCGAAGATCAGTGTCGGCGACAGCAGAATCAGCACGATCTGCGTGACCTGCCCGGCCCGCCCGATGTCCATGCTCAGTGTCCCGTGGCTGTGGCGAAGTCAGATCCGTAGCTTCCGCGCGCCCGCGTCGCACTGTCAAGAGCCGGGTCCGGCGCAGCGCGACCCCTTGTCACCATCTGCACGTGCCTGTCGCCGCGGTCCCCGCGGGCCGCGCGGAGTTAGATGGACCGGGTACGTGGTGGCACGGCGAGCACGCACGAGAGGCAGGCACCGATGATCTTCATTACCGCGAAGTTCCTGATCAAGCCGGAGGACGCCGACAACTGGCCGGAGATCGCGGCCGCGTTCACCGCCGCGACCCGCGCCGAGCCCGGCTGCCTGTGGTTCGACTGGTCCCGCAGCCTCGACAACCCCGCTGAGTACGTGCTGGTGGAGGCCTTCCGCGACGGCGAGGCGGGGGCGGCGCACGTGGGGTCGGCCCACTTCAAGCAGGCCCAGCACGACCTGCCGCCGCACCTGGCCGCGACCCCGAAGATCGTCAGCCAGACGGTCGAGCAGGACGACTGGTCGGAGCTGGGCGAGATGGCCGTGCCCGGCGAGTGACCGCCGAGCGGCCCCGGACCTCCGCCCGGTCCGGGGCCGCCGCTTCGGGGCCCGGCCCCGGTGGCGGGCCGGGCCACATCTCGGGCCGGCTACGAGATGGCCGCCAGCAGGGCCGGGTACCAGCGGTCGGCGATCTTGCGGTTGCCGCTGTCGTTTGGGTGCACGCCGTCCGGGGTGTCGGTCGCCGTGTTGAAGCCGGTCCACTGGTCGACCACCGTGACCGGCGAGGCCGCCGTGCTGGTCGCTGCTGCCCAGGCCGGGATCGCCGCGTTGAAGTCGATCACCCGCTGGGTGCACTCGGCGCAGTTGCTGGGCGTCATCGGCAGGATCTGCGCCACCAGGATCTTCATCGCCGGGTTGGACGCGCGCATCTGGCCGACCAGCTTGGTGAACGCCGCGAGGATCGTGGCGGGGGAGCGGTTGCTCCACACGTCGTTGGTCCCGAAGTGCATCATCACGACGTCCGGGTCGGTGGCCGACAGCCAGCCCGGCAGCTGGTTCTGGTCGGCGACGTTGGTGGCGAGGAAGCCGCCGTGGCCCTCGTTCTCACCGTCGTAGGCGAAGCCGCAGCCCTGCCCCGGCAGGGTCCCGACGAAGTCCACCGAGGAGGCCCGCCCGGCCTGCTGCAACCGCTGCCACAGCAGCGCCCGCCAGCAGCCCGGCGACCCGGTGATCGAGTCGCCCAGCGCCATCACCTTGACCACACCACCCGCCGGGGGCGGGGTCGTGGGCGGCGGGGTCGTGGGCGGCGGAGTGGTGGACGGCGGCGGGGTCGACGGGGCCGGCGTGGTGGGCGGGGTGGTGACTCCACCGGTGCAGGCGACCCCGTTGAGCGTGAAGCCGGCCGGCACCGCGTTGCTGCCGGTCCAGGAGCCGTTGAAGCCGAACGACGTGGACGCGCCGGTGGCCAGGGAGCCGTTGTAGCCGGCGTTGCGGACGGTCACCGCGGCCCCGGACTGGCTGACCTCGCCGTTCCACAGCTGGGTGACGGTCTGGCCGGATGGGAAGCTCCAGCCCAGCGTCCACCCGGTCACCGGGTCGCCCAGATTCTTCACGGCCACGGATGCGCCGAAGCCGCCCTGCCACTGGCTGGTCACCGCGTAGGTGACCTGGCAGCCCGCGGCAGCGGAGGCCGGCGCGGCCAGCAGCCCGATCGGTACGGCGGCCGCCGCGACCAGTGCGACCAGGAGTTTTCTCGTCGACATCACATTCACCTCAGGTTGGGGACTTCGTCGCGGGTGACGACGTACGGGCTGGCGTACCGGGCCCGGAAGGCCGGCACGGGGTTGATCGCGGTGAGCTGCGAGCCGGCGTGCCGGTCCGGCGCGCCGATGTGGTGGCCGACGATCGGGGTGGCGGCCGGGCGGGAATCGGAAGTGGACGGTGGCGTGCCCACTCCACCGGTGCGGGCGACGCCGTTCGGTGGCAATGCCGATGGCGAGGTGTCGCCACCGGTCAGTGCGCCATTGAAACCGATTGAAACCGATGCCCCGGTCGCGATGCCCGCGTTGTATCCGGCGTCGCACACGCAGACCGCGGCGCCGGATCGGCTGACCACGCCGCTCCACAACGGGGTGCCGGTCCGGCCGGACCGGAAGCTCCGGCCCGGGCCGGTGACGGGCGCGCCGAAGCCGCCCGGCCAGGTGTTCGTGCCTGTGTGGGCGCTGCGGCGACCGGCTGCCGCAGCGGCCGGTCGGGCGGTGAGCACGGCTGTCGCCGCGAGCCGTCCCGGCACCGTGGCCGGCACCGTCAGGCGGGTTCCGCTCATCATTCCTCCCGGGGAGAGGCGCGGAGGCTGAACCGCGTAAGGAATACCCGGCATTCTGACATGGGAGCGCTCCCAGCAATAGGGCACAGATTTACGAAAGTTAATTTCAAATAAATTTCCAGGGCTTGACGGGAGCATTTCCCGACGGCAAGGTTGGGAGCGCTCCCAATCGACGGGCGTCACTGCGAGGGGATCACATGCGCACCATCACCAAGTTCGCCGGCCTGGGGGTCGTGGCGCTCGGCGCCGCGTTGCTCACGGCCGTCAACGCCTCGGCGGCGGCCGGCTGCCAGGTCACCTACGCGGTGACCAACACCTGGCAGGGCGGCTTCGGCGCCGCCGTCGAGGTGACCAACCTGGGCGACCCGGTGACCGGGTGGACGCTGGGCTGGAGCTTCCCGTCCGGCCAGACGGTCACCCAGCTGTGGGGCGGCACCGTCACCCAGTCCGGGGCCGCGGTCAGCGTGCGCGACGCGGGCTACAACGCGGCCATCGCCACCGGCGCGAGCGCCTCGTTCGGCTTCAACGGTGCCTTCACCGGCGCCAACACGAACCCGGCGGCGTTCACCCTCAACGGCGTCGCGTGCACCGGCGGCACCACCACGACCCCGCCGACGACGCCGGCCGGCACGCCTCCGGCGAGCACGCCCCCGCCCGCCTCGCCCCCGCCGACCTCACCGCCGCCGGCCAACGCCGGCGGGCGGCAGATGGAGCGCCTGGACCGCGGACTGATCAGCGTCCGCTCCGGCAGCGGCAACCTGGTCAGCTGGCGGTGGCTCGCCGCGGACCCGGCCGACGTGGGCTTCAACGTCTACCGGGGCACCACCAAGGTCAACGCCACCCCGATCACCGCCTCGACCAACTACCTCGACGCGGGCGCCGCGGCCGGGGCGGCGTACACCGTGCGGGCCGTGGTCGGTGGAGTCGAGCAGGCCGCCTCGGGTGCCGCGCTCAACTTCGCCAACGGTTACCTCGACGTGCCCATCCAGAACCCGAACGGCTCCGCGTACGCGGCCAACGACGCCAGTGTCGGCGACCTCGACGGTGACGGCCAGCTCGAGATCGTGCTCAAGTGGGACCCGCTGAACGCCAAGGACAACTCGCAGTCCGGCGTCACCGACCCGGTCTACGTCGACGCGTACCGGCTCAACGGGACCCGGCTGTGGCGCATCAACCTGGGCCGCAACATCCGGGCGGGCGCGCACTACACCCAGTTCCAGGTCTACGACTACGACGGTGACGGCGACGCCGAGGTGGCCATGAAGACCGCCGACGCCACCGTCTCCGGCACCGGTCAGGTGATCGGCAACGCCTCGGCGGACCACCGCAACTCCAGCGGCTACGTGCTGGCCGGGCCGGAGTTCCTGACCATGTTCGACGGCCGCACCGGGGCCGCGCTGTCCACGGTCGACTACGTGCCGCCCCGCGGCACGGTCTCCTCCTGGGGCGACTCGTACGGCAACCGCGTCGACCGGTTCCTGGCCGGCACGGCGTACCTCGACGGCCAGCGGCCCAGCCTGATCATGGCCCGCGGGTACTACACCCGGACCGTGGTGGTGGCCTGGGACTTCCGCAACGGCACGCTGACCCGGCGCTGGACCTTCGACAGCAACAGCTCCACCAACGCGGGCACCGCCGGGCAGGGCAACCACCAGCTGGCGGTGGCCGACGTGGACGCCGACGGCCGCGACGAGATCGTCTACGGCTCGCTGGCCATCGACGACAACGGGGCCAAGCTGTGGAACACCGGCCACGGTCACGGCGACGCGCTGCACGTCGGTGACCTGAACCCGGCGCGGGCCGGCCTCGAGGTGTTCAAGGTCGACGAGGACGCCAGCAAGCCGTCGTCGTGGATGGCCGACGCCCGTACCGGTCAGGTGTTGTGGTCCACCCCGGCCAACGGCGACAACGGCCGCGGCGTCTCCGCCGACATCTGGTCCGGCAGTGCCGGGGCGGAGTCCTGGTCGTCGGCCGCCGACGGCGTCCGCGGCCCGACCGGATCGGTCGTGACCACCCGCAAGCCGGGCTCGACGAACTTCCTGGCCTGGTGGGACGGCGACCCGGTCCGGGAGCTGCTGGACGGCACGCACATCGACAAGTACGGCACCTCGGGCGACACCCGGCTGCTGACGGCGGCGAACGTGCACTCCAACAACGGCACCAAGTCGACACCGTCGCTCTCCGGCGACCTGTTCGGTGACTGGCGGGAGGAGGTGATCTGGCCGACCGCGGACAACACCGCGCTGCGGATCTACGCCACCCCCACGGCCACGGACCGCCGGATCACCACCCTGCTCCAGGACGCGCAGTACCGGTTGGCGCTCGCCTGGCAGAACACCGCCTACAACCAGCCCCCGCACCCCAGCTTCTTCATCGGGGCGAACATGGCGACTCCGCCCCGGCCGACCATCACCCAGCCATGACGCTCAGGAACGGGGCGACAGGGTGTAGCTGAAGGCCACGATGAAGTCGATGACCAGAGCCACGGACCAGGGCGCCATGACGGCCCACAGGGGAACGGTCCGGCTCAGGTCACCGACGAGGAGGGTGAGGACAGCGAGCACGGTGGCGGCGACGGCGAAGGCCAGCAAGTGCCGCAGCCACTGCCGGCGCTCGCGGGCGGCGTGGGCCCGCCCGGTACGCGGTGGGCGTACCGGTGCGGGCCCACCCGCGAACCGGTGGGCGAACCGCTGGTCGGCCCAGCTGGTGAGCTGGTGGCCGAAGGCCAGCGAGACGCCGATGTAGACGGCGGCGAGGCCGTGCTCGAAGCCGGCCTCGGCGCCGCGCCGCAGATCGACGGCGGTGGCCGCGAGCAGCACCACGTCGACCAGCGGTACGGCGACCAGCAGGGCGGTGCTCAGCCGGCGGGCGCGCAGCAGATACCGGGCGGCCAGCCCGGCCCCGAGCAGCACCCAGAACCCGATCTCGCACGCGACGATCAGCGCGATCATGACGTCCTCCCCGTTGTCACACGACTGTGTTGCTTCCTTGATAACACACTCGTGCGATAATGATCGAGTGCCGAAAGTCGTGGATCACACCGAACGCCGCCGCGAGCTCGCCGAGGCGGTGTGGCGGGTCATCGCCCGTGACGGCGTCGCCGAGGTCTCCATCCGCACGGTGGCGGCCGAGTCGGGCTGGTCCTCGGGCGCGCTGCGGCACTACTTCGCCACCCGGGACGAGCTGCTCGCGTTCGCCTGCGAGCTGGTCATCGCCCGGGCGAGCGACCGCATCCGCCGGCTCGACCCGCCGGGCACCCGGCGTGAGCAGGTCGGTGCCGTGCTGGCCCAGACCATGCCGCTGGACGCCGAACGGCACACCGAGGCGTCGATCATGTTCGCGTTCCTGACCCTGGGCCTGGGCGACCCGGCCCTGGCCGAGGTCCAGCGCCTGCACTTCACCGCGATGTACGAGCTGTGCCTGCACCTGATGAGGCAACTGGTCCCCACCGGGGCCGAGTCGGCCGCCCGCCGGCTGCACGCCGTGGTCGACGGCCTGACGGTGCACGTCCTGGCCGGGCACCTGAGCCCGCCGGCGGCGGCGGCCGAGCTGGACGCCTACCTGGACGAGCTGGCCGGCTGAAGCAGCGCCGACACCGGCAGGCCGCGGATCGAGGCGTCCAGGACCCGGGCGGTGTGGGCCAGTGCGATCTGGCCGCCGAGACGCTGCACCGACGCCGCGACCTGCATCAGACACCCCGGGTTGGCCGTGACCAGCAACGACGCTCCGGTGGCGAGCACGTCGCGGGCCTTGCGGTCGCCCAGCTCGGCCGCCGGGCCCGGGTTGAGCACGTTCCAGATCCCGGCCGAGCCGCAGCAGATCTCCGGGTCGGCGATCTCCCGGACCTCGAGCCCGGGAATGCCGTCGAGCAGCGCCCGGGGCTGCGCCCGGACGCCCTGGGCGTGGGCGAGGTGGCAGGCGTCGTGGTAGGCGACGGTCACCGGCAGCGGATGCCGGTGGGCCACCGGGCCCAGCTCCACCAGCATCTCCGACAGGTCCCGGACCTTCGCCGCGAACGTCGCTGCCCGTTCGGCGTACCGGGGGTCGTCGCGCAGCAGGTCGGCGTACTCCTTCATCGACGAGCCGCAGCCGGCCGCGTTCACCACCACCCGCTCGACGCCGGCCCGCTCGAAGCGGTCGATGAGCCGGCGCGCGAAGCCCTGCGCCTGCTCGTCGCGCCCGTTGTGCACGCTCAGCGCCCCGCAACAACCCTGTGCCGGGGGCACGACCACGTCGCAGCCCTCGGCGGCCAGCACCCGGATCGTCGCCGCGTTCACGTCCGGGAAGAACGCGCCCTGCACGCAGCCGGTCAGCACACCGACCACCGCGCGGCGCGGGCCGCGGGCCCGGATCCGGCGGGGTGGCCGGGGCACCCGGGTCAGCGGCGGCGCCAGCGACTCCAGGGTGGCCAGCGTGGGCGCCAGCCGTGGCAGCAGGCCGCTGCGGGCGACCAGCCGCTGCAGGCCGGTGGCCTGGTACGCCCGCAACGGCACCCGCAACAACCGCAACCGCCGCGGGTACGGGAACAGCGCGAAGATCGCCTCCCGCAGCAACCGTTGCCGCGGCGGCCGGTGGTGCCGCCGTTCCACCTGCGCCCGGGTGTCCTCGATCAGCCGGTCGTAGCGCACGCCGGACGGGCACGCCGTCACGCACGCCATGCAGCCCAGGCAGGCGTCCACGTGCTGGATCATGGCGTCGCTCATCGGCTCGCCGTCCAGGCCCTGCTTCATCAGGTAGATCCGTCCGCGCGGCGAGTCCATCTCCTCGCCCCACAGCACGTACGTCGGGCAGGTGGTCAGGCAGAAGCCGCAGTGCACGCAGTCGTCCACCAGCTCCCGCCGGGGCGGCCGGTGCTCGTCGAAGGCCGGTTCGCCGGCGACCGGGCCGAGCACGTCGCGTGGTGCTTCTCCGGTGCCCCAGGTCGCGTCGACCATCAGATGCCTCCCACGAAGCGTCCCGGTGCGAACCGGTGCCCCGGGTCGAACCGGTCCTTGACCCGGCGCATCAGGGCCAGGCCGGCCACCGGTCCCCACATGTCCACCAGCTCCCGGACGGGCTGCGGCGCGGTGAGCACCACGGCGTGCCCGCCCGCGCGGACAGCGGTCGCGCGCAGCCGCTCGACCACGGTCGGCGCCGACTCCACCGGCACGTCGGCGTAGAGCACGCCGGTGCCGGCCGAGCCGCGGACCGCCACCCCGGCGGAGAGCAGGTCCGGTACGTGCGACAGCGGCACGGTGAGCTTCATCCCGGCCTGGTCCCACGGATAGCGTCCCCACCAGGACGGCAACTCGTCGGTGGCCTGACCGCCGAGCACCTTCTCCAGCCGGGCGGCACGGTCGCGGACGCCGGCAGCGGTGCCTTCCACCAGCACAGCCAGGGTGAGCGGGCCGGCGGCCGGCGCGTCGATCTCCACGGCCGAGGGGACCACCTGCGCGGCCCGGACGGCGGCGAGCAGCGCACCGACCTCCTCCGCCGGGGCCGTCCGCAGCACCAGCGCCGAGACGGGAGGTCGCGGGTGCAGCCGGAACGCGCACTCGGTGATCAGGCCGAGGGTGCCGTACGAGCCGGTGAGCAGCTTGCCCAGGTCGTACCCCGCGACGTTCTTGACGACCTTGCCGCCCGCGTGCGCGACCCGGCCGTCGGGCCGGACCACCGTCATGCCGATCAGCAGGTCGCGGGCCGTGCCGTAGAGCAGGCGCCGGGGGCCGCTGGTGGCGGTCGCGACAGCGCCGCCGACGGTGGCGCCGGGCACCGGGGAGTCCAGGGCCAGCTGCTGGCCGGCCAGGTCCAGCCCGTCGAGCGGGGTTCCGGCCCGCAGCACCACGATCAGGTCGCCGGCGGCGTGCTCGACCACCCCGGTCAGCCGCCGGGTGTCGACGATCAGGTCGAGCCGGCGCGGCGGCATGCCCCAGTCCAGCTTCGTGCCGCCGCCGCGCACGACCACCGCCAGGTCGTCGCGCGCGGCCTCGTGCAGGACGGCGGCGGCCTCCTCGGTGCTGGCCGGGGCGGCGACGAACCGAGCCGGCACACCGGCCACCGTGTCCGTGTCCGTCGCGTCGCTCCAGAGCGCCATCAGAACAGCTCCGCCGGGGTCGGCTCGCCGGCCCGGTGCCGCCGGGGCACCTCGCCGCAGAGCCGGGGCGTCGGGAAGATCTTGCCGGGGTTGGCCAGCCCGGCCGGGTCGAACGCGCACCGCAGCAGGTGCATGGTCTCCAGGTCGTCGTCGGTGAACATCCGCGGCATGTACTTGGCCTTGTCCATGCCGACGCCGTGCTCGCCGGTGATCGAGCCGCCGTACTCGATGCACAGGTCGATGATCGCGCCGGAGACCTCCTCGGCCCGGTCGGCCTCGCCCGGCACGGCGTCGTCGAAGAGCACGAGCGGGTGCAGGTTGCCGTCGCCGGCGTGGAAGACGTTGGCGACCCGTACGCCGTGCTCGTGCGCCACCTCGCCGATGCGGTGCAGCACCTCGGGCAGCGCGGTCCGCGGGATCACCCCGTCCTGCACGATGTAGTCCGGGCTGATCCGGCCGACCGCGGCGAACGCCGACTTGCGGCCCTTCCAGAACAGCGCGCGCTCGGCCGGGTCGGCGGCGATCCGCAGCTCGAAGGCACCGTTCGCCTCGCACAGCGCGGTGACCTGGTCGAACTGCGCGTCGACCTCGGCGGCGGGGCCGTCCAGCTCGACGATCAGCACCGCGCCCGCGCCGGCCGGGTAGCCGCAGGCGACGGCCGCCTCGGCGGCCTCGATGGCCAGCGCGTCCATCATCTCGACCGCCGCCGGGACCACCCCGGCGGCGATGATCGCCGAGGTCGCGGCGCCGGCCTGGTCGGTGGAGGGAAAAGCGGCGAGCAGGGTACGCACGGACTCGGGCAGCCGGGTCAGCCGGACGGTGACCCGGGTGGCGATGCCCAGCGTCCCCTCCGAGCCGACGAACGCGCCGAGCAGGTCGTAGCCCGGGGTGTCCGGCGCGCGCCCGCCGAGCTCGACCAGCTCGCCGTCGGGGGTGACCACCTGGGCGCCGGTGACGTGGTTGGTGGTGAAGCCGTACTTGAGGCAGTGCGCGCCGCCCGAGTTTTCCGCCACGTTGCCGCCGATCGAGCAGATCTGCTGGCTGGACGGGTCCGGGGCGTAGTAGTAGCCGTGCGGGGTGGCTGCCTTGGTGACGTGCAGGTTGATCACGCCGGGCTCGACCACCGCGCGTTCGTCGTCCGGGGCGACCTCGACGATCGCGCGCATCTTGGACGTCACGATCAGCACGCCCTCGGCGTGCGGCAGGGCGCCGCCGGAGAGCCCGGTGCCGGAGCCGCGAGCCACGAACGGCACCCCCGCCTCGACGCAGGCCCGGACCGTACGGGCGCACTCGGCGGCGTCGCGGGGCAGCACCACCAGGCCGGGGATGACCTTGTAGTGGGCCAGCCCGTCGCACTCGTAGGTCCGCAGCTGCTGCCGGTCGTTCACGATCCGGTCCGCGCCCAGCTCGGCGCGCAGCCGGGCGGCGAGTACGTCAAGCGTGGTCATCGGCGACCCCCCGGGACAACGTAACCTTCCCCCGGCGTGGCAGTCGAGAGCCGACGTCATGGTTGAAACAATTCGTTCATCTATCGACGTCTATGCACGCGTAGTGTCTCGATCGTCTGGAGAGATCCTCCAGGCCGATCCCAGGAGGCATGCGTGCGTTTACGCAGACGGTCCGCCGTCGCCGGAATCCTCGCCGCGACCACGATCATCGCCGCCGCGCCCATCGGCGCCACCGCGGCACCCGCCGACCCGCAGCCGGCCGCGGCCACGCCGCTGACCGGCGAGCACCCCGACCACGACTACGACTTCGTCGACAACCGCGGCGGCACCGCCGCGCCCACCGCGGGCCAGCGCTCCCTGGTCCGCGACGACAACCTCGTCACCCGCTGGAACAAGCTCGGCACGCCGGCCTCGGTCACCCCGGCCAAGGGCAAGCTCGCCGGTGGGCTCAAGGGTGACGCCGAGGCGGTCGCGCGGGCCTTCCTGAAGAACAGCGTGGGGCTGTTCTCGTTGCGCAGCGCCGCCGTCGACGACCTGGACACCCTCGCCCAGACCAAGGTCGGCGAGGGCACGGTCGTGCTGATGCGCCAGCGCTACGGCAAGCTGGCCGCCGCCCACGACGGCCTGGTGGCCGTGGCGGTCAAGGGTGGCGACGTCCTGCGGGTCACCTCGTCGCTGAGCCCGCAGACCGCCGAGCCGGCCGCCGCGACGCTCAAGCCCGACGCCGCGCTGGCCGCCGCGCTGGCCGACGCCGGGATCGCCCGCGACGAGCTCGCCGACTCCCGGGTCCGCCAGGTCGCGGTGCCGATGCCCGGCGCCGCCCCGCGCACGGCGTACGAGGTGGTCGTGCTGAGCAAGGACGCCGACCACCCGCTGGGCTACACGACCTACATCGACGCCCGCGATGGCAAGGTGCTGCTCCGGGAGAACCTGGTCAACTTCGCCGAGGACGACGCGCATTGGAAGGTCTTCCCGGCCACGCCGACCGCGGCCGGCACCGACACCCGGCAGACGTGGTGCGCGACGACCGCGCCCGGCTGCGCCCGTCAGGTGCTCGACCCGGCCACCGGCAAGCCCTGGGACGTCGACCCGGCCACCGGCACGCCCACCTTCACCAGCAGCGGCAACTCCGCCGAATCGGTGCGGCTGTGGGGCAACGGGGCGCCGGCGGTGCCCGCCGCCACCCGGCCCGACCGCGAGTACGTCTACCCGTTCACCAACCAGTGGAACACCAGCAAGTGCGACCCGAACGCGCTGACCTCGCCGGAGCAGGCCGACGCCGACGCGGCCACCGCCAACCTGTTCGCCATGCACAACCGGATGCACGACTGGTCGTACCGGCTCGGCTTCACCGAGGCCACCTGGAACCTGCAGAAGACCAACGTGCTGCCGTACGGCAAGGGCGCCGACGCCGAACGTGGCAACGCCCAGCAGGGTGCGGCCACGGCGACCACGCGCAACAACGCCAACCAGGCGACCCCGCCGGACGGTATGCAACCGACCACGAACATGTACATGTGGCAGCCGTTCGCGGGCAGCGCGTACCCGCCCTGTGTCGACGGTGACTTCGACATGACGGTGATCGGGCACGAGTACACCCACGCCATCAGCAACCGGATGATCGCCGGGCCGGACAGCGGCATCAGCTCCAGCCAGGGCGGGGCGATGGGCGAGAGCTGGTCCGACCTGCTGGCGATGGAGTACCTGTTCGAGAGCGGCTACACCCCGCGGGGGAACACGCCGTACGTCACCGGCGCGTACGTGACCGGGGACGTGAGCACGGGCATCCGCAACTACGACATGAGCAACAGCCCGCTCAACTACTCGAACTACGGCTACGACCGCGGCGCGGCCGTGCACGCCGACGGCGAGATCTGGAGCGCCACGAACTTCGACGTGCGGCGCGCCTTCGTCGCCCGGTACGGCTCGGGCACCCGCGCCCTGCAGGAGAGCTGCGCGTCCGGGGCGACGCCGGCGACCGAGTGCCCGGGCAACCGGCGCTGGGCGCAGCTGGTGTTCGACTCGTACCTGCTCGCGGCGACCGGCGCGATCAGCATGCTCGACATGCGCGACAACATGATCACCGCCGACGCGCTGCGCTTCGACGGGGCGAACGCCGACCTGCTGTGGAACGCGTTCTCCGCCCGGGGCCTGGGCGCCGGCGCGTCCAGCGGCCCGTCGGACACCGATCCGGTGCCCAGCTTCGCGTCGCCGTACGCCGACAACGTCGAGGTGACGTTCAAGGCACTGGGCGAGGCGGCGGGCAAGCCGGTCCGGCTCTACGTCGGCGACCACGAGTTCGGCACGACGCCGATCGCCGACACCGACCCGGCCACCGAGCTGCCGGCCACGGTCACGCTGGCCCCGGGCACGTACAAGTTCCTCGCCATCGGGGCGGGCTTCGGCCACAAGCGGTTCACCCAGACCGTCTACCCGGGTGTCACCGCGACGGTCGGCGTGGTCATGCCGGCCAACCTGGCCTCGGCCACGTCCGGCGCGACGATCACCGGCGACGGCACTAATCTGGGCCGGCTCACCGACGACGCCGAGGGCGCCGCCTGGTCCGCCACCGGTGGGGCGGCGGGCCGTCAGGTCACCGTCGATCTGCCGGCCGACGCGGCCAAGCTGGTCTCCCGGGTGCAGCTGAGCACCTTCCCGGGACCGGGCGCCACGACCGCGTCGATGTACAGCACGGTGCGCCAGTTCGAGATCCTCACCTGCAACGCGACCGCGGGTGCGGACTGTGCCACCGACGCCGGCTACAAGGTGGCGTACACCAGCCCGGCCAACGCCTTCGACACCGGCTCGTTCCGGCCGAAGGTGCCGAACCTGCTCATCAAGTCGTTCCCGGTCCGCCCGACGCTCGCGACCCACGTGAAGCTGCGGGTCCTGACCAACCAGTGCACGGGCAACCCGCTGTACGCCGGCGAGCAGGAGAACGACCCGCGCAGCGCCAGCGACTGCGCGACCGCCGCACCCGCCGCCGCCAACGTGGTGGCCGCGGAGTTCGAGGTGTTCAGCAGCTGACCCGCCCGGCCGAGGGAGGTACGCGGTGGCGGCCGCGTACCTCCGGGCGCCGGAAGTGTCGTACCGGTGTGGTCAGCTTCCGGGCATGGGCGTTCTGTGTGACTACTTCCGCGCCGCCGACGACGCGGCGGCGATCGGCGTGATGGAGCAGACCGACGGCGGTCCCGCCGCGGTGGCCGGCGGCGGCCCGGTCGACGCGATCGACCTGAAGGGCATCGAGCCCCACGTCATCCTCGGGCAGCTCGTGGCCCTCGCCGCCGGTGTCCCGTGGAGCGCCGGGCTGGTCGGCACCGAGCTGATCTGGAGCGGCGGCGACGAGGGACCCTGGCTGATGTCCATCCAGGACACGGTCCGGGACACGCTCGCCGCGGTCACGACGGCGCAGATGCCGGAGCTGTCGGCGCAGTGGGGGCGCATCGAGGAGCTGGCCTCGCCGGGCCCGTTGCCGCCCGGGCAACTGGTGCCCGTGATCGAGGAGATCGCCGGCCTGGCCCGGCGCGCCCGCGACACCGGCCAGCACCTCTACTGCTGGTGCAGCCTGTAGGCCTACGGGATCGGGCGCCGCATCGAGTAGGTGACCCCGTGCAGCCGGTGCGGCTCGTTGATCACGTGGATGGCGGCCCGGTCGTACGCCTGCCAGCCCGCCGCCCCGGCCCGGTTGAGGTGACGCAGGTCGTCGAAACGCTCGTCGGTGCCCCAGCGCAGCGTCCCACCCGGGTGGTGGAAGGTGGCCGTCCAGTCCATGAACTTGTCGGCCCCGAAGGTGCCGGCCGCCCGGTACTCGAGTCGTGCGTACTCCCAATTCGTCACAGTCATGATTATCACTGGTGATCGCCGGACCGCGCGCCCCGGCGGGGCCGCCCCCGGCTCAGAAAACCGCCCGGCCGATCCTCAACCGGGTCGCCGCCGCGCCGATAAGCGGGGACATGCAACCGGTAGCGCGAATCGGCATCCTGGGCACGGGTTCCTACCTGCCCGAGCACGAGGTCACCAACGAGGCTCTGATGGAGCGGGTGGCCGACACCACACCGGAGTGGATCTCCCACCGCACCCTGATCGAGGCCCGCCGCTTCGCCGGCCCCGACGAGGCGACCTCCGACCTGGCCACCAAGGCCGCGCTCGCGGCGCTCACCCGGGCCGGCATCGCCGCCGACCGGATCGACTACCTGATCGTCTCCACGTCGACCGGTGACTCGCCGCAGCCGCCCACCGCCTCGCTCGTGCAGCACGCCATCGGCGCGCACCGGGCGGCCGCTTTCGACATCAATGTCGTCTGCGCCGGTTTCGTCTTCGGCCTGGCTCTGGCCGACAGCCTCGTCGCCACCCGGCCCGAGGCGGTCGTCCTGGTGGTCGCGGCCGACATCTACTCCCGGATTCTCGACTTCGGCGACCGGCGCACCGCCATCCTGTTCGGCGACGGTGCGGGGGCCGCCGTGGTCGGTGCCGTGCCGGCGCCGTACGGCATGGTCGACGTCGAGCTGATCACCCGTGGCGACGCGCACGAGCTCATCCACGTCAAGGCCGGGGGCAGCCGGCTGCCCGCGTCCGCCGAGACCGTGGCCGACGGCGACCACTACTTCCGGATGAACGGCCGCGGGGTGCGCGACTTCGTGCTGGCCGGGGTGCCGCCGGTGCTGGCCGACCTGCTCAAGCGGGCCGGTGTCACGCCCGGCGACGTCGACCACTTCGTGCCGCACCAGGCCAACGGCATGATGATCGGCGAGCTCGTCGAGGCGGCCGGGCTGGGCGACGCCCGTACCCATCTGGTCCTGGACCGCTACGGCAACACCGGCAGCGCGTCCGCGGCGATCGCGCTCGACACCGCCGCCCGGGCGGGCGAGCTGCACGACGGCGAGCTGGTCCTGCTGGCCGGCTTCGGCGGCGGCATGTCGGTGGGCGCGGCGCTGCTGCGCTGGTACGGCAACTAGCGGCTCAGTTTCGCGCCGAGGAAGAAGATTCCCGGCTGCCCGCTGGTCTCGAAGCCCGCACTGCGGTTGCCGCGCAGGGCCGAGCCGGTGAGCGTGAGGGTGCCGGTGCGGTCGTTGCTGACGAAGAAGATCGCACCGCCACCCTCGTTGGCGTGGTTGTCGCGGATCACGGTGTCCCGGACGGTGACGGCGAACGCGTTGCCGTCGGTGTAGATCGCCCCGCCCGAGCCACCGCCCGGGGTGCCGCCGCGGGCCGGGTTGGCGCCCCGGCCGATCGCCTTGTTGCCGGTGAACACGCTGTTCAGCACGGTCCACGAGACGCCGATGCTGCTCAGCGCGCCACCGTTGGAGCAGCGGCCGCCGGTGAAGGTGCTGTGCACGACGTACACCGGCTGCGACTGGGAGAGCACGCGGATCGCCGCGCCGCCCAGGTCCTGGCCCGTACCGTCGCAGCGGTTGGCCGTGAAGCGGGAGTTGACCACCTTCAGCCGGCCGCCGCGGACGAAGATCGCGCCCCCGCCGCCGCCCTCGGCGGTCTCGCCGGTGGCGTCACCGCCGGAGAAGGTCAGGTTCTGCACGGTGAGCCGGGGTGTGGCCTGGTCCTGGCAGTGCGAGGTGGTGAAGCGCTGGGCCTCGTCGCAGGTGTGCTGGTAGAGGATGCGCCGCTTGCCGCCACCGCTGAGCGTCACCCGGCCACCGCCGTCGAGGACGACGGCCGGGCCGTGGTCGTTGCGGACCTTGGCGGTGGCCTTCATGGTGATCGTCACCGGCGCCGGCCCGCAGTCGAAGGTGATCACGCCGCCGGCCGCGACGGCCGCGACCACGGCGGCCGACGTGCAGCTCGCGGGCGTGCCCCGGCCGACGACCCGGTCGGGCTTGCGGGTGTCCTCCGCCCTCGCCGCGGCCGGCACCGCGGCGTCTCCCTCAGGATTGCCCGGGCTGGGCAATGGCCGTGGTGGCTTCCGGGTCGGCGCGGCGGATGAGGGTGTCGGAGCAGCGGTGGCTGCCGGGGCAGCCGAAGGTGACGCCGGCGCGGAAGCCGCCACGGGAGCCGGCGGTGCGGGCGGAGTGTCGCCCGTGCAGCCGGCCAGAGTGAAGGCGCAGGTCACGATCAGGGCGAGGGCAAGCGGGAAGCGCACCGCACGATGCTAAGTGGCAGCATGACTGCGGAACAGCCGGGCCGGGTTGTCGATTCGCGGCCGGCTGAAACGTCGCAGTGGTGACCGGGCCCGCACAGGGTCCCGCGCGAACGGATGACCGACATGGCGAAGTACCTGGTGCTGATCTACGGCGACGAGCAGGAATGGGCGAACACCGGGCCGCAGGAACGGGCCCGGATCGAGGCCGGCCACCAGCGGTTCGCGGCCGCCGCCGGGGCCGCGGTGCTCGGCGGGCAGGAGCTGATGCCGCCCGGCACGGCGACCAGCCTGCGGCAGGGGGCGGCGGAGCGGCCGACGGTCACCGACGGGCCGTTCCTGGAGAGCAAGGAGGTGCTCGGCGGCTTCTACGTGCTCGAGGCGGCCGACCTCGACGCGGCGATCGCCCTGGCCGGCCTGCTGCCGGAGGTGTCCGCGAGCCACAGCGGGGTGGAGATCCGGCCGATCCGGGAGCACAACTGATCCCCGAGGGCGTCCGCGAGGCCGTCGCGGACGCGCACCGTCGCGAGTGGGCCCGGGTGCTCGCCGCGACGGTGCGTGTCACCCGCGACCTGGACCTCGCCGAGGAATGCACCCAGGACGCCTACACCCACGCCCTGAGCAGCTGGGCCGCCCAGGGGATCCCCGAGCGGCCCGGAGCCTGGCTCACCACCGTCGCCCGCAACCGGGCGCTGGACGCGTTGCGGCGTGCGTCCGTGCTGCGCCGGACCCTGCCGTTGCTGGTGATGGAGGAACCGGTGGCCGGCCCGGCCGAGGACGACCTCCTGCGGCTCATCTTCACCTGCTGCCATCCGGCGCTGGCGAGCGACGCCCAGGTGGCGCTGACTCTGCGCTTGCTGTGCGGGCTGTCCACCGCCGAGGTGGCGCGGGCGTTCCTGGTGCAGCACGCGACCATGGCGGCCCGGATCACCCGGGCCAAGAAGAAGATCGCCGCGGCCCGGATCCCGTACCGGGTGCCGGGGCCGGACGAGCTGGGCGAACGGCTCGACGCCGTGCTGGCGGTGCTGCACCTGGTCTTCACCACCGGCCACACCGCGCCGATCGGGGTGGTGCTGGCCCGCCGCGACCTCGTGCACGCCGCCCTGGACCTGACCCGGACCCTGCACCGGCTGCTGCCCGGGCGCGCCGACGTCGCCGGCCTGCTGGCGCTGGAACTGCTCACCGACGCCCGGCGCGACACCCGGGTCTCGGCCGACGGGCGGCTGGTCCTGCTGGCCGATCAGGACCGCAGCCGGTGGGACCGGGCCCAGATCGCCGAGGGTGCGGCCCTGCTGGGCGAGGCGCTGCGGGTCGGGCCGCCGACCCGGTACGCGGTGCAGGCCGCCATCGCCGCCGTCCACAGCGAGGCCCCGACCTGGGCGGACACGGACTTCACGGAGATCGTCGGGCTCTACGACGTGTTGCGCGAGCTGTGGCCCTCGCCGGTGGTCGACCTGAACCGGGCGGTCGCGCTCGGGCAGCGCGACGGTCCGCAGGCCGGCCTGGACGCGCTGGCGCCGCTGCTGGCGGAGCCCGCCCTGGCCACCTACGGCTATCTGAGCGCGACCCGGGCCGATTTCCTGCGCCGGCTGGGCCGCCGGGCCGAGGCCGCCGGGGCGTACGAGGAGGCGCTGGCCCTGACCGACAACGACGTCGAGCGCGCGTTCCTCACCGCCCGGCTCAGCGAGGTGCGCTAGCGGTCGACCGGCGCGTCCCAGTCGGGCAGGGGCGCGCCGGTACGGGCGAACGCCGCGAAGTCGGTGGTGTCGCGGAACGCGGGGATCCGGTAGAGCGCGCGGGCGTACGACCACAGGTGCGGATACACGTGCAGGCCCGGGTTGATCGCGCGGAAGGCGTTGGCGCCCACGTCGTAGCGCACCAGCGTCACCCAGAGCCGGATGTCGGCCTCGGTCAGGTCGTCGCCGAGCAGGTAGCGCGACCGGGCCAGCCGCCCGTCGAGCTGCTCGAACGCCTCCAGCAACGCCTCGCGGGCCGGCCCGGGCTGCCCGGCCGCGCCGACGCCGTGGTTGACCGCGGGGCCGAGCCAGCGGTCCAGCTCCTCGATGCGCTCCCGCAGCCGCGGCGGGTACGTCTCCACCAGCGGGTCGGCCAGGTGCCGGAACCGGGTCGCCAGGTCGATGCCGATGCCGTGCGTGTCGTTGCTGACCAGCCGGGACCGGGCCCGGTCCCACAGCGCGGGGACGCTGACGTGGCCGTCGAAACCTTCCTCGGTGGCCTCGTAGGCCTGACGCAGCAGGGTGAAGCCGTTGACCGGGTCGGGGCCGTACTGCTCGCGGAACGCCCAGCCGCGCCCGTCGCGGGCGCCGTCGACGAAGGACATGGTGACGATGTCCTCGAGGCCGGCCAGGGCGCGGGTGATCGCGACCCGGTGGGACCACGGACAGAACCAGCCGCCGTACACGTGATAGCGGAAGGGGCGGGCGGTGAACTCGCCGTCGGCCGTGATCCGGCCGGTGAAGCGCAGCAGCGGCCCGGGGGTGTCGGGTATCCGGTACTCGCCGAAGGTCGCGGTGTCGACCGGACCGGCCAGGCGGGTGGCAGGCGACAACTTCGGCATGACCCTCTCCTTCACACGGGCGAGACGGCGCCAAAAGCCTAGCTTCGCGATAGGAAATGGGCAATGCCCCCGGCCGGGGACCTACGCGGCGGTCTGGGTGGCCTGGACGGCCATCCGCGACCAGCGCATCGCGTCCATCACGGTGCCGGTCAGGTCGTCGCCGACGTACGTCACGGCCACCTCGGCCAGGTCCCCGCGCTCGTAGGCGTTCACCACCCGCAGCACCTGACCCAGCGGCCCGGCCCCCCGTTCCAGGGCGGACGCGATGTCGGCGCTCAGCGGCAGCTGGTGGGCCATGGCGGCGGAGGACAGGCCGAGCATGGCCGCCACGGAGGTGATCAGGCCGGCCATGAACGCGGCGTCCGAGGCGGCCCCGAAGGCACCGGCCACGTTCTCGCAGAGCCGGGCCCGGGTCAGCGCCTCGGCCATCTGCACCTCGGTCGCCTCGGCCACATCGTCGACCACCATGAGCATGGCCCACTGCCGGATGTGCGCGACCCCGAGCATGACCACGGCCTGCCGTACCGAAGAGATCTTGGTGGTGGCCCCGACCGCGGCGGAGTTGCTGGCCCGCAGCACCCGGATGGTCAGCGCCGGGTCGCCCGCGATGATCGACAGGATGCGCTCGAGGTCGGTGTCGGCCGCGGTGAGCGCGCCGAGCAGTTCCAGCCGGCGCAGCCGCGACGGGGTCAGCGAGGTGGCGGTGAGGACCTGCGGGCGGCTCAGCACGTACCCCTGGCGCAGCTCGAAGCCGTAGCGGTTGCTCAGCGCGAGGTGCTCGGTCGTCTCCAGGCCCTCGGCGACGATCTGGATGCCCGGGTACGCCCGGCAGGCCGCCACGATCACGTCGAGGTGGGTGAGGTCGCCCTGCAGCAGATCGAGCTTGACGTACGAGGCCAGCGGCAGCAGCCGCTCGTGCCCGGAGCCGTAGACGAAGTCGTCGAGGGCGATCCGGTAGCCCTGGGTGACCAGGTTGGCGACCCCGGCGATGACCTCGTCGTCCACCGTGACGGTCTCCAGCACCTCCAGCACCACGTGTTCCGGGCCGAAGGGCAGCACCAGCTCACCGGTGAGGAACTCGCGGGTCAGGTTGATGAAGCAGGTCCGGTCGCCGACGACCTCGTCGATGCCGAACTCGGTGAACGTGTTGACGATGACCTGGCTGGTGGCGTACGTGTCGCGGCGGCCGGCCTCGACGGCGTCCATGCTGCCGCGGAACAGCAACTCGTAGGCGACGACGTCGCCGGTCTTGTCGAAGATCGGCTGCCGGCCGACGTGCACGAGCTGAGTGCCCGGCAGGGGGAGCGGCACCGTGGGTTTCACGGCCTGACTGATCGGCCGGCAGGGCGGCGGCTTGAGGTTTCCGCCACGGTCATCGCAGCGTGTTCTGGTCGTGCACCAGCAGCCACCGGTCGCCGTCCCGGGCGAACACCAGGGTGAGCAGGTAGCTCAGCTCGTACGGCTGGCCCTTGCCGTCCAGGTCGTGGTAGTCGGCCGCGAAGATCGCGATGCCGGTGTCGCCGGCGACCACCGTGCGCCGCAGGTCCAGCTCCCAGCTCCAGTCCGGGTCACCGAACCAGTCCCGGTGGAAGGCGGCCAGCTCGTCGTGGCCGCTGAGCAGGGTGCCGTTCGGCATGATCAGGCTGACGTCCGGATGCACGGTCGCGAGATAGCCGTCGAGGTCCCGGCGGGCGATGGCGGCCAGGTGATGATTCACAGCAGCGGGGAAGTCCATGGCGCGCATCATGGCACCGCGCGACGGGACAGCGGCACGAATTTCGGTGTGGCAGGATCTCGGCCCGTGCCGCTTCGCCGGATCCTGATGCTGGTCTTCGCCGTCACGACCGCGGTGGCGGTGCTGAGCGCCCTCACCGGCTTCTCCGGCTGGTTGCCGGCCGCGTCCGGCATGCTGGCGCTACTGACGGTCGCCCTGTATTCCGTCCGGTCCGTCGCGAAGCCGGTGCCCCGCTGGGCCCTGACCGCGGGCGCCGCGGTGCTGGCGGCCGCGTCGGCCGTGACCTGGCTGCACACCGACCCGGTTCCGGCCGGCTTCTCGGAGATCCCCACGTTCTACGAGCAGGTGGCCGACGGCGAGTACGCCGCGGCGGTGCTGCTGGCGATCGCCGTGGCCGCCCTGACCGTGGGAGTGGTCGCGCTGCCGCAGTTCCGGCGGCCGGTCTGGCTGACCGCTGTCGCGTGCGTGGTCGCGCTCGTGCCGGTCGCCGTCGTGGCGGCGGACGCCGCGGACAAGCGCGACCTTGCCCCGGCCGTTGATCAGGGCGCGCTGGTGCGGCACCTGGCGCCGGGGATGCTGGCGACCGTCCTGGCCGGGCTGCTGCTGGTGCTCATCGTGTCCCGCGCGGACCGGTGGTTCCTGGCGCCGGCGGGTGCGCTGCTCGTCGAGCTGGCGGCCGCGCACGCGGCGTGGAGCATGTCCGGGTCCTGGTACCTCACGGAGTGGCTGCGCGACGTCGAGACGAGCTCGGCGTTCCTGGAACCCGGCCTCCGGACGGATGTGTCCGTCACGGCCACGGCGAGTGCGACCGTCGATCTGGAGGTCGGCGCGGCGCTGGCGCTGGCGGCGTTGCTGCTCGGCCCGGCGCTGATCGCGGCCGGGGCGGCCCGCACCGCGGACGACCGGGCCACCGTCGACGGCCCGGCCTGACCGGCGCCTTGGCGGGCGGGTTGGCCTGACCCGCCGCTTTGCCGGGCGGTCCGGCCTGACCCGGCGCCTTGCCGGTGCGGCGCTTCAAGGACGGTGCGGCGCTTGATCATGGCCGGCGCGGGCCTGACCCGAGCCGGCGCGACACCGCCGGACCGGCCGGCCGCGAACAGCGCCGCACCGCAACGGCTCAGGAGGCGTAGCTGCCGGTGCGCAGGTCGTCGAGCAGCGACGGCCCCTTCGGCGTCCACCCCAGCTCCCGCGCCTTGGCCCCGCCCGCCTGCTGGTCGAGCAGCAGCGCATCAGCGAACAACGCCCCCAGCCGCTCCCGCGACGCCTCGGCACTCTCCGGTGCCACACCGGCGTCGCCGGCCAGAGCCTCGCCCAGCTGGCGCACGGTCGGGCTCTCACCCGAGGCGCCGACCAGGTAGCCGAGGCCTTCGCCGCGTTCGAGGACCGTGCGGTAGAGGGTCGCGATGTCGTCGACGTGCACGCTCGTCCAGTGCTGGCTGCCGTCGCCGACCAGGCGGACGCGGCCCTGGTCGTCGCGGCTCAGGACGCCGGCGGGGATGCCGCTGCCGTGGCCGTACACGATCGCCGGGGCGACGATCGTCGCGGTCAGGCCGGACTCGAGGACGGACTGCTCGACCGGCAGGCGCCACGCGGTCAGGGCCGGCGGGTTCAGCGGGGCCTGCTCGGTGATGTCGGTGCTGTCGCCCCAGATCCAGATGCCGCTGGTGTGCACGTACGGCTTGGTCGTCCCGCCGAGGGCCGTGGTCGCTGCCGCAACGACGCCGCGGTCGAGGTCCTGCGTGGTGGCGTCGCCGGTCGCGGCGAGGTGGGCGACTGCCTCCGCCGCGGCGAACTGCTCCGTGAGCCATCCGGTGTCGAACAGGTCACCGACGGCGGCCCGCGCACCCAGCGCGGTGGCCTTGGCGCCGCCCGCCTCGTTGCGCACCAGCGCGGTGACGCTGTGCCCGGCGCCGACCAGCTCCGCGATCAGCACCGACCCGATGTAACCCGTTCCACCTGTCACTACGATCGTCATGGCCTCGACGCTAGACCCGGCCGGGCGGCCACGGTACGTGACGATCGCCGCGCCCGGACCGGGAACAAAACAGCCTCAGGCCTCCTGCAGCGCGGCCAGGACCTGCTCGCCGAACTTGTCCAGCTTGCTCTGGCCCACACCGTTCACGGTGGACAGTTCGGCCAGGCTGCCCGGGCGCTGGGTGGCGATCTGCCGCAGCGTGGCGTCGTGGAACACCACGTACGCCGGGACGCCCGCCTCCTTGGCCGCCGCGGCCCGCCAGGCCCGCAGCCGCTCGAACACCGGCGCGGCCTCGGCCGGCAGATCGGCCGCCGGGGCCGCCGCCTTGCCCGTGCGGGCGCGGGGGGCCCGGGCGGTGCGTTCCGGCTCGCGCCGCAGCATGACCTGGCGTTCCTTGCGCAGCACGCTGCCGCTCTCGTCGGTCAGCACCAGCGTGCCGTAGTCGCCCTCGACCGCCAGCAGGCCCTGGGCGAGCAGCTGGCGGACCACGCCGCGCCACTCCGCCTCGCGCAGCTCGGTGCCGATGCCGAACACGCTCAGCTCGTGGTGACGGAACTGGGTGACCTTCTCCGTGGTCTTGCCGAGCAGGATGTCGATGGACTGGCCGGCGCCGAACTTCTGGCCGCGCTCGCGTTGCAGGCGCAGCACCGTGGAGAGCAGCTTCTGGGCCGGCACCGTGCCGTCCCAGGACTCCGGGGGATTGAGGCAGGTGTCGCAGTTGCCGCAGGACTCCGCGCCGGTCTGGCCGAAGTAGGCGAGCAGCTGGCCGCGCCGGCACTGCACGGTCTCGCAGAGCGCGAGCATGGCGTCCAGGTGGGCCGCGAGGTTGCGCCGGTGGGCGAAGTCGCCCTCCGACGTCTCGATCATCTTGCGCTGCTGGACCACGTCCTGCAGCCCGTACGCCAGCCAGGCCGTGGACGGCAGGCCGTCGCGCCCGGCCCGGCCGGTCTCCTGGTAGTAGCCCTCGACGGACTTGGGCAGGTCGAGGTGGACGACGAAGCGTACGTCGGGCTTGTCGATGCCCATGCCGAACGCGATGGTGGCCACCATGACCAGGCCGTCCTCGCGCAGGAAGCGGGACTGGTTGGCCGCGCGGACGCGTGCGTCGAGACCGGCGTGATAGGGCAGCGCGGCGATGCCGTTCTGCACCAGAAACTCGGCCGTCTTCTCCACCGAGGCCCGGGACAGGCAGTAGACGATGCCGGCGTCGCCGGGGTGCTCGGTGCGCAGCAGGTCGAGCAGCTGGCGGCGGGGCTCGTTCTTGGCGACGATGCGGTACTGGATGTTGGGGCGGTCGAAGCTGGCGGTGAAGTGCCGGGCGCCGGTCAGGTCGAGCCGCTCGGCGATCTCACCGTGGGTGGCCGCGGTGGCGGTGGCGGTCAGCGCGATGCGCGGCACGTCGGGCCAGCGCTCGTGCAGCATCGACAGGTTGAGATAGTCGGGGCGGAAGTCGTGGCCCCACTGCGACACGCAGTGCGCCTCGTCGATGGCGAACAGCGAGATCCGGCCGCGGTCCAGCAGCCGCTGGGTGGCCGGGACGCCGAGGCCCTCCGGCGCCACGTAGAGCAGGTCGAGCTCGCCGGCGACGAAGGCCTGCTCCACCCGCCGGCGCTCGGTCAGATCCTGGGTCGAGTTGAGGAAGCCGGCCCGCACCCCGAGCGTGCGCAGCGCGTCGACCTGATCCTGCATGAGGGCGATGAGCGGGGAGATCACCACGGCGACGCCGTCGCGCACCAGTGCGGGGATCTGGTAGCACAGCGACTTGCCGCCGCCGGTGGGCATCAGCACGAGGGCGTCGCCGCCGGCGATGACGTGCTCGATGATCTCGCGCTGCTCACCACGGAAGGCGGCGTAGCCGAAGACCCGGTTGAGCACGTCGACGGCGGACCGGGGGATCTCGGGGGCGGAAGTCACCCCCGAGATAGTAGTGACTCCCCCCGGACCGGGCCCGGACCCTGTGGACAACGTGCGGAGTCCTACAGGCCCGGCAGATCCAGCGTGTGGGCGGTGTGGGTGGCCTTGGTCGCCAGGTAGCGCAGGTTCGCCGCCGACAGGTGCACCCCGGTCGGGATGCGCTCGGTGACCTCGATCCCGCGCGCCTGCAGCTGGGCCGCCTTGTCCGGGTTGTTGCTCAGCAGCCGGATCCGCCCGGCGCCCAGGGCCAGCAGCATCTGCGCCGCCGCCGTGTAGTCGCGCTCGTCCTCGCCCCGGCCCAGCGCCACGTTCGCCTCGTACGTGTCCAGCCCGGCGTCCTGCAGCGCGTACGCGTCCAGCTTCGCGTACAGGCCGATGCCGCGGCCCTCCTGGCGCAGGTAGAGCAGCAGACCGCCCGGCTCGGCGATGCGTTCGACGGCCTCGCGCAGCTGCGGGCCGCAGTCGCAACGCTGGCTGCCGAACACGTCACCCGTGAGGCATTCGCTGTGCGGGCGGACCAGTGGCGTCGCCTGCACAGCGCGTTCCCAGTCGCCCAGGCCCAGCGCCAGGTGCTCACGGCCGTCGACCAGGCCGTCGAAGGTCAGGACCCGCGCGGTGGTCGAATACCCGTCCGCGAAGCGCAGCGGGACCGTGACGCGCGTCCGTACCGTGGCTGGCGGGATCGTCCCGACGTCGAGCGTTCCCCAGCCGGCCGTCTCGGACATCGGCCCCCCATTTCGATCGGACAGTTCAGGTAACCAGATCACGGCTTGCTCAGTCCCGGTAGCGCTCGGAAAGGGCGTAGCGCAGCAGCACCACGTCGCCGATCTGCCGGACCCCGGTCAGGTCGGCCCGCCGGTGCGGGCCCCACGGGAAGCTGCCGTCGCCGACGAAGCGCGGCGCCCGGGAGTCGCCGACGAAGAACGGCGCCACCACCAGCTGCAGCTCGTCGGCCAGGCCGGCGGTGAGGAAGCCGGTGTGGATCGTGCCGCCGCCCTCGACCATCAGCCGGCCGACGCCGCGGGCGGCCAGGTCGCCGACCACCCGGCCCAGGTCGACCGGGTCGCCACCGTCGATCACGGTCGCGACCTTACCGATGCGCTCCTCGGCGCCCGGCAGGGCCGGGGTGGCGCAGTAGACCAGCTTGTCGGCGTCGCCGAGGGTGAAGAAGCGGGCCCCCGGGTCGAGGTCGCAGCCGTTGGTGACGGTGACCTTCATCGGGTCCGGCGGGAGTCCGCGGGCGAGCCGGGCGCGGCGGCGGTTCTCGTCGCGGATCAGCAGCCGCGGGTTGTCGACCCGGACCGTGGTGGCGCCGACCAGGATCGCGTCACAACCCGCCCGTACCTCATCGACCCGGTCGAAATCGGCGTCGTTGGAGAGCAGCAGCCGCTCATCGCCGGGGCTGTCGACGTAGCCGTCGATCGACATCCCACAGCTGAGCAACACGTACGGTCGGTCGAGCACGGACGCTCCTCCTCGGGAGCGACCATCGTCACTCCGGCGTCCACCATAAGTCGAACGGCCGGTGGAGGCGTCCTCAAGCACCGGTGCTGACCAACTCCCGCACCGGCAGCATGCGCTTCTGCGGCGGCACGACCACCGGCTCGGCCGCCGTGACCACGGCGGCGGCCCGGATCCGCGCCTTCGCCCGGGCGCCGGCCAGGGCCCGCGTGACAATGACCACCAGGCCGGGCAGCGCGGCCACGAAGGCGAACAGGCCGTACACCACGGCGATGGTCAGGCCCTGGGTGGCGCTGAGACCGGCTGCGCCGAACGCCCACGCGGTCACGCCCTCGCGGGGTCCCCAGCCGCCGACGTTCACCGGCAGTGCCATCGAGAGCAGGGCGAGCAGCATCAGCGGGGCCAGGCGCAGCAGCGAGGCGTCGGAGCCGGCCGCCCGGGCCGCGACGACGAAGGTCGCCAGGTGGCCGGCCAGCACGATGGTCGAGGCGAGCACGATGCCCGGCCAGTTGCGCCGGGCCAGCAGCCCGGCGCGGATCTCGGTGACGCCGGTCCGCGCGGCGCCGGCCCACCGGGAGGCGCCGCTGCGCAGCCGCCCGACGAAGAAGACCAGCACGGCCGCGAGGCCGACGGTGGTCGCGGCCGCAATGGCGAGCCCGCGGCCGTTGGCCTGCAGGTGCGACAGAACCGGCGACGGTACGGTCAGCAGCACCGTCAGGCCGACCGAGACGAGCACCACCTGACCGGCGGTCCGTTCGAGCACCACAGCCCGTACGCCGCGGCCCACGTCGCCCTCTTCCCGGCCGTGCTGCACCGCCCGGTCCACGTCGCCGAGCACGCCGCCCGGCAGCGCCGCGTTGATGAACAGCGCCTTGTAGTAGTCGGCGACGGCGCCGCGCAGCGAGAGCTTCATGCCCAGGCCGCGGGCCACCAGGCACCACCGCCAGGCCGAGAACACCGTGGTCGTGACGCCGATCGTGAACGCCAGGGCCAGCGCCGGGCCGTCGATCACCCGCAGGCCGTCGAGGAAGGCGCCGGTGCCCAGGCGCCAGAGCAGCACGGCGAGGATCCCCACCCCGCCGAGTACCCGTACCCACGCCCAGATCGATCGGTTCATGCGACTGCCCCCTCAGGTTCACCCTTACTGGGACTAGTACGTCCCGGCGGCGGCAGGTGGTTCAGTCTTTCTGCGCGAGAAGATCTTGATGCCCTACCGTTACCCGTAGCCGGCCCGCCTCGGCGGCCGCCGTCCGGGCCGCCAGGTAGGCGTCCAGCTCCAGGTCCGGGCGTTGTTCGGCTGCCGCGGCGACCCAGCCGCGGAGCCATTCCGCGGCCAGCGCGCCCTGCTCGGGCCCCAGCTGCCACGGGCTCGGCCGTGTGCTCACCGACACCCCGGCCTTCGCGAAAGCCTCCGCCGCCGCCCCGACCGCCTCGGGCCCGAGCAGCCGCCGGTCGCCGACCGAGCGCCGCTGGTGGGCGTTGAACGCCGCGGTGACCTGGGCGTCGAGCGGATCGGCGGGCTCCATGGTCACCTCCCCGACGACGGACAGCGTGAACAGCGCCGGGGTGTCCGACGCCACACACACCTCGGCCAGCGCGGCCACCTCGTCGGTGGTGAACAGGTCGAGCAGCGCCGAGCAGGTGACCAGCGACGTGTCGGCCAGGTCGGCCACCGTCAGATCGGTGACATCGCCCTCGGCGGTCTCGACGGTCACCGCGGTGCCGTCGGCGGCGGCCGCCGGCAGGTGGGCCGCGGCGTGAGCGAGCAGCGCGGGGTCGCGGTCCTGCAACACCCAGCGCTGCGGGCCGGGCAGCTGTGGGGCGAGCCACCGGCCCATCGACCCGGTGCCGCAGCCGAGGTCACGGATGACCAGCTCGCCGCCGGCCGGCAGGCGCAGCGTCGCGATCAGGTCCCGGGCCCGGGCGGCCGCGTCGGCGGGCTCGCGCAAGGTGAGCCAGGTCGAGCTGAACTCTCCGGTCATGGGTGCAGTACCTCGCTCAATCGTCGTGTCGTGAAGTCCCAGCCACGCAGGCCGGCCCGGCGGGCGAGGGCCGCGGCCCGCCGGTCGTGGCGCAGCTCCGGTTCGCTGAGCCAGCGGCGCAGCTCAGCGGCCAGCGCCCGCGGGTCACCCGGGGGCACGAGCGCCCCGGGCAGGCTGCCGTCCGGGGCGGTGCCCAGCGCCTCCGGCACCCCGGCGACCCGGGTGCCGAGCACGGGTACGCCGCGCGCCAGCGCCTCGGTCACCACCATGCCGTACGTCTCGGCCAGCGACGGCAGCACCAGCAGGTCCGCCTGCGCGTACGTGCGGGCCAGTGCCTCCCCGGTGCGGGTCCCGGCGAACTCGATCCGGCCGGGAGTGGCCGCCGCCAGCTCGCGTACCCGGGCCACGAAGGCCGGGGCCCGGTCCAGGGCGCCGACCAGCGTGCAGGTCCAGGGCCGGTCGGCGACCAGCTGCAACGCCTCGACCAGCACATCCTGGGCCTTGCGCGGGGTCACCGCCGCGACGCAGAGCAGCCGCTCGCCGCCGGCGCTGGGCTCGGTGAGCGGCGCCGGGTCGACGCCCGGCGCGGCGACGTGCACGCTGCCGGCCGGCAGGTCGTGCAGCGCCTCCAGCCGACGGGCGGCGCCGGCACTGGTCGCCACCACCGCGGCGGCGGCGTGCAGAGATCGGCGTTCGCGGGCGGTCAGCTCGGCGGCCTCGGTGGGGGACAGCCCTGTCTCGTCACCGAGCGGCAGGTGCACCAGCATCACCAGCCGCAGCCGGTCGGCCAGCGGCTCCAGCAGCTCCGGCACCGCGCAACCGACCAGGCCGTCCAGCAGCACCGTCGAGCCGGGCGGCACCTGCTCCAGTGCCCGCGCCAGCGCCGAGCGGGCCGCCTCCGCCGGGTATGGCCAGGCCGCCGCGACCGCGATCTCGTGCACGTCGCGGGTCTCGGCCAGCCCGGTCAGCACCCGGCGGTCGTACGTGTTGCCACCGCTCGGGGCGGCCGGGTCGTCGATGCCTCCCGGCAGCACCACCTGCAGGGCAGCGGTCACAGGTTCCGCTCGTAGCTCGCCCATGCGATGTGCGACTCGTGCAGGGTGACCGCGATGCCGGTCAGGCCGCGCGCCCCCGCCCCGAGCTCGCCCGACTCCGCCTTGCCGGCCAGCCGGTCGGCGATGACCTTGGCCAGGAACTCCGTCGACGTGTTGACGCCGGCGAACTCCGCCTCGTCGTCGAGATTGCGATAGCTGAGCGCGCCGCAGATGGCGTGCAGCTCCTCGCTCGCCCGGCCGATGTCGACGACGATGTTGTCCGCGTCCAGCTCGGGACGCTTGAACGTGGCGTCGACCACGAAGGTCGCGCCGTGCAGCTTCTGGGCCGGTCCGAAGACCTCCCCCGAGAAACTGTGGGCGATCATGATGTGGTCACGGACGGTGACGCTGAACATTCACTCTCCTGTCGGGTAGCTGATCAGGTGGCACAGCGCGGGCAGCTCCCCGCTGGTCAGTCGCGGCATGACCGCCGGCAGCTCGGCGAAGGCCGACTCCCCGGTGAGCAGGGCGTCGAAGATCGGGTCGGCCAGCAGGTCGAGGGCGATCGCCAGCCGGTCGGCGTAACTGCGGCGCCCGCGCCGGGCCGGGGCGATCCCGCCCACCTGGCTGCTCTTGACCACCAGGCGGCGGGAGTGGAAGAACTCGCCGAGCGGGACGCTGACCTCGCGGTCGCCGTACCAGCTGAGCTCGATGACCGTAGCCTCCGCGGCCAGCAGCTCGAGCGCCCGGGTCAGGCCGGCCGAGGTGGCGCTGGCGTGGACGACCAGGTCACAGTCGCCGGTGGCGTCCGCGGGCAGCGCGAAACCGACCCCGAGCGCGGCGGCCAGCGTGGCGCGTTCCGGGTTGGCGTCGACCAGCTGCACCCTGGCGCCGGGGAAGCGGGCCAGCACGGCGGCGACGCTCGCGCCGACCATGCCCGCGCCGACCACGGCGATCCGGTCACCGACCAGCGGTGCGGCGTCCCAGAGGGCGTTGACGGCGGTCTCGACGGTGCCGGCCAGCACGGCGCGGCTCGCCGGCACGCCGTCGGGCACCACGGTCACCGCGTCGGCCGGCACCACGTAGTGGGTCTGGTGCGGGTACAGCGCGAAGACCGTGCGGCCCAGCAGTTCGGGCGGGCCCTGCTCGACGACGCCGACGTTGAGGTAGCCGTACTTCACCGGGGCCGGGAATTCGCCCTCCTGGAAGGGGGCGCGCATCGCCGCGTGCTGGCTCTCCGGCACGCCGCCGCGGAACACCAGCGTCTCGGTGCCGCGGCTCACCCCCGAGTGCAGAGTGCGGACGAGCACCTCGCCGGGGCCGGGGTCGCCGACGCTGACCGGCCGGATCTCACCCCGGCCGGGCTCGGCGAGCCAGAAGGCGCGGGCCTCACCCGTCATCGGTAATTCTCCTCCGTGCGCTGAACCGAACGCGCGGATCAAGCGTGTTCAGTGACGACAGCGGCAACCATACGCGGCAACGGATCTTGCCCACCCGGAGGCACGGTGACTATCAGTATCGCCACGATGACGGCTCGCGAGAGCCGGGGACCGATCGTCGGGCTGGCCGCCCATCTGATCCTGGTGACGGCGCTCGCCGCCACCGTCGGGGTCAGCCCGGCCGGCTGGCTGGCCGGTACGGCGTACGCCGTGGTCCTGGCCGTGGTCCTCGGCGCGGGTCTGCGCCGCAGCGGGATGCGTGCCCTGGGCCCCGCGAACGCCGTGACCCTGGGCCGCGCGACACTGGTCGGCGGCGTGACCGCCCTGGTGGTGACCTCGTTCACGGCGCCGGTGCCGTTGCCGCTGCTGGTCACTCTGATCGGGGTGGCGCTGGCCCTGGACGGCGTGGATGGCCAGGTGGCCCGGCGCACCAACTCCACCACGGCGCTGGGCGCGCGCTTCGACATGGAGGTCGACTCGTTCCTGGTCCTGGTGCTGAGCATCGCGGTGGCCGGCACCTTCGGCTGGTGGACGATCGCGATGGGCGCCTTCCGGTACGTCTTCGTCGCCGCCTCGTGGGCGTGGCCGTGGCTCAGCGCCCCGCTGCTGCCGAGGTTCTCCCGCAAGGTCGTCGCGGCGGTGCAGGGAGTGGCGCTGGTGGTCGCCACGGCGAGCCTGCTGCCCGAGGCTGTCGCGTTCGTCGTGCTGGCCGCCGCCCTGGCCTCGCTGACCTGGTCCTTCGGCCTCGACGTGCGGTGGCTGTGGCACGAGGAGAGCCGCCGCCGGCTGAACGTCGCCCGGGCCCGCGTGGCCCAGCGCCACGTGGTCCTGCTGCCGGAACCGCGTCGCCGGCCCGCCTCGGTCAACGCCTGAGGACCTCGGTCAGGCGACCCGGACGATGGCGCACGGCGGGGGAGCGGGCACCGCGTCCGGGTGCAGGATCGCCGCGATGGCCTCGACGCCGTCGACCAGGCGGGGGCCGGGCCGCACCACCAGCGCGTCACCGTCGATCGCCCACACCTGAGCTCCCGGGAAGTGCGCCGGGATCCCCGCGGCCTGGGCGGCGGCCCCGTCCAGGTGGAAGCCGCACGGGGTGACCAGCACGATCTCCGGCTCCCCGGCGGCCAGCTCGGCCCACGTCGTCTGCACCGACCGGGCCCCCGGCCGGGCCGCGACCGGGTCGCCGCCCGCCGCCGTGACCAGGTCGGGCACCCAGTGCCCGGCGGTGAACGGCGGCTCCACCCACTCCACGATCGCCACCCGGGGCCGCCGCCGGCCGGCCACCGCGGACGCGACCGCCGCCAGCCGCCCCCGCAGACCTGCGACCAGTTCCTCGGCGCGTGGCCGCACACCCGCCCGGTCACCCACGGCGAGGAACGTGTCGAGCACCTCGTCCAGCGAGTACGGGTCCAGCGACAGCACGTCGGCCCGGCAGCCCAGATGGTCCAGCGCGTCCGACACGTGGCCGGACGGCAGCGCGCACACCCGGCACAGGTCCTGGGTGAGGATCAGGTCCGGCGCGAGCTCCGCCAGCGCGTCGGCGTGCAACGTGTACAGGTCACCGCCGGCGGCCAGCTGCTCCTTCACGTACGCGTCGATCTCGCCCGGGTCCATGCCGCGGGTGTCGCGGCCGCCGACCACGACGGTCTTGTCCCCGCCGGGCGGCCGGTGGTTCGTCGCACTCGAACGTGACGCCGACGAGGTCGTCGCCGAGGCCGAGGGCGTACACGATCTCAGTGGCGGACGGGAGCAGCGAGACCAGGCGCATGGTCAAGCAGTGTGCCGCAGGATCTCCTCGATCACGACACCCCACACGGCTCGCGGCGGGAACTCGTGGCCCACGCCGGGCAGCGGCACGAGCCGGGCGTCCGGGATCTCCCGGGTCAGCGCCGCCGGGTGCGCCATCGAGAGCAGCGGGTCCACGGTGCCGTGCATGACCAGCGTCGGGACGCCGACCGTGCCGAGGCGGTCGCGGACCGGCGGGCCGCAGGCGGCCAGCCAGTGATTGCGGTACGCCGCGGCCGGATCGGTGGTGCGGTCGAAGACCCGCTCGGCGAGCTGCCGCAGGTGAGCCGCGTCCGCGGTGAACGGCCCGCCCACCGCCGTCACGCACGCGACCAGCTCGTCCACTGCCGCCGCCCGGTCCGACCAGTCGGTCCGCGGTGGCCGCGGTCGCACCGTCCCGGCCGGCGTCTCGTCGACCAGACCGGGCGTGGTCGAGATCAGCGTCAGGGTGCGCAGCCGGGGCGGGTCGTCGACGGCCAGCCGCTGAGCCAGCCCGCCGCCCAGCGACAGCCCCACGATGTGCGCGCGGGCCACCCCCAGCGCGTCGAGCACCCCGAGCGCGTCCTCGGCCATGTCCACCTGCGAGTACGGCGGCGCCCCGGCCGGGAACGACGTCGACCGCCCGGTGTCGCGGTGGTCGTAGCGGATCACGAAGCGGCCACCGTCGGCCAGCCGGCGGCAGAACCCGTCCTCCCACCAGTCCATCGACCGGGCGCCGCCGGCGATCAGCAGCACCGCGGGATCGTCGCGCCGGCCGAACGCCTCGAGGCACAGATCCACCCCGTTCGCCGGCACCATCGTCTCTCCCATGGCCGGAGTATCGCCGCGCAGCCTGACAGTTTCCTGCGCCGCGCTGTCCCCCGAAGGCCCACGTCCCGGCGCTGCCATCTCCGCGGTCAGCGCAATGCCCGCGAGACGAGGTCACAGGCGGCCGGCAGGCACGTGCTCCAGTAACCGAAGTTGTGCCGGCCGCCGGTGTACGAGCCGGCCGCCTTGGGCTGCGGCAGGGCCCGTTCCAGCGCCCGTACGTCGCTGAGCAGGCCGTCGTCGGTGCCGCACCAGAGCCCGACCGGCACCCCGCGCAACGCGGCCGTGCCGGCGAAGACGTCGTCACCGGGGGAGACCGCCGGCGAGAACGCGGCCACGGCCCGGACGAAGCCGGGAAAGGTCTGCGCCAGCAGCAGGGCGCCGTACCCGCCCATGGACCAGCCGCACACCGCCAGCCGGTCGGTGGCGAAACCACGGTCGGCGCACCACGCCGGAATCTCCTCGTGCACCATCCGCTGCGGGTCGTCGGCTCCGGAGGGCCGCCAGGAGAGCCGGCCCCCGGTCGCGCCGGCCAGCACGAACGGCGCGTTGCCCCGCCGGACCGAGTCGGAGGCGAACCGGCCCAGCCCGAGCGCGGGGAAATCGGCGGCGGTCTTCGACGCGCCGTGCAGGACCAGCAGCACCGGCAGGCCGCGGCCGTCGCCGTACCCGGCCGGCACGGCGGTGTAGAAGTCGACCGTCCGGCCGCGGGCGGCCGATCGCCGCTGCTCCAGCCGCTCGTCCCCGAGCGGGGCCCCGGGGATCACCGGTACGGCGGCGCGCCGCTGAAACCAGCCACCGACCGCCGCGACACCTGTGGCAGCGCCGGCTCCGGCCAGCAGGGTCCGCCTTCTCACCCGATCTCCATTGCCCCTTCAACGGCGTCGCCGCACCGAGGTGACGGCGGTTCAGGCAGCGCCGTGCCGGACCGCGATGGCCTGGGCCGCGATGCGCCGGATCAGGTCGCCCGCCGGCTCGACGTCGCGGACGAGCGCCACCGACTGACCGGCGTACAGGGCCAGGTCCGCGAGCTCACCGGTCATGCCGGGCAGGGGCATCAGGTCCTCGTACCGGTGGTGGGCGTGGCCGGTGCTGTCGACGGCGACGACATCACCCTCGCCGGGGCGGCCCGGGCCGGCGGGTGACCCGGCCTGCTCCCAGCGGCTCAGGGTCGCGTTCTGCAGCGCGCGGTGCGGCGCACCGGGCCAGCCGCCGTCGAAGCAGTGGGTGTGGACGGTGTCCTCGGCCCCGGCGTCGACGAGGTGGCGGCGGTAGACCTGGTGGCTGCGGGCCTCGGCGGAGGCCAGAAAGCGGGTGCCCAGCCAGGCGCCCTGCGCGCCCAGGGCGAGGGCGGCGGCGAGACCCCGTCCGTCGCTGATCCCGCCCGCGGCCAGGACCGGGACCGGGCCGACCGCGTCCACGACGGCCGGTACCAGGACCAGGGTGGTGGTCGTGCCCCGGACGTGACCGCCGGCCTCCCAGCCCTGCGCCACGACGACGTCGACGCCGCAGCCGGCGGCGTGCACGGCCTCCGCGACACTGCCCACGGTGTGCATGTGCAACGCCCCGGACGCGCGGATCGGCCCGCTGACCGGCCCGGGATCACCCCAGAAGGTGGAGATCACCGGTACGCCCTCGGCCAGACAGATGTCCAGCGTGTCGGCCACCGGGAAGTCGAGCACCAGATTCGCCCCGAACGGGCGGGACGTCAGCCGGCGGACCCGGCGGATGTCGTCGCGGGCCTGCTCGGCCTCTCGCCAGGTCAGCGCCAGCATGCCGAGCCCGCCCGCAGCCGCCACCGCCGCAGCCAGTTCCGGTCCGGCCGCGGAGCCGATCGGCGCCTGCACGATCGGCACGTCGATGCCCAGCCGTTCGCACAGCGGTGTGTGCAACCCACCCGTCATGGCCTGACCCCCGCTTCGGATTCCGAATCACCCGGCTACACGCTACCGTATCGGAAACAGAAGCACTCAGGGAGGGGTGGGAATGCGATGACGGTGCCGAGACCGGGACAGCCGGTACGCGGGTCGAGCACCGGGCGTCCGCTGATGGCGGCGCTCGACCTGTTCGGCCGGCGCTGGAGCCTGCGGATCGTCTGGGAGCTGCGGCACGGTGCGCTCGGCTTCCGGGCCCTGCAGCAGCGCTGCGACGACATGTCCTCCAGCGTGCTGCGGCAACGGCTGTCCGAACTGGTCGAGGCCCGTGTCGTCGCCCAGGACGCGGACACCGCGTACGCGCTCACCGAGCTCGGCCTGGCCGCTCACAAAGCCCTGCGACCGCTGGTCCGATGGGCGGACGACTGGGCGGCGGCCCTCGGGGACGACGCGGCGGGGGGCACCTCGTGACCCGGATCGCCCCGCTGGAGCCCCCGTACGCGCCGGACGTGGCGGCCCGGCTGGAGTCGCTGATGCCGCCCGGGGTGCCGCCGATCGGGCTGTTCCGCACCCTCGCGCGCAACCTGCCGATGACGGCTGCGATGAGCGGGTGGGGCCGTTACGAGCTGGGCCCGGGACTGTCGCTGTCCATGCGCGAACGGGAGATCGTCATCGTGCGCACCTGTGCCCGGTGCCGCTGCGAGTACGAATGGGGTGTGCACCTCC
Organism: Actinoplanes sp. NPDC004185; assembly: GCF_053603475.1. Taxonomy (NCBI): domain Bacteria; kingdom Bacillati; phylum Actinomycetota; class Actinomycetes; order Micromonosporales; family Micromonosporaceae; genus Actinoplanes; species Actinoplanes sp. NPDC004185. The sequence goes on along the minus strand of NZ_JBSGFR010000003.1, from coordinate 39,338 downwards.
AGTTCTTCGCCGGGCGCGTCGGGCTGACCGGGGACCAGATCCGCTCCCTGACGGCCGGGTCCGCGGGCGACCCGTGCTGGACGGTGGCCGGTGAACGGGCGCTGATCCGCGTCGTCGACGCGCTCTGCGACACCGGCGACGTCGACGACGAGCGGTGGGCGGCGGCGCGGGAGGTGCTGACCGAGCCCCAGCTGCTCGACCTGCTGATGCTCTGCGGCTGGTACCACGCGATCAGCTTCACCGCCCGGGCCGTCCGGGTCGCCCCGGAACCGGGCGCTCCCCGCTTCGCGGATGTCGCCGTGCCCTGACGCTCACGGGTGCCAGTCGGCGTACCGGGCCATCGACCGCAGCGCCAGGCGCGGCGGCGTCCAGCGGATCGCGGTGTTGCGCGCGGCGACCAGCAGCGGCTGGGTGAGCTGCTGGCCGAAGCGCCCGATCCGGTACGAGGCCCGGGCGACCGACTGCGACCGGGGCCGCCGCCGCGCGTCGTAGTCGGCCAGTCCCTCGGCGAGCGGCCGGCCCGGCGGGCACGAGGCGCCGAGGACCACCGCGTCCTCGATGGCCTGGGCGGCACCCTGGCCGAGGTTCGGGGTCATGGCGTGGGCGGCGTCACCGAGCAGGGCGACGGTGCCGCGCACGTAGGTGGGCAGCGGGGCCGGCAGATGCCGCAGATCGTGGTGCAGGATGGTCGTCGTCGCGTCGAGCAGCGCCGGCACCGGGTCGTGCCACCCGCCGACGATGTCCCGGACTGCAGCCTTCTCGTCGTCGCTCCGGGTGCCCGGCGGGGCGTTGGTGGCCGCGAACCAGTAGACCCGGCCGTCGCCGAGCGGCACGATGCCGAACTCGGTGCCCGGACCCCAGGTGATGGCCACCGTGAGCTCGCCCGTCCACGGTTCGTCAGTGACGCCGCGCCAGGCTGTCGTCCCGACGTATCGGGGCGGGGCGGCGTCCGGCCAGAGCCGGCGGCGTACGGCGCTGTCGATGCCGTCGGCGCCGATGATCAGGTCGGCCTCCCAGCGGCCGGCCGGCGAGAGCACCGCGCCCGGCTCGACGCTGGTCACCGCCGCGTCGGTGACCAGCGCGGCCGCGGGCAGGGCGGCCAGCAGGATGCGGTGCAGGGTGGCGCGGTGGATGCCGAGCGCACCCGTGCCGAGGGCCGACTCCAGGTCGGCGGCGTCGATGCGGGCCAGCCAGCGGCCGTCCGGCGTACGGGTGCCGCCCGGCGCGTCGACCCGGCCCTGGGCGCGTATCCGGTCGCCCACGCCCAGGGCGTCGAGCCCGGCCAGCGCGTTGGCCATCAGCGTGATGCCGGCGCCGACGGCGCCGATCCGCGGCGCGCGTTCCAGCACGGTCACTTCCCACCCGGTCCGCCGCAACGCCAGGGCCGCGCACAGACCCCCGATCCCGCCACCGACGATGACAGCCCTCATGTCGCGCCACCTTTCTACATCTGTAGAAAGCCATACTACGCAGTCGTGGCCACCACCTCACCCGCGCGCTTCGCCGCTCTCACCGACGCGGCGATCGAACTGATCGCCGAGCTCGGCATGCGAGGCCTGACCCATCGCGCCGTGGACGCCCGCGCCGGGCTGCCGGCCGGGACCGCCTCGGCCTATCTGCGTACGCGTAAAGCGCTGGTCGAAGCGGTGGTGCAACGCATCGCCGATCTGGACACCGCTGACCTGGCCGCCCGGGCGGTGCCCACCGGGGCCGTCGAGGCGGCTCCGGATCTCGACGCGCTCGCCGCGAGCATCGCCGCACTGCTTGACGACTGGCTGACCACCGGCCGTACGCGCACCCTGGCCCGGTACGCCTGCCTGCTGGAGGCCACCCACCACCCCGAGCTGCGGCCGATCCTGGCGTACGGGGTGGCCATGCGCGCCCAGGCGCAGGCGCTGCTGACCGCGGCCGAGGCGCCCGACGCCGAGCAGCGCGGCAGTCACCTGGTGGCCGCCGTCGACGGGCTGCTGTTCGACCGGCTGGCCGGCGCGGGCTCGCTCGCGGCGCCCGCCCCCGGCACGCCGCGGAGCCGCGCGGATCTGACGATGGCCGTCCGCAACCTGCTGCGCGCAGTCGTCACAGTGAGTTGACCATCCGGCCAGTCGCGGCGACTGGAAGGGCCAAGTGACTACGGCATGTAATATCGCCTAGAGTGGTCCGGTCGGCAGCTGCTGACGTACTGAGCAGGAGATAACCGTGCATTTGAGCGAAGTCGCCATGGCTGCGGCTATCACCGTGAGTATCGCTGGCGTTTCTTACGCTGCGTTGAACGCTGATCGGATCCGCAGCACCGCTGAGACCGTGGCGGGTCAGGCTTCGTGCCGGACCGTGGACGAGGCCATCCTCGGCTACCTGGCTCAGCACGGCACCACGCCCACCACGATCAGGCAGATCCAGCCGTGGGTGGAGGGCGACATCTCGGCGTACCGGATCGTCAAGGGCCGGGCCGCCGGACCCGGCTGCTGAATCGCTCCTCCGTCGGCGCGCCGGCAGCGTAATCGAGCGGCACGGCCGCGGTGGGCTCCGTAGGCTGCCGGCATGGACCTCGACGCCGCACCGGCGTACTTCGCCTTTCCTGGCCCGCTGCGCGACAAATTGGTCGGCGCGATCCTGGCCGGCGCCAAGACCTCCACCTCCAGCCTGGTCGCCGACTACGAGCACCACCACGATCCGCTGCCACAGGTCGGCGAACGGTCGGTGGTGATGGACTCGCAGGACCGGCCGGTCGCGGTCATCGAGACGACCGAGGTCCGGGTGGTCCGGCTCGGCGACGTCGACCTGCAGCACGCGATCGACGAGGGTGAGGGCTTCGAGTCGGTGGCCGCCTGGCGCGCGGACCACGAGGCCTTCTGGCACAGTGCCGAGGCCCGCGCGGACCTGGATGACCCGGCCTTCACCGTGGACGACGACACGCTGATGGTCGCCAAGCGCTTCCGCGTGGTCGAGATCCTCCCGCCACCGGCCGCCTGAGCGGACCCTCCGGCACCGGCCGGCTTGCGGACCGGACAGAAACGTCGACCGAACGGTTCTTACGGGCCGACTGTCCGGGGTGGATCCTTCATGGACACCGGCGTCGTCCCGCCGGACCGTTCCCGCTGGAGGAACCATGAGCAGACTCACCAAGGGTGACAAGCAGGTGATCACCGGCCTCGGCGCGCTGCTGGCCGTCAGCCTCTGCGCGGGTGTCCTCGGACTCGGCGCCGCCGCCGAGGACACCGGCTCACCCGCCTCGACCCGCACCACGGACACGGCCGCCGAGCAGGCCCGGATCCTGGGCCAGGCCGGGCAGCCGGCCACCGGCACCCCCGGGCCCGCACCGACGACGTCGAGCGCGTCGCCCACGCTTATCCCGGCGGAGCCACAAGCCAAGCCGAAGCCGAAGTTGAAGCCCAAGCCCAAGCCGAAGCCAAAACCCAAGCCGAAGCCCAAGCCGAAGAGGACCACCAGGCCCGCACCGGCCGCGGTCTATTACGCCAACTGCACGGCGGTGCGGGCGGCCGGCGCGGACCCGATCCACCGGGGCGACCCGGGCTACAGCCGCAAGCTGGACCGTGACGGCGACGGGGTGGGGTGCGAGTAGTCAGCTCGCCAGGCTGAAGCGTTCCGAGTGCACCTGCGCGGCCGGCACCTTCAGGGCGCGCAGGCTGCGCAGCACCGCGTCGGTCATCGCCGCCGGGCCGCAGACGTAGACGTCCCGGCCGGTGATGTCCGGGACCAGCGCCAGCAGGTTCTCCGGGGCGAACGGGGTGTTCGGCGGGGTTCCCGCACCCGTGCGGCCGGTCAGGACGTGCAGCTGGGCACCCCGCGACCGGGCCAGATTCTGCAGTTCGCCGAGCAGGACCGCCTGCTCGGTCGTGGCCGCGCGGTACAGCACCGTCGTTGGGCCGGTCGCCTCCTCGAGCAGGGCCCGGATCGGCGTGATGCCGACGCCACCGGCGATCAGCAGGGTGGCCGGTCTGGTGCGGCTGAGGGCGGTGAAGGCGCCGTACGGGCCCTCGGCGAAGACCCGGGAGCCGACCGGGACCGTCCGCAGGCGCGCGCTCGCCGACCCCACCGCCTTGGCCGTCAGGCGCAGCGTGCGGCCGTCCGGGGCGGCCGACAGGGAGAACGGGTTGGCCTCCCACCAGCGGCCGTGGCCCAGGAACCGCCAGATCATGAACTGGCCCGCGCGGGCCGGCAGTTTGTCCAGGTGCTTGCCGGTCACGTAGACCGAGACGACGTCGTCGGACTCGGGGACCACGGCCGCGACCCGGAACTGGTGGCGTGCGTTGCGGACCAGGGGCAGCACGACCCGGCCGGCGGCCAGGGAGCCCAACGCGAAGACCCACAGCGCCCACCAGTACGCCTCGGCCAGCGGTGACGAGGTGAACGTCGAGACCTCGGAGAGCTGGTGGATCAGGGCGAGGACGATGGCCACGTACAGCAGCAGGTGCACCGCGTGCCAGGCCTCGTACGACAGGCGGCGCCGCGCCGCGCGTACCGAAAGGCCGGCCGCGACCAGCACGATGCCGGCGGCGAGGATGCCCAGCAGGATCGGCTGCTGGGCGCTCAGTCTGCTGAACTGCGACAGGAACGTGCTTTTGTACTGGCTCGCGTAGCCGAGCAGCACGAAGAGCGGGTGCAGCAGGACCAGCCAGAAAAGGGCGAAGCCGGTCCACCGGTGCCAGGAGGTGAGCCGGTCCATGCCGATCCGCCGATCCAGCCACGGCAGGCGGGCCACCAGCACGAGCTGCACGACCATCACCAGGGCCAGGTGCAGCCCGAGCCACTTGCCGACGGCGATGAGGGCGTTCGGGGCCTGGCCGGCGGTGAGGAACACCGTCTCGACGATCACCACGTTCAGCGCGACGGCCGACCACAGGACCAGGCGCCCGGTCAGCGCGGGCGACGTCCCGGCGGGAGCGGTGGTACGGGGCGCTGCGGTCATGGTGTCTCCCTGTCCGGCTGGCCGTCAGTTCAGCACGACGGGGCGATCCGGGGGAAGGCCGGTCACTGTCGGGTCATACGATCGCTGCGGAACGACAAACCGGCACGGAGGGTGTTATGAGTTCGGAGACGCTGGAATTCCAGGCCGAGGCGCGGCAGCTGCTGCAGCTCATGGTCCATTCGATCTACTCGAACAAGGACATCTTCCTGCGGGAGCTGATCTCCAACGCCTCCGACGCGCTGGACAAGCTGCGGCTCGCGGTGCTGACCAGCGAGCTGGAGGCCGACACCGGCGATCTGCACATCGCGCTGGAGGTCGACGCGGAGGCGCGCACGCTGACCGTGCGGGACAACGGGATCGGCATGTCGCGGGACGAGGTCGTCGCGCTGATCGGCACCATCGCCAAGTCCGGCACCGCCGAGATGCTCAGCCGGCTCAAGGATGCCAAGGAGTCGGCCGAGCTGATCGGCCAGTTCGGCGTGGGTTTCTACTCCACGTTCATGGTCGCCGACAAGGTCACCCTGGTGACCCGCAAGGCGGGCGAGAGCGAGGGTACGCGCTGGGAGTCGGCCGGCGAGGGCACCTACACGATCGAGTCCGTGGCCGACGCCCCGCAGGGCACCGCGGTGACCGTCCACCTGCGTCCCAAGGACGAGGAGGACGCGCTCTACGACTACACCGACGATCCGAAGATCAAGGAGATCGTCAAGCGGTACTCCGACTTCATCGCGTTCCCGATCCGGATGGGGGACCAGACCCTCAACTCGATGAAGGCGCTGTGGGCGCGGCCCCGCTCGGAGGTCAAGGACGAGGAGTACACCGAGTTCTACCGGCACATCAGCCACGACTGGACCGACCCGCTCGAGACCATCCAGATGAAGGCCGAGGGCACCTTCGAGTACGAGGCCCTGCTGTTCATCCCGTCGCGGGCCCCGCACGACCTGTTCCAGCGCGACGGCCGCCGCGGCATCCAGCTCTACGTCAAGCGCGTCTTCATCATGGACGACAGCCGAGAGTTGATGCCCGACTACCTGCGCTTCGTCAAGGGCGTGGTGGACGCGGCCGACCTGTCGCTGAACATCTCCCGCGAGATCCTGCAGCAGGACCGGCACATCCAGCTGATCCGCCGCCGGCTCGCCAAGAAGGTCCTCAGCACCATCAAGGACCTGCAGACCAAGGAGCCGGAGAAGTACGCGACCCTGTGGCGCGAGTTCGGCCGCGCGATCAAGGAGGGCCTGCTCGGCGACGCCGACGACCAGAAGGCCATCCTCGACGTCGCGTCGTTCGCCTCCACCGCCGGCAGCGAGCCGACCACCCTGGCCGCCTACGTCGAGCGGATGCCCGAGGGCCAGGACGAGATCTACTTCATGACCGGCGAGACCCGGGCGCAGGTGGAGAACTCGCCGCACATGGAGGCCTTCAAGGCCAAGGGGTACGAGGTGCTGCTGCTCACCGACCCGGTGGACGAGATCTGGGTCGACGCCGTCCCCGAGTACGACGGCAAGAAGCTCCAGTCCATCGCCCGCGGCTCGGTGGACCTGGCCTCGGAGCCGGCCTCGGAGGAGAAGTCGGGCGAGTTCGCGCCGCTGCTGACCTGGCTCGGGGAGACGCTGACCGACGAGGTCAAGGAGGTCCGGCTGTCCACCCGGCTGACGACCTCCCCGGCCTGCCTGGTCAGCGACGCCGACGACATCACCCCGACGCTGGAGAAGATGTACCGGGCGATGGGCCAGCAGGTGCCGCCGGTGAAGCGGATCCTCGAGCTCAACCCGGACCACCCGCTGGTCAGCGGCCTGCGCGCGGCTCACGAGCAGCGCGCCGACGACCCCAACCTGCCGGAGACCGCCGAGCTGCTGTACGGCACGGCGCTGCTGGCCGAGGGCGGCGACCTGGCCGACCCGGCCCGCTTCGCCAAGCTGCTGGCCGACCGGCTGGCCCGTACCGTCTGACCGCCTCGACGCTCGCCCGCCTGCGCTGCCGCAGGCGGGCGATCAGTCGAGGATCGCGGTGAGGGTGTCGCGGGCCGTCGCGGCCATCACCGGATTGGTGTCGACGTAGTACGGCAGGGCGACGATGGCCTGCACGATCGCCCAGCCTGTCCCGCGCGCCCAGGCCGCGTCGTCGACGCTCAGCGCCTGCCGGTAGACGTCACGGGCATCGGCGGGCAGCAGGTTCCACGCCGGCATGAGGTCGACGGCCGGGTCGCCGACGCAGACCGTCTCCAGGTCGATGACCGCCGCCAGGCGGCCGTCGCGCACGAGCAGGTTGCCCGGCATGAGATCGGCGTGGATCCAGACGTCGGCCGGGGCCGGGTCGGCGTCACGGCACCGCGCCCAGATCCGGGCCAGCCGGGCGGTGTCGATCAGGTGCGTGCTCTGCGCCAGCGCTCGTTGGACGTCGTCGTCCTTGGCGGCCAGCGGGCCGCCGCGGCTGACGCCGTTCCAGGTACGGCCACCCGTGTTCACGGCGTGCAGGGCGGTGACGAAGCCGGCCAGCTCCCGGGCGAAGGCGGCGGGGTCACCGATGGTGTGGCGACTCGCGGTCTCGCCGGGGATCCACCGGTCCACCGTCCACCAGCCGGGGTAGCCGGCATCCGGCGCTCCCAGAGCGACCGGTTCGGGCACCGCGAGGGGCACCTGGGCGGCCAGCCGCCGGGCCCGCTCCTGCGTGCCGGTGAGCTCGTCGCGGCGGTCGGCCGCGGCGCTGGGTCGCAGGGGGAGGCGGGCGACCAGGTCGTCGCCGAGGCGGAACAGAGCGTGGACGGTGCCGTGCGAGGTGACCAGCCGCACGGCCTGGTCACGCCACTGCGGGAACTGGGCGGCCACCAGCTCGGCGACCTGCCCGGGGCTGAGCTCGACCTGGTCCGCGTGCATCTTCACGAGTCGATCACAGGGCATCGGCGCTCACGTGTCGAGCCGTTTCCCGGCCGGAGCCGCGGGAGCCAGGGCGGCCGTCACCGTCGTCCGCACCAGCTGGGCCGGGTCGGCACAGGTCAGCTTGCCGTCGAGAAGCAGGACGGCCAGCCCGTGCACCATCGCCCAGGCGCCGATCTGCAGGGCCGGGGCGGCGAGCCGGCTGGCCAGGATCTCCGCCGTGCGGGCGGAGGCGGCGTTGGCGGTCGGCCGGCCGTACATCAACCGGAACAGGCCGGGATGGGCGAGGGCGAAGGCCACGTACTGCTCGGCCATGTCGGTCAGTTCGGCGGCGGCTTCGAGGCGGTCCGCGAGCTGGGCGAAGCCGTACGTCGCCAGCGCGGCGAGCAGGGCCTCCTTGTCCGCGTAGTGCCGGTACGGGGCGTTGGGCGAGACGCCCGCCCGCCGCGCCACCGCGCGCAGCGAGAACGTCTCGTCCTCCTCCAGCAGCTCCAGCGCGGCGTCGAGCAGTGCGGCCCGCAGATCGCCGTGGTGATAGGGACGCGAAGTTGACACTGCACACACCGCCTTCCTAATGTGCGCAGTGTATACATTCGCGATCTCCGGGAGGGCCAGTGTCCGTCCACTCCACCGAGGTACGCCTGGCGGCCCGCCCGCACGGCTGGCCCACCGCCGAGACCTTCGAGTTCACCCGCGTCGAGGTCGCCGACCCGGCGCCCGGTCAGCTGCTGGTGCGCAACGTGCTGATGAGCGTCGACCCGTACATGCGGGGCCGGATGGACGACCGCAAGTCCTACGTGGCGCCGTTCACGGTCGGCGAGGCGCTGGAGGGCGGCGCGCTCGGTGAGGTCGCCGAGTCGGCGGTCGACGGGTTCAAGCCCGGGGACATGGTGCTGCACGGGCTCGGCTGGCGGGAGTACGCCCTGGTGGACGCCCGCTCCGCCGCGAAGGTCGACCCGTCGCGGGCGCCGCTGGGGGCGTACCTCGGGGTGCTGGGCATGACCGGGCTGACCGCGTACGCGGGTCTGCTGCGCACCGCCGAGTTCAAGCCCGGCGATGTCGTCTTCGTCTCCAGCGCCGCCGGCGCGGTCGGCCAGGTCGTCGGGCAGCTGGCCCGGCACCGGGGCGCCGCCAAGGTCATCGGCAGCGCCGGATCGGCGGCCAAGGTCGCCTTCCTCACCGGCGAGCTGGGCTTCGACGAGGCCTTCGACTACCACGACGGCCCGATCCGCGAGCAGCTCAAGCGGGCCGCGCCGGACGGCATCGACGTGTACTTCGACAATGTCGGCGGCGACCATCTCGAGGCCGCCATCTCCGCGCTGAACGTGCACGGCCGGATCACCGTCTGCGGCATGATCAGCGTCTACAACGCCACCGAGCCGACTCCGGCGCCGCGCAACCTGGCCATGCTCATCGGCAAGCGGCTCACCATGCGCGGCATGCTGGTCCGCGATCACGGTGACCTGCGGGGCGCCTTCATCGAGGAGATGGCGCCGCTGGTCGCCGACGGCACCATCCGGCACCACGAGACCGTGTTCGAGGGGCTCGACCAGGCCCCGGAGGCCTTCCTGGCCATGCTGCGCGGCGACGGCCTGGGCAAGGTGCTGGTCAAGATCGCCTGATCCGCGACGAGGCGGCTCGCCACCGGTGCCCCGGTGGCGAGCCGCTGTCATGAGGTCAGGAGTGCGGGCAGGTGTCGCGGTACTCACTGATCGCCGGGCCGCTCGGGGCCGGGCAGAGGAACTGCTCGTAGCGGGTGTCGTTGTCGATGAACCGCTTGAGCCACGAGATGCTGTACTTCGCGATGGTCACGTTGGCCGAGGTCGGCGCCGAGTGCGAGGCGTTGTTGAGCTCCAGGTACGCCTTGTCCGCGCTGCTCGGCAGGCTGGTGTAGAACGGCTCGGCGTGCGACGCCACCGGCGCCACCGTGTCGTTCTCGGCCCCGATGATCAGGGTCGGCACGGTGTCGGCGGACCAGTTCTTGGTGGAGTGGTACGGCGTCAGCGGAATGGCCGCCTGCAGCTGCGGACGGGTCCGCGAGGCGGAGAGGCTGCCACCGCCACCCATCGAGTGGCCCATGACCCCGAGCCGGCTCGCGTCGATCCGGGTGCGTACGGAGCTGGTCCGGGTCAGGTAGTCGAGGGCGGCCAGCAGCTGGGTGCCGCGGCTGGCCGGCTGGTCGTAGACGCTGAGCGTGTCGATGGTGATCACCACGAAGCCCTGCGAGGCGAGGCGGGGGCCGTACCAGGCGACGCTGGACTGCGAGGCGGTGAAGCCGGGCGAGACCGCGACCGCGCCGAAGGTGCCGGCGCTGGTGCTGGTCGGGTAGTAGATGGTCCCGCCGCCGAAGCCGGAGACGCTGGACCGGGCCACGGCGACCTGGGCGATGGCGAACGAGCCGCGGCTGGCCTCGATGCCGGCCACGGTGGGTGCGGGTCCCCGCTCGTACGGGTTGGCTGCGAGGGCGGCCCGGGCGCTGAGCGGACGCGCGGTGTCGGCTGGCCCGGCGGCGAGGACCGGGCCGGCCGGAGCAGTGACGAGGGCGGCGGTGAGGGTGGCGGCGGCGAGCAGGTGCTTGGCGGGATTGCGCATGTGCGGAGCTCCCTAGGGTGGGGGAGGAACTCGCCGACGTCGTCCGGCACCGCGGGGGTGGCCCGTGGGGACGGACGGTCCGGCGGCCTCGCCATCGAGGCAGATCAATGCTCCGTCACCATGGTTACTCGCTGGTAATCCCACTGTCATCATGTTTCGCCGATATGACGAACTCTCGACGGGCTCAGAGGCCGCGTCCCGCCGCGCGGGCCTGGCGCTTGCGTTCGCGCTGCTCCTGGGTGTGGCGCTTGCGGGCCTCGAGGTCGAGCTTCCACTGCTCGCGGGCGAACGCCTCGGCGCCGTGCACGGCATTGCGGGTCTGCGCCGGCCCGATCATGGAACGGAAGAACCAGTCGTGGAACGTCTCGCGGAACCACCGCGTCAGCCGGTTGCCGCCTCGTCCGTTCGCGTCCTTCGGCATGCCTTGCGCCCTCCCGGCCTAGCGGCTCCGACCGATCATTTGCCGCACCAATGTTTTGTACACCAACTATTGGTAGTCTAACCATGAAGCTGAGGAGAACGCGCATGAGTGACCCGGTCGACACCGAGGACCCGCTGGCCCTGGAGCAGCAGGTCTGTTTCGCGCTGTCGGTCGCCGCCCGCGGCGTCGTGGCCGTCTACCGGCCGCTGCTGGAGCCGATGGGCCTGACCCACCCGCAGTACCTGGTGATGCTGGCGTTGTGGCAGCACGCCCCGCTGTCCGTCCGCGAGCTCAGCGGTCTGCTGCAGCTCGACCCGGGCACGCTGTCACCGCTGCTGAAGCGGCTGGAGGCGATCGGCTACCTGCGCCGCGAGCGGGACCCGGCCGACGAACGCAGCCTGGCGGTGACGCTCACCCCCGCCGGGCAGGCCCTGCGCAGCCGCGCCGAGCAGATCCCGCCGGCCGTGGTGCAGAGCCTCGGCATGCCCATCGAGGAGCTGCGGAGCCTGCACGCGGCCCTCACCCGGGTCATCGCCGCCGCCCGCCCGATCGAGCCCGGCCGGTCCTGACCCGGGCCCGGCCGCATCGCGTCCGCTCGCGCCGGGCCGCGCGTCGCCTGACCCCACCCCCGGCCGCGGCTGGGTGGCTTGCCTGGACCGCCCGCTCGCGGGTCCGGGCATGGCCGTGGCCCCCGTCCCGGGCGGAGGCAGGGGCCGCGGACAATCAGGCGACGATCAGCCGCGCACCCGGCGACGCTTCGGGACCAGGCGCATGACCGCCAGGCCCGCCACCATCAGCGTGACGCCGGCGACCACCGTCCATACCGTGTTGAAGCCGGTCAGGGCGAGCGCCCCGCCACCGACTGTGGCGCTGCCTCCGGCAACTTGTCCGTACATGATGTCCTCCCCAGGAATCAGACGTTGATCCATTCGCGGCGGGAGCCGCGCAAGGTCTTCCAGACCGCCAGCCAGTACACCCCCGACCGCCACTGCTCGTAGGCCCATTCGGGCAGCAGGACCGCCGCCAGCAGCAGGTCCGACGGGCGGTTCCGGCGCACTGTCCACACCCGTTCCGCGACGAACACGAGGGTGAGGGGCGCCCACTTCCAGGAGAACGGCACAGAGCCGTACCCCAGCATCGTGACCAGCAGGAACAGCAGGTAGGCGGGCGCCATCAGGGAGCCCGCGTAGATGGCCAGCTGCCGGCCCAGGTCCGCGGCGGTGGCCCGGGTGAGGCCGTAGATGCGCAGGCTGTCGAGCATGCCGCGCTGCCAGCGCAACCGCTGGTCCCTCAGGGCCCGCCAGGTCGGCATGGTGTCGGTGACCGCGCGGGCGGAGGCCGGCGCCATCGGCCGGTAGCCCAGCGCCCGGAAGGCGAAGGTCAGCTCGATGTCCTCGGTGGCGGTGTCGCGGTGGTAGAACTCGCCGGGATGGCCGGGCAGCGCCTGGCCGCGGGCGGCGATCACCGCCCGGACCGCCGCGACGTCGAACAGGGTGGCCACCCCGGACAGCACCAGGGCGTTGTCGCCGCCGCGGCCGATCTGGCGGGCGAAGCGCTCGTACTCGTTGCGTTGCAGGCGTGCCAGCAGGCTCGTCGGTCCCAGCTCGGTGCGGAAGCAGGCGCACACCGCGCCCACCTCGGGCCGCCGCCGCCGTGACCGGCGGTGCCCGTTGAGCTGGGGGCGCAGCAGGGCCCGGCGGGCGTGCTGGGTGAAATCCGGGTCCAGCATGCTGTCGGCGTCGGTGACCAGGATCTGGTCCTCGTCCCGCAGTCGCGGCAGCAGCCTGGTGATCGCCCAGTTCAGCGCGCCGGCTTTCTTGTGGACGTTGACGCCGGGGAACTCCAGCACCGTGGCGCCCGCGGCCCGGGCGAGCCGGGCAGTGTCGTCGGTGCAGTTGTTCGGCACGACGATGATCTCGTCGAGGCGCGGCGCCCACTGCTCGCGCAGGGCCCGTACGGTGGCCGCGATGGAGGCGGCCTCGTTGTAGGCCGGGACGACGGCGATGACGAGCGGCGTACGGACCGGCAACGGCACCCGACGGGTCTGCTCGCCCGGGCTGCGCGGCGGGCTGACCCGGGTCCGCACCGCGCCGGGCTCACGGCCCTGGCGGGCGTAGTCGCTGCTCCGAGCCCTGTCGGTGATCATCGAGAAAGAACGTAACCGTGATGATCTCTGTCGCGCATCAGGCGTAGGGGGTCGGGATCCACCGGGTCGGCTGAGGGGCCCGGGGCCGCAGTGATGAGTGGCCCGATCGACATGCGCCGGTACGGTCCGATATGCCCGGTCGGCGGACACGACGAGGCCCCGCTGGACCGCCGCACGGTCGGGGGGAGCTGCGGCGGTCCGGCGGGGCCGGCTCTGTGTCGATCAGGCCCGTGGGGTGTCGGTCCGGGCCCGCGGCGGTTACCGGGTACGCGGGTCGGCGTCGCGGCTGCGGGTCCCGGACTTGGCCAGACCCCGGCTGACCAGGTAACCGATGGTCAGCAGGGTGACGTACCACCAGGCCTTGTCGGCGGCGAAGTAGTCACTGCCGTCGTTGACCCCGCGGTCGCCGACGAGCTGCGAGGCGAGCAGGACACCGGCGACCGCCGCGAGATAGACGAACAGCTCGGTGGTCTTCCAGGACGGCTTGGTCTCGTCGCCCGTCGCCGGACGGGCGTGGTGCCGGGTGTCACGGTCGGTGTCGGCCAGCAGCCCGGTGGTGCCGTGGCTACCGGTGATGGGGGAGGTCGTCATCGTGGTCTCCTCTGAGGCGTTCGTCCACTTCGGTGACGACGGGATCCCCGCCATCGCCGGGACAAAAACGCAGAGATCATCCAAACAGCGGCGATTCACCCGTACGGGTTGATCAGCGGTCCCAGCCGTCGCAGCAGTCGTCCGGCTCCGCCGCCAGCAGGTCGAGCAGGTCCGTACCGGTCTGCTCATCGGTGCGCAGCCGCGGTACCGCCACGATCAGTCCCAGCTTGAGCGCGCAGTCCTCGCCGAAACCGTGGATCATCCGGTCCACCCGGGTGGGATGCCCGCACCGGGCGCACGGCTTCTTGGCCGGCCGCCCCGATCCCGGTAGCTCCGGCTCCGGCGGCCCGGACTCCGCGAACAGATCCACGACCCGATCTTGCCGGGTTTTCGGGGCCGGCGCAGGGCCATGGTGATCTGTCACCGCTGGTCCCGCTCATCCGCCCGGCAACTCGGCGGCACCTCGGCCCGGCCCCGGGCCACCGCGCCCGGCACCCTGGCCCGTCCCTGGACCACCGCGGGCGACGGCGCAGGTAGGTGTTCGACAGTCGCCGGTTCCCCGGCCGGCGGTCCATCAAGGCCGGTCTTGCGGGCGGGCCCGGGCGGTGCCGCCGGGCGTCGTGAGCCGGCCCGGGGTCGGCTGGTGACCGTGGGCGGCGCTGCGACGTGCTTCTCCAGCGGCGGCCGGGATCGACGACGCCACCACCAGACCATTGCCACGATCGCGGCCGTCAGGGCGGCGGCGACCAGGCCCAGCACCACCACGGTCCACGGGCGATCCGCCGGGGGCGGACCGGCCGCCGGCGCCGGCACCACCGCGTCACCGGCAAGTTCGAGGTCGCCGGTGACGACGCGGACGGACACCGTCGCGGGCAGCGACGGTGGGGTGGGGAAGCGGATCAGGTGCCGGCCCCGGAGTGTGGTCGTCACCTGGTCCAGCGCGGGGATGACCACCGGATCGCCCGCCGGCGCGAAGAAGCCACCGGTCCCCGCCGCCGCGGTCGCCCAGTACGGGCCCCCGGCGGCCGTGCCCACCACGACCAGGATCGTGCCGGCCGCCCGGAACCGGCCGGCCAGTACCTCCGCCCGCTCGCCGCCCGCGTCGGCCGCGGTCGTGTAGAGCACCACCACCCGCCGCCCGGTCTCGGCCGTCGGGAACTGCCGTACCGCGAGGTCCAGCGCCGCCGTGGTGTCGCGTTCGCCGTGGGGCCGCATGGACGTGAGAGCCCGGATCACCCCGGCCCGCCCGCGCTCGCCACCCGCGGTGACCGAGGCGGGCGCCGAGTCGGCGACCACGGCCGACCGGGTGGTGGCCGGGGCTTCGAGGATGAACCGGGCGGCTGCGCTCAGCCACGCCGGGAGAGCGGCGGCGCCGGTCGCTGACGTGTCGACGACCAGGGTGACCGCGAGGCCGTCCGCCACGACGGGCTCCACGGTCGCCTGCTGGCGTCTGCCGTCGTGCGTCAGCGAGACGGCCGCCGGCCGGGTGCTCGCGCTCAGGTCGACCACCAGCGAGGTCTGCGCGCCGTCGACCAGGACGGCGGTGACCGGCAGCGGGACCGGCGCTGCCGCTGCCGCCGGGCTCACCCCCAGCAGCGTGCCCACCGCCAGCAGCAGGGCGGCGGCTCGGGTGCGGCGGCGGTCAGGCCAGGTCCGCGTACACGATGACATTGTCCCGGTAGCTTCCTCGAGAGCGGTCGAAGCTTCCGCCGCAGGTGACCAGCCGCAACGTGGGATCCAGGCTGGGGGCGTACACCAGGTCGGTGGGGAAGCGGGTCTTGGCCGTCTGCGCCACCTTGCGCACCCGGAACGTCACGGTGCTGCCGTCCGCGCGGTCGACCCGGATCTCCGTGCCGCGCTCGAGTCCGCGGAGTCCGACGAAGACGCCCGGGCCGGTGCGGGAGTCGACGTGGCCGAGGATCACCGCGGGGCCGGGCTGACCGGGCCGGGGGCCGTCCGCGTACCAGCCGGCGACGTCGGCGCGCTCCGGGACGGCGACCGTTCCGTCGTCCTGCCGGCCGAGGTGCTGCAGGGTGCTGTCGACGTACAGCGCCCGGATCCGCAGCCGGACCGGTTCCGCGACGGTGGGATAGGTGCGGGCCGAGCGGAAGGTGTCCGCCCGCGCCCGTGTCGGCACGGCGGCGGACGGCGTGGCGCCGGCCGGGGCCGGTCGCGCGGTCGCCTCCGGCTGGGCCCCGGTCAGGACCGCGACCGCGGCCAGCGCCAGACTCGCGAGCGACACGGTACGGGCGTACCCGTGCATGTCAGCGATGCCCTCGGGCGAGCCCGCCGAGCCCGGTCGCCGGTCCGCCACGCGGCAGGCGCGCCGCCACCTGGGCCCCGAAGCCGTCGGCGAGCCGGCGGGCGAGCTCGAACATGTGCTCGTAGGTCTGCCCGGCCACCTCGTGGGCGCCCTGGTAGTCCTTGGCGGCGTACAGGTCGGCGTGGCGCAGCAGCATCTCGTCGTGCTGCACCAGCGCCGCGGTCAGCGCGGCCGTGGTCATCCGGCCGCCGGTGGCCGGGGCGAGGAGGGCGGCCAGGCCCCGCTCGAAGTCGTGCAACTTCTCGCGGGCCCGCTGCTTGCGGTCGTTCTGCCCGGCGGCGGTGGCGCCCGCGTACGCCACGAGCTGCTCGACGTGGGACGCCCACTGGGCCTGGAACCGCCGGGCGACCGGCGCGCCGAACAGAGTGTCGACCGCGGCCGCCACGTCGCGGGTGTTGCCGTTGATCATCTCCGCGGCGGCGTCGAAGTCGGGGGTGCCGGTGACCGCCGCCCGGCTCACGTCCTCGACCAGGGCGGCGTGCTCGGCCAGCAGCTTGCCGAGCTGGGACCGCAGCCGCCAGATCGGTTCCCGCAGGGTGGCCCGGTCAGCCGCCGGCAGCAGCGCCTCGGCCAGGGTCAGACCCAGGTCGTAGGTGTGCTGGAAGCTCTGCCGGTACAGCCGGTCGGCGGTGACGTGGTCGCCCGCGGCGTACGCGTCCGCCTGCTTGGTCAGGTGGTCGACGTGCATGAGGACCGCGTCGCGGGCGGCGGCCCGGGGCAGCCGGCCGTGGGAGGCGCCGGCGAAGAAGTCGGCGAGTTCCTGCTCGGAGCCGGTCAGCTGCGCGCGGGCGCGGGCCAGCGCGCCGGCGTCCTGGTCGGCGACGCCCGCGGCGTAGGCCACCAGGTCGACGACGTGGTCGGACCACATCGGCCCGAACTGGGTGGCCGCCGCGGCGCCGAAGAGCTGTCCGACCAGTCCGGTCATGGCGTCGGTGTTCTGGCCGAGCGCGGCGTCGGCCGCCTGGACGAAGCTGTCGTCACCGCGGATCCGGCTGCGCATCAGGTCGGCGGCCAGGATCGAGTGCTGCCCGAGCAGGGCCTGCAACCGGATGGCCTGGTCGGCGGCGGAGACGCGGGCCAGCCGGTGCACGTGCGCGGTCCCGACGGGCGCCGCCACCGGCGCGACCGGTCTGCCCGGGGCGACGGCGGCCGGGCCCGTCGCGAGGGTCGCGGTCAGCCCCAGGCAGAGCATCGGCAGCAGTCGTCGGGTCGAACGGTGTTCCCGCATAAGCCTCATCGCCCAGCATCTCGTCGCCCGGCCGGGCCACACGCGGACCGCCACCGCACCGGGAGGCGGCCGGGAGTGCCGGCGGGCCGGTTACCAAGGACAACCGGGACGGTTGCCGATGGTGATGTCGCAGCCACGATACGCGCGCATCGATGACGTTCAAGTCCTCCGAGTGGCGCGACCGGGCGCCTGTGTGGACAGCCCCGGCTCCTCCGAACTCCGCGCTCGGAGGGCCGACATCCGCGGCGCCGTCCAGTATCGTCGAAGGGGCTGCTGACCTTCGCAAACGTCCGGGGTGGGGCATGGCGCAGGGACACCCGGTGGAAGCGAAGCTGGTGGGCGGCCGCTACCGGCTGCTGCGGGCCCTCGCCGCCGGAGGCATGAGCGAGGTCTGGCTGGCCGACGACGAGCGGCGCTCCCGTCCGGTGGCCATCAAGAAATGCGTGCCGCCCGAGGGTCTCACCCCGGCGCAGCGCGACCTCGTCCGAGATCTGACACTGCGCGAGACGCGGGCGCTGACCCGGGTCCGGCATCCGCACGTGATCCGCATCCTCGACGTGCTGTCCGACGACGAGGACCCCTGGATCGTCATGGAGTACGTCGCGTCCCGCTCACTGCTCGAGGTCCTCCAGGAATCGGGGCCCCTCCCGCCGGCCCGGGCCGCCGCCATCGGGCTGGCCGTCCTGGACGCCCTGAACGCGGCCGGCCGGGCCGGGGTGCTGCACCTCGACGTGAAGCCGGCGAACGTGCTCATCGGCGACGACGGGCGGATCGTGCTGGCCGACTTCGGCCCGGCCGGCACCGAGGCCGGCGTCCGGGCACTGACCAGCGCGGGGGTCGTGCTCGGCTCCCCGAAGTACGTCGCGCCGGAGCGGCTGCTCAGCCAGGTGTCGACCGCGAAGGCCGATCTGTGGTCGCTGGGCGCGACGCTCTACCACGCCGTGGAGGGCCGGCCCCCGTTCGCGGGGGAGACCACCGAGGACACGTTGCGGGCGCTGACCACCGGCGTTCCCGACCCACCGGTGCAGGCCGGCCCGCTCACCGGCCTGCTGGAGGGTCTGCTGCGGCGCGACCCCGCGGAGCGGCTCACGGCGTCCGAGGTGGAGGACCAGCTCCGTCGGGTCGCCGCGGTGCCGCGCCGGGTGGAGCGGCGGAGGGTGGCCGTCGCGGTGGCCTTCGTCCTGCTGGCCGCGCTCGGCGGGACGGCTGCGGCCGTACGGCAGGACGGCGGGCCCGGCGACCGGCCCGCGAGCGCCGCCTCCCCGGTCTCTCGGGCCCGGTTCGTGCTGCCGGAGGACTTCCGCTGGTGGACCGAGACCGGGCAGTTCCGGGTGGCCGTGCCGGCGGGCTGGCGCAGCAGTCGCAACGCGGCCGGTGACCTCGTTTTCCGGGCCGCGCAGGGCGAGCTGAGCCTGCGGATCGGCCGGTGGGAACCGCCGCCGCGCAACGTCGTCGCGGGGCTGATCGCCGAGGAGAGCGCCACCCGGCTGGCCTCGTACCGGCGGGTGCGGATCGAGGCGCTGGCGCAGCCACCGGACGCGGTCTGGGAGTACACGTTCCGGGACGCGGACGCCGGGCTGATGCACGGGTTGCGCCGGGTGCTCAGCGTGGACGGCGCCACGTACGTGGTGGAGTGGCGGGCCCCGGGCACCGCGTGGGCCGGGGAGCTGCAGCGACTGGCCGTGGTGCTGGACAGCTTCGGGCCGGCGCCGGGCGCATAGCCGGTCAGGTCAGCTGCGCGGGTCCGTCCGGCAGGGACCGTAGCCAGGAACGTGGCCCGGTGTGCCGGACCCGGATGCCGGCGATGCCCACCGCGTACCGCAATGCCGGCAGCAGGTCCTCGCCACGGCCGAGGGCGACCGCGAGCGCGCCGTGGAAGGCGTCGCCGGCGCCGGCCGTGTCGACCGCCGGGACGGCCGGCACGGTGAGCTCGCCCGACTCGTCGCCGTTCCACCAGCTGACCGGCTGCGGCCCCCGGGTGATCGCGCCGCGCCGCACCCCGGCGGACCGCAGAGCCTCGCGGACCGGTGCGGCGCCGGGTGGACGGAACGCGGCCGAGCACGCCACGACGTCGGCCAGGGGCAGCAGGTCGGCGAAGACCGGACGCCAGCTGCCCGCGTCCAGCAGCAACGGCCTGCCGCTACGGGCGGCACCCAGAGCCAGCCGGGGATGGTGCCCGTCCACCAGCACCACGTCAGCGCCGGCCAGCACCTCGGCGAAGCCCGGGGGCGACGGAGCCTCGGCGCCGACGGCGTTGCGGCTGACGATCGTGCGTTCGCCGGTGGCGTCCAGCACGGTGACGGCCGAGACCGGCGGTGACGTACGCGCCAGCGGTGTCGCGTCGAGCAGCGTCACCCCGTACGCCTCGGTGTCGGCCCGGATCAGCCCGCCCAGCGGATGCGCGCCGACCGCCGTGACCAGGGTGACCCGGGCGCCCAGTGCGGCCGCGGTGATCGCGGCGTTGGTGGCCGGCCCGCCCGCGGCCACCTCGGCGGTGAGCGCCTCGGCCTTGGCGTCCACGCCGGGCAGCCGGTCGACGCGCTGCACCAGGTCCACGGTGGCCAGGCCCACGCAGACGATGTGCACGGCGGGCCCGGGGCTCAGTTCGCCAGTTCGGAGAAGAACGTGCCGACGTTGCGGAAGACCTCGGCGATGCCGTCACCGAGGCCCCGGGCGATGTCCGCCGCCGGGCCCGGGTTGGTGCCGATGTAGAAGATGACCAGGATCAGCACGATCCAGCCGACGGCCTTCTTCATGGCACACCTCGTCCCGGGGGTCTTGATCGATGTGATCGTGGCACAGCCGCGCACCCCGGACGTGGATCTACGCGCTGTCGATACCGAAAAGCCGCGCCGCGTTGTGCCAGCAGACCGCGCGCAGCCAGTCGTCGCCGAGTTCCAGCCGGCGCAGGGCCTCGAGCTGGTGGGCGTACGGGTAGGGGATGTTGGGGAAGTCGCTGCCCAGCAGCACCTTGCCCGCCAGGCCGAGCTCGCGCAGCCGGGGCAGCAACGCCGGCGGGAACGGGGCCAGCTCCTCGAAGAAGTCGGTGAACGCCATGGTGGTGTCCAGCCCGACCCGTTCGTGGCGCTCGGCCAGCTCGAGGAAGCCCTCGTACTCGGGGGCGCCGAGGTGGGCGGTGAGCACGGCCAGGCGCGGGTGGCGGGCGAGCACCTCGCCGATCGGGCCGGGACCGGTGAAGCCGTGCGGGACCGGGCCGGAGCCGGCGTGCACGACGACCGGGGTGCCGGACCCGGCGAGCAGACCCCAGGCCTCGTCGAGCAGCTCGTCGCGGGGGTCGAAGCCGCCCACCTGCAGGTGCAGCTTGAAGATCCGGGCGCCCCGGTCGAGCGCCGCGCGGACATCGGTGGCCGCGCCCGGCTCGGGGAAGAAGGTCGCGCTGGGCAGGCAGCCGGGGGTACGCGCGGCGAAGTCCAGCGTCCAGGTGTTGAGGTCGGCGGCCATCCCGGGGCGGTGGGCGTACGCCAGCGCCGAGAAGACCCGTACGTCCAACGCGCCCAGCTCGGCCACCCGTTCGGCCTCGGTGCCGCGGTAGCGGATCGGCCATTCCCGGCCGATCAGCGGTCCGGCCCGGTCGAAGTGCGCCCAGACCCGGCGCTGCATCCGCTCGGGCAGGAAGTGGGTGTGCACGTCGGCCAGGGCGGGCAGGCCGAGCTCGCGGAGGAAGTCGTTCATCACCCGATCATCGCCCACATCACATTTTGACAGCCACTAGCTTTTGAGTGTTACTGTCATTTCATGGCTACTTCCACTTCACGATGGTGGGCGCTCGGCGCGCTCGCCCTCTGCACTCTCGCCATCGGCCTCGACAGCACGGTGCTCAGCGTCGCGCTGCCGACCCTGGCCGGCGATCTGCACGCCGCCACCGGTGACCTGCAATGGATCACCACGTCGTACCTGCTGGTGCTGGCGGCCGCGCTGCTGCCGGCCGGCATGCTGGGGGACCGGTTCGGCCGCAAGCGGATGCTGGTCGGCGCGCTGGTGCTCTTCGGTGCCGCGTCGGTCGCCTGCGCGTACGCGGTCTCCACCGGCCAGCTCATCGCCGCCCGCGCCGCCCTCGGTCTCGGCGCCGCGGTCCTCATGCCGCTGAGCTCGGCCGTCCTGACCGTGATCTTCGACCCCGCGGAACGGCCCAGGGCCCTGACGATCTGGGTGACGGCCAGCGCGCTCGGCATCCCGCTCGGGCCGGTCGTCGGCGGCTGGCTGCTGGACAACTTCTGGTGGGGCTCGGTCTTCCTGATCAACGTGCCGATGGTGCTGGCCGGGCTGATCGCGGTGCTGCTCTGGGTGCCGGAGTCGCACGGTGACCGGGCACGGCGCTTCGACCCGCTCGGTATCGTGCTGTCGGCGGCCGGGCTGGTCGCACTCACGTACGGGGTCATCGAGGCCGGCGAACGCGGCTGGACCGACCCCCGGTCCCTGCTCACCGCCGTGGGCGGGATCGCCGTCCTGGCGCTCTTCCTGGCGTGGCAGCGGCGGGCCCGGGCGCCCCTGGTGGACCTCGCACTGTTCCGGTCCCGGGCCTTCACCTGGGGATCGCTGCTGGCCACGGTGGCCAGCTTCGGCATGTTCGGGATGCTCTTCGCGCTGCCGCAGTTCTTCCAGGCCGTCGGCGGCAACGACGCGCTCGGCACCGGGCTGCGTCTGCTGCCGGTGATCGGCGGTCTGCTGGTGGGTGCGCGCGTCGCGGGCCGGCTGGAGCCGCGCCTGGGGGCGAAGACCGTCGTGACGGCCGGGCTCCTGCTGATGGCGGCGGGGCTGTTCACCGGCGCCACCACCGGCCCGGGCACCGGGTACGGCTTCGTCGCGGCCTGGATCGCCGTCGCGGGCGTCGGGCTGGGCTTCACCATGCCGCCCGCCATGAACGCCGCCCTGGGTGCGCTCTCGCCCGAGCGCAGCGGCGTGGGGTCGGGGCTGATCCAGGCGCTGCGCCAGGTCGGTGCGGCCATCGGGGTCACGGTGCTGGGCACGGTGCTCAACGGCGCGTACCGCGACGGGGTGGACGTGACCGGGCTGAGCGCCACGGCGGCCGACGCTGTCCGGGACAGTGCCACCGCCGGGGTCGCCGTCGCCGGTGGGCTCGGTGATCCGGCCCTGCTGGGCTCGGTGCAGGCCGCCTTCACGTCCGGCATGGACCTGGCGCTGGTCGTGGCCGGCGGAGTCGCGGTCGCCGGCGCCGTACTCTCGCTGCTCTTCCTGCCCGCCCGCCCGGCGGCGCCGGAGCCGGCGACCGCCCCCCTGTCACCCACGACGCTGCCGGCACCGGCAGAATCGGTGGTATGACGTCGACCCCGCCGGCCGGCCTGCGTGAGCGCAAGAAGGCCAGGACCAAGGCCGCGATCCGCGAGCACGCGATGCGGCTCTTCCAGGAGCAGGGGTACGCCGCCACGACGGTCGACCAGATCGCCGAGGCGGCGGACGTCTCCCCGAGCACGTTCTTCCGGTACTTCCCGACCAAGGAGGACGTGGTCCTCACCGACGACTACGACCCGCTGATGGTCGCGGCGCTGCGGGCCCAGCCGGCCGAGCTGGCCCCGATCGAGGCGATCCGGCGCAGCGTCCGGGAGCTGTTCCGGCAGCTCACCGACGCGCAGTGGGAGCAGGAGCAGCGCCGCCAGCAGCTCATCGCCAGCGTGCCCGAGCTGCGGATGCGCACCCAGCAGCAGTACGCCGACTCGATCACCCTGCTGGCCGAGGTGGTCGCCGAGCGGGCCGGGCTGCCCAGCGACGACTTCTCCTGCCGGGTGGTCGCGGGCGCGGTCATGGGGGCGGCGCTGGCCGCCAACCGCGCGGGGAAGACCATGGCCGACGGGGCCGCGTACTTCGAGGACTTCGACCGGGCGCTGGCCCTGCTGCAGGCCGGCCTCCCGGTCGGGCCCTCGGCGGGTTAGCCGGGGTCCTTGCCCTGCTCCCGGCCGCGGTCGTCCAGTGATCGGCGGGCGGCGGTGAGGATGCGGTCGGAGAGCTCGGTGCCGGCCGTCGCCCGCGACAGCATCAGGGCGCCCGCCATCGTGGCGATGGCCACCAGGTCCTCGTCGTCGCCGTCGGCCATCCAGCGGGCGAAGTCGCGCACCCCGTCGGCGTAAGGCTCCCGGGCCGGGCTGTCCGGCGCCTCCCGGGCCATGTCGCCGCCGAAGGCAGTGGTCGGGCAGCCCTGACCGGCGTGGTCGCGGTGCTCGGGGGAGAAGTAGTAGTCGAGCAGGTCCCGCCGGGCGGCCGCGTGGTCACCGGGATGCTGCTCGTCCAGGTCGGCCAGCCGCTCGCCCAGCTCGCCGAAGGCCCGGCCGGTCGCCTCCGCGACCAGCGCCTCCTTGGACGCGAACTGCTTGTAGAAGCCGCCGTGGGTGAGCCCGGCCGCGGCCATCAGGTCGGTGACGCTCACCCCCTGGACGCCGCGCTCGCGGAACAGGCGCGCCGCCTCGGCGATCACCCGTTCCCTGTTCTGCTGTGCCTGTGCCTGGGTCACCCGTGCCATCGCGCACCTCCGGCCGCCATCTTATATGACGATCGTCATCTAACCTTGTGGGTGATAGATGATGCCCATAATCTAAAGCCATCGGACCAACGGAAGGAACCACCATGCAGCTCGAGAACTCCGTCGCCCTGGTCACCGGGGCCAACCGCGGCCTCGGCCGGCACCTCGCCGCCCAGCTGGTGCAGCGCGGCGCCAAGGTGTACGCGGCGGCCCGGCGCCCCGAGACCATCGACCTGCCCGGGGTGATTCGGGTGCAGCTCGACATCACCGACCCGGAGTCGGTGGCCCAGGCGGCCAAGATCGCCGACGACGCCACCGTGGTGGTCAACAACGCCGGCACCAGTCTCGGTGTGAACCTGCTGGAGGGTGACCTCGACGCGATCCGGCTGGAGATGGAGACGCACTACTTCGGCACGCTCGCCGTCACCCGCGCCTTCGCGCCGGTGCTGGAGCGCAACGGCGGTGGCGCAGTGCTCAACGTGCTGTCCGTGCTGTCCTGGCTGCACCCGGGCCCGGCCGGGGCGTACAGCGCGGCCAAGGCGGCCGAGTGGGCGCAGAGCAACGCCCTGCGCGAGCTGCTGGCGCCCAAGGGCATCACGGTGTCCGCGCTGCACGTGGGCTACATGGACACCGACATGGCGGCGGCCGTCCCCGCGGACCAGAAGATCGACCCGGCTGTCGTGGCGACGCTCGCCCTGGACGGCGTCGAGGCAGGCAGGCCGGAGATCGTGGCCGACGAGCTGAGCCGTACGGTCAAGGCCGGGCTGTCGACCGCCCTGCAGGACTGACCCGCGGAGCCGTCCCGGCCGGGCCCGGGACGGCCGCCGATCGGGCTCAGGCGAAGCGCTTGGCCAGGTCGCGGGCCTGCTCGTGGGCGAGCCGGCGGGCGGTGGCCGCGTCGGCGGTGGCCAGGTTGGGCCGGAAGTGCACCTCACCGACGTCGGCGACGCCGGCCCAGCGCAGCCAGTCGGCGAAGAACGGCGCCTGGAAGTCGGCGCCGAACGCCGGTCCGCGGCCGGGGCCGTAGACCGCGCTGGTGTAGACCACCGCGGCGCGCTTGCCGGTCAGCAGGCCGGTGTAACCCCGCTCGGGATCGAAGCCGAAGACCAGGCCGGGCTGGCTCACCACGTCGATGAACTGCTTGAGCACGTACGGCACCCCGGCGTTCCACATCGGGACGCTGAACAGGTAACGGTCGGCGGCGTCGAAGCGGTGGAAGGTGTCGACGGCGGACTGCCACGCCTCGGCCGCCGCGCCCCGGGGCTCCTCGCCGGCGAAGATCGCCATCTTGGCCGCGGCGGCGTCCGGGCCGAAGGCCGGCAGGGTGCCGTCCCACAGGTCGTACGTCTCGACGGCGACGTCCGGGTGCTCGGCCCGGAAGGTGTCCAGGAAGGACGCGGCGATCGCCAGCGACTCGGACTGCTCGCCGCGCGGCGAGGCGGAGATGTGCAGAAGCTTGGTCATGGTGGCACTCCTCGGCTCAACTTGAATGCGTGCGCACGCACATTCTTACGCCGATGCGTGCGCACGCACAAGAATCGCTAGGCTGTGGTGATGAGCGACACCGGAGTTGCGGCCTGGGGCGCCCTGCTGCGCGTGCACGCCGCCCTCGTCCCGCAGCTCGACCGGGAGCTGCAGGCGGCCTGCGGACTTCCGCTGACCTGGTACGACGTCCTGCTGGAACTCAACGCGGCACCGGGCCGGCGGCTCAGCATGGGCGAACTGGGGGCCGTGGCCGTGGTCAGCCGGTCCCGGGTGAGCCGCGTCGTCGACCAGCTCGCCGCCGACGGGCTCGTCACGCGCGAGGCCAATCCCGACGACCGCCGGTCCGCGTACGCGACGATCACCGAGGCCGGCCGGGCCCGGCTGCGCGCCGCCGCGCCGGTCTATCTCGGCGGCATCGAACGCCACTTCACCGCCCATCTCGCCGCCGCGGAGGCCCGCACCGTGGCGGCCGCGCTGGGAAAGGTCATCGCCGCGCTGGACCGGTCCTGAACGAACGATTGGAAAACGCCGGCATCGGGTAGGGCACGGCCCATGACCTCGCTCTCTGCCCCGGTGTTGGCCGCGGAAGCGATCACCTCCGCCGGAACCGGCCAACTCGTCCTGGCCGCGGTGCTCGGCATCGCGGTCGTCGTCCTGCTCATCGCCTGGGCCAAGTGGCATCCCTTCCTCGCCCTGATCCTGGGCGCGGCCGTCCTCGGGGTCGTGGCCGGCGCCGCGCCCGGCGACACCATCACCTCCTTCACCACGGGAGTCGGCAGCACGGTCGGCAGCGTCGGACTGCTGATCGCGCTCGGCTCCATGATCGGGGCGCTGCTGGCCGAGTCCGGCGGCGCCGACGGCATCGTCTCCACGATCGTCCGCAGGTTCTCCGGATCGGCGCTGCCGTGGGCCATGGCGGGCGTCGCCGCGCTCATCGGCCTGCCGCTGTTCTTCGAGGTCGGCGTCGTGCTGCTGGTGCCGATCGTGCTGCTGGTGGCCCAGCGCACCGACGTACCGCTACTCAAGATCGGCATCCCGGCGCTGGCCGGCCTGTCGGTGCTGCACGGTCTGGTCCCGCCGCACCCCGGCCCGCTGGTCGCGGTCTCGAGCCTCGGTGCGGACCTCGGGCTCACCCTCGCGTTCGGGCTCATCTGCGCGATCCCCACGGTGATCATCGCGGGCCCGGTCTTCGGCAACTTCATCGCCAAGCGGGTGCCGCTGGCGGTGCCGGCCCAGCTGGTGCCCGCGGGCAGCGGTGGCCGGTCCGCCGGTTCGGGCCCGGCCGGCGGTCAGGACTTCGTCGACCGCGACGACCTGGCCAACGCCGGTTCCACCGAGCCGGACAAGCCGGTCGACAGCGACCTGCCGGGCCGGCGGCGCAACCCGGGCGTGGTCCCGGCGGTGCTCACCATCCTGCTGCCGATCGTGCTGATGCTGCTGCGGGCGATCGGTGAGCTCACCCTCGACAAGGAGAACGGCCTGCGCAAGGCGCTCGACATCGCCGGCACCCCGGTGGTGGCGCTGCTGGCCGGCGTGCTGCTGGCCATGTGGACGCTGGGCAAGCGGGCCGGCTTCGACCGGGCGCAGACCTCGGCGGTCATCGGCGGCTCGCTGCCGCCGATCGCCGGCATCCTGCTCATCGTGGCCGCCGGTGGCGGCTTCAAGCAGGTACTGGTCGACGCCGGGGTCGGCACCGTGGTCGCGGACGCGGCCAAGGACGCCAACATCTCCGCGCTGCTGCTCGGTTTCCTGGTCGCAGTGGGCATCCGGGTGGCCACCGGTTCGGCCACCGTGGCCACGATCACCGCCGCCGGCATCGTGGCCCCGCTCGCCGCGACCCTGGACAAGCCCGAGGTGTCGCTGCTCGCGCTGGCCATCGGCTGTGGCTCGCTGTTCTTCTCGCACGTCAACGACGCGGGCTTCTGGCTGGTCAAGGAGTACTTCGGGATGACGGTCGGGCAGACCATCAAGACCTGGTCGGTGATGGAGACGATCATCTCGGTGGTCGGCTTCGCCTGCGTGCTGATCCTCGACATCTTCGTCTGACCCGGGCCCGCGCTTCCGGTGACCGCGCCCGCTCCGGCGGGCGCGGTCACCGCTTGGTGCGGAGGTACGGCACGACCAGCGCGGCGATGCACAGCAGAGTGACCACGCCCAGGCCGAGGTGCACGACCAGCGGCCCGCCGTAGATCGACAGCGCCAGGTTGCCGACCGTGCAGAGCAGCAGCAGGGTCCAGACCAGGGCCCGGGTGGCGGAGGATGTGCTGGAACGGTCGATGTCGGTCACGGCTGGCTCCTCAGTGGGGACGGGACGCGGTGTGCGTCCGTTGTCATCGACGCTAGGCAGCCGGCCGGGCGGTGCCGATCCCGTCATCTGCCCTGCCGGGGTACAGCAGGCTGTACTTTCGGGCCCCGGCCCTGCCGCCGGTGGCGGCTTGGCCCTAGGGTCAGCGGCCATGGAGGCGAGGAAGATCCGGCAGCTGGCCGGCGAGGCACGCCGGTCGACCCTGCGGGCGCTGCGCGACCTGCTCGTCGGTCTGGGCACCGCCACCCTGGCCCTGGGCGCGCTGTCCTGGCTGCTCGTGGTGGCGGCCACGAGCCTGATCGGCATCGGACTGCTGTTGCTGCCCGGGGCCCTGCGCCTCCTGCACGCCGTGGCCGACATCGAGCGCGCCCGGCTCTCGCGCCGCGGCGAGGAGGTGCTCAGCCCCGGCCCGCCACCGGCCCGATGGCAGGCGGCGCTGGCCGACCCGGGCACGCGGCGGGAGGTGGCCTGGGCAGCCCGGCACGCCACCGTGGGCCTGGTGCTCGGCGCGCTGGGCATCCAGCTGCCGGTCTGGGCCGTACGGGACGGCACGTTCGCGCTCTGGTGGCAGCTGCTGCCGGAGGGCGAGCGGACGCCGGGACTCGGCCTGTGGACCGTGCACGACTGGGCGGGCGTCGTCACCGTCACGCTGCTGGGACTGTGCTGGGCCGTGGTGACGGTCGGCCTGACCCCGGCGATGGCCCGTCTGCAGGGGGCGTACGGGCGGCGGCTGCTCGCGCCCGGCCCGGAGGTCGACCTCTCGCTGCGCGTCGCCGAGCTCACCGCGACCCGCGCCGCCGCCCTCGACGCGCACGCCATCGAGCTGCGCCGGATCGAACGGTCCCTGCACGACGGCACCCAGAACCGGCTCGTTGCCACCACCGTGCTGCTCGGCGCCGCCCGCCGCATGCTCACCCGCAACCCGGCCGAGGCCGAGGCGCTGCTGGAACGCGCGCAGAGTTCGGCCGAGCTGGCCCTGGCCGAGCTGCGCGCGGTGGCCCGGGGCATCCTGCCGCCGGTGCTGGCCGACCGCGGCCTGGCCGGCGCGCTGAACGGGCTCGCCACCGACAGCGCCGTGCCGTGCCGGATGGAGGTCGACGTGCCGGACCGCTGTGCCGCCTCGGTCGAGTCCACCGCCTACTTCGTGGTGGCCGAGGCGCTGACCAACATCGCCAAGCACAGCGGGGCCACGCAGGCCACGGTCGGAGTGCGTAGCAGTGGCGGCCGGCTCCGGCTGCGCATCATCGACAACGGCCGGGGCGGTGCCGACGAGACCGGCGGCTCGGGCCTGATCGGCATCCGGCGCCGCGTCGAGGCCCTCGACGGCGCCCTGACCATGACCAGCCCGCCCGGCGGGCCGACGACCCTGGAGGTGGAGCTGCCGTGCGGATTGTGATCGCCGAGGACGATGCCCTGTTGCGGGAGGGACTGGCGTTGCTGCTGCGCGCCGAGTCGCTGGACGTGGTCGCCACCGCGGGCACCCCGGAAGCCTTCCTGGCGGCCGTCGACGAGCACGCTCCGGACGTGGCCATCGTCGACGTGCGGATGCCGCCGACCCACTCCGACGAGGGGATCGTGGCGGCGGTCGAGGCCCGCCGGCGCCGGCCCGGCCTGGCGGTGCTGGTGCTGTCGGCCTACGTCGAGCAGATGTTCGCCACCGAGCTGCTGGCCGGCGGGGCCCGGGGCCTGGGTTACCTGCTCAAGGAGCGGGTGGGCCGGGTCGAGGAGTTCCTGGAGGCGCTGCACCGGGTGGCCGGCGGCGGCACGGCCGTGGACCCGGAGGTGGTGGCCCAGCTGTTCGCCCGGACCCGCCCCGACTCGCGGCTGGACCGGCTCAGCCCGCGCGAGCGCGACGTGCTGGCGCTGATGGCCGAAGGGCTGGGCAACCTGGCCATCGCCGAGCGGCTCTTCGTCAGCGAGGGGGCCGTGCACAAGCACATCCGCAGCATCTTCAACAAGCTCGACATGGCGCCCGACGACCGCTCGGACCGCCGGGTCGCCGCCGTGCTGCGTTACCTGGACGGCCGCGAGCGGGCTTCCTGAACGGGACGGCCGGGCCCGCGGGCCCGGCCGCCGTGCTCACCCCTTCTGCTCGTCGCGCCAGGCCAGCCACTGCTTGAGCGGGCCAAGGTCGGGCTTCGGCCCGCCGACGCCGATGGTGAAGAGCGAGACGCCCTTCTCGCGCAGCTCGGGACCGCCCGCCTCGGGCTCGCCCTTCGGCGCGCCGGCCGACACCTCGATCTCCGCGGGGTCGCGGCCCACGTCGGCGCAGTGCGCGCGCAGCACCCCGAGCTTGTGCTCGATGGTCGCGGCGTCGCCGAAGCTGTGCCAGATGTCGGCGTGCCGGGCCACCAGCTTGAGGGTCTTCTTCTCGCCGCCGCCCCCGATCAGCACCGGGATCTTGCGGGTCGGCGGCGGGTTGAGCTTGCCCCAGCGGGACTCGATCCGCGGCAGCGCGCCTGCGAGGTCGTCGAGCCGGCCACCGGCGGTGCCGAACTCGTAGCCGTACTCCTGGTAGTCCCGCTCGAACCAGCCCGAGCCGATGCCGAGGATGAGCCGGCCGGCACTGATGTGGTCGACGGTGCGGGCCATGTCGGCCAGCAGCTCCGGGTTGCGGTAGCTGTTGCAGGTGACCAGCGCGCCGATCTCGACGCGGGAGGTCGCCTCGGCCCAGGCGGCGAGCATCGTCCAGCACTCGAAGTGCAGACCGTCGGGCTCGCCGTAGAGCGGATAGAAGTGGTCCCAGTTGAACAGCACGTCGACGCCGAGCTCCTCGGCCTCGGCCGCCGTGCGGCGAATGGAGGCGTAGTCCATGTGCTGGGGCTGGAGCTGCAGCCCGATCCTTACCGGCCTGGAGGTCATGATCGCAGCCTAATCCCGTACGGAGTGTGATCTTCCGCTCGGGCGATTCTCAAGGTCAGCACAGGTTCGTATCGCAAGATGGTGACCATGCGTAGACGGACCATGCTGGCCGGACTGGCCGCCACCGCCGGCGCCGGCGCCCTGACGGCGTGCACGTCGCCGAGCGCCACCGGCGGATCGGGTACGGCCTCCGCCAGTGCTACCGCCCTGCCCTCGGCGTCGGCCTCAGCCTCCGTCTCGGCGGCTCCCATCCTCGCCTCCACGACTGCGTCGTCGCTGGCGCCGCAGAACGTCACGGCGCCGTACGTCCCGGTGCCGGGGACCGCCCCGGCCGGTGCCTTCGCAGTCGGCCGGCGGGTGCTGGAGTTCTCCCGCGGCGCGGACCGGCCGCTGCCGACCACGGTCTGGTATCCGGCCACCGGCGAGGTGCAGCCCAGCCCCGACCCGGTCGACGACGCGCCGGCCGCCCCGGGCCGTTTCCCGCTGGTGCTGTTCAGCCACGGTCTGACCGCCCAGCCCGGCGACTACGCCCCGATGCTCACCCGCTGGGCCCAGGCCGGGTTCGTCGTGGCCGGCCCGACCTACCCGCGCACCTCGTACGGCGCGGCCGACTTCTACCCGCCGGACATCGTCAACCAGCCGCAGGACGCGTCGGCGGTGCTGGACTCGCTGCTCGCGCTGACCGACCCGCTGGGTGCGATCATCGATCCGGAACGGCTGGGCGCCGCCGGTCACTCCGGCGGGGGAATCACCACGGTCGGGTTGTTCAGCGCGCATCGTGACGAACGTCTCAAAGCAGGCGTCGTCCTGGCCGGCACCGACTTCCAGGGAACGCCCTTCACCGGCCCCTCCGCCGCGATGCTCTTCGTGCACGGCCGCAAGGACAACACCGTCACCTACCGGGCCGGACACGCCGTGTTCGCGGCCGTTCCCTGGTCACGCGCGATGCTGTCGATCACCGACGGCGGGCACGTCACCCGGGCCGGCGATTTCGAGGCGACCACCGTCACCTCGACGGAGTTCCTGCGCTGGGCCCTGCACGGCGACACCGCGGCCAGGACCCGCATCCCGGGGGCCGCCCGGACCGGTGACGTGGCCACTCTCGAGACCGACCTCTGAGAGGCAGCCTTGGATCTTCATGACTAACCTGGTTCGAGTGACTTCCCCTACGCCTCCCCGCGACCGCAACAAGTTCGCCAGCGCCGGATCACTGCTGATCTGCGGGTTGCTGGCGGGCGTGGTGGTCGCCGCAGCCTCGTTCCCGGCCGTCGCCATGTCAGGGCTGGCGGCCAAGGCCGGGTCGGAGACGTTCGCGCAGTTGCCCAGCCAGCTCGAGCGGCAGACGGCCCCGCAGGTGACGCGGGTCTTCGCGGCCGACAACAAGACCCAGCTCGCGGTCATGTTCGACGAGTTCCGCAGTGACGTCCCGCTCAAGGACATCTCGGTCAACATGCAGAACGCGATCGTGGCCGCGGAGGACCACCAGTTCTACAAGCACAACGGCGTCGACCTCAAGGGCGTCGCCCGGGCCTTCGTCAACAACAAGCAGGGCGGCGACAAGCAGGGCGCCTCGACGCTGACGATGCAGCTCGTCCGGATGACCCTGGCGTATTCGGCGAAGACCCCGCAGGAGGCCGTCGACGCCACCAAGGACACCCCCGAACGCAAGCTCTCCGAGATGAAGTACGCCCTGCAGCTCGAGAAGGAGCTCACCAAGCAGGAGATCCTCGAGCGCTATCTGAACATCGCCCCGTTCGGCAACGGCGCGTACGGGGTCTACGCCGGCAGCCAGGTGTACTTCCGCAAGAAGCCAAAGGACCTCACGGTCGCCGAGGCGGCCCTGCTGGCCGGCATGGTCAAGGCGCCGACCTCGTTCGACCCGACCACGGCGAGCGGCTACCCGCAGGCGCTGGACCGGCGCAACTACATCATCGACAACATGCGGGACCTGGGCTACCTGAAGCCGGAGGAGGCCACCAAGGCCAAGACCGTCAAACTGGGCAAGACTACCAACCGGCCGGGCAACGGCTGCGTGTCGGTCGCGAAGAACAACTGGGGCTTCTTCTGCGACTACTTCTACCGCTGGTGGCTGAGCCAGGAGGCGTTCGGCAAGACCACGTACGACCGGGAGCGCCAGCTCAAGACCGGCGGCTACCGGATCGTCACCTCGCTCGACGTCAAGGCGCAGAGCGCGGCCCGCAAGGAGATCACCGGGCTGATCAAGGACACCAACCGCAACGCGCTGCTGCTGGCCGGCGTGGAGCCGGGCTCCGGCCGGGTGCGCACGCTGGCGGCGAACCGTAAGTACAAGCTGGACAACGCCGCCGACCCGGAGAACAAGATCTCCTCCGACCCGGCGAAGGCGGCCGGGGGCATCCGCGGCACCTATCCGAACACGACCAATCCGATCATCACCGGCGGCGGGGACATCACCGGCTACCAGGCCGGCTCGGTGTTCAAGATGTTCACCATGGTCGCGGCGCTGGAGAGCGGGCTCGAGCCGAGCTTCACGATCAACGCCCAGGAGCGCTACAAGTCCGGCTACATCATCGACCCGAGCTCCGACGCGGCCTGCCCGGGCACGCACTTCTACTGCCCCGGCAACTCCTCCAAGAGCGAGGTCGGCCCGTTCAACATGTGGACCGGTTTCGGCCGCTCGGTGAACACGTACTTCGTGCCGCTGCAGGAGAAGGTCGGCGCGGAGAACGTGGTCGACGTGGCCAAGCGGTTCGGGGTCAAGTTCCGGGCGCAGAAGGACGCGGAGATGGCCGACAACGAGGAGGCCGCGAACCAGTGGGGCGCGTTCACCCTGGGCGTCTCGGCCTCGACCCCGCTGGACATCGCGAACGCGTACGCGACGCTCGCCGGTGACGGCATGTACTGCGCGCCCACCCCGATCCAGCAGATCTACACCCAGAACGGCAAGAAGAGCGACATCGGCCAGCCCAAGTGCAACCGGGCGACCAGCAAGGACGTCGCCCGCAAGGCGCTGGACGCGGCCCGCTGCCCGGTCGGGGACCGCGCGCAGCTGGGCAACTGCGGCGGCGCCACCGAGGCGAACGCCCGCCGCGTCGTCGGTCACCCGATCTTCGGCAAGACCGGCACGACCGACGACGACAAGACCGCCGCGCTGGTGGTCGGCACCCAGCAGCTCGTGGTGGCCGGTTACCTGGTCAACCCGGACTGGGCCGGGCACACCGACCGGATGTCGCACGGCATCGTCAACCCGGCGGTCTACCGGACCGTGGCCGACTACATGGACGGCAAGCCGGAAGAGGAGTTCAAGAAGCCCGGCTGATCTCGACCCGGCGGCTCAGGCGGGCCGGTATTCGACCTCCGGCCGGCCGGGGCCGCCGTAGCGGGAGCTGCGGACGACCCGGCCGGCCTCGGCCAGGTGCTCCAGGTAGCGGCGCGCGGTGACCCGCGACGCCCCGATGCTGCCGGCGACCTCGGCGGCGGAGAGCCCCGGCGGGACCGGTCACCGCCCGCAGCGCACCCAGGACCAGATCGAGGGTACGGGCGTCCAGGCCCTTGGGCAGCGAGTCCTGCGGGGCGCCGCGCAGGGTGGCCAGCACCCGGTCGATCTCGTGCTGGGCGGCGACCTCCCCGGTGTCGCGCAGCTGGCTGCGGTAGCGCGCGTAGCCGTCGAGCTTGTCGCGGAACGCCGCGAAGGTGAACGGCTTGAGCAGGTAGTGCGTCACGCCGAGGGCCACGGCGGCGCGGACCATCGCGATGTCCCGGGCCGAGGTCACGGCCAGCACGTCCGTGCCGCTACCGGCCGTCCGCAACGCCCGGGCGACCTCCAGGCCGTGCTTGTCCGGCAGGTTGAGATCCAGCAGCACCAGGTCGACCGGGCCGGCCCGCAGCGCGGCCATCGCGTCGCGGGCGGAATGCGCCACGGCGACGACCTCGAAACCCTCGATCCGCTCCGTGTACGCCCGGTGCGCGTCGGCGATCAACGGCTCGTCGTCGACGACGAGCACCCGGATGGCGGTCATGCCGGTACGGGCAGCCGGACGGTCAGCACCGCGCCGCCGCCGGTTGCCGGGGTGACGTCGTAGCTGCCGCCGTACCGCTCGGCGACCTGGCGGACCAGGGCGAGCCCGACCCCGTGGCCCGGCCCGTCCTTGGTGGTCCAGCCGCGGCGGAACGCCGCCGCGGCCTGGTCGGCCGACAGGCCCGGACCGGTGTCGCTGACCCGGACCAGCACCGCGGCGTCCTGCTCACGGACCAGCACCCGCACCCGGCGTGGCGGCGGCGCGGCCGCGACCGCCTCCAGGGCGTTGTCCACCAGATTGCCCACGACCGTGAGCAGGTCGCGGCTCGGCAGCGGCGTCCCCTCCAGCCGCGACGACTCGTCCACGGTCAGCTCCACGCCACGCTCGCCGGCCTGCGCCGACTTGCCCAGCAGCAGTGCCGCCAGGGCCGGCTCGGTGAGCGCGCCGACCACCCGGTCGGTGAGCTGCTGGGCCAGCGCCAGCTCGTCGGTGGCCAGCCGGATCGCCTCGTCGGGGCGGCCGAGCTCGACCAGCGTCAGCACGGTGTGCAGGCGGTTGGCCGCCTCGTGCGCCTGCGACTGCAACGCCTCGGTGAGCCCGCGTACGGAGTCCAGCTCCCCGGTCAGCGCCCGCAGCTCGGTGTGGTCGCGCAGGGTCAGCACCGTGCCCAGGCCGCGGCCCTCGAACCGGGTCTCGCGCTGGCTGGCCACCAGCACCCGGTCACCGGCCAGCAGCGGCTCGTCGACTGTGGTGCGGCGGGACGTCAGCAGGGCCGCGGCCTCGGCGGGCAGCTCCAGCTCGTCGACGCGGCGGTCGGTGCGCACGTCCTCGCCGAGGCCGAGCAGCCGCCGGCCCTCGTCGTTGATCAGGGCCACCCGGCCGTCCCGGTCGACCACCACCAGACCCTCCCGTACGGCGTGCAGCACCGCGTCGTAGTACTCGTACATCCTGGTCATCTCGGCCGGGCCCAGCCCGTGCGTCTACCGGCGCAGCCGCCGGCTGAGCAGCCAGGCCCCGGCCGCGGCCAGCAGCAGCGCGGCCATCGTGGCCGGTGCGACCGTGGACGCCTGGCCCAGCAGCTTACGGTTGATCTCCTTGGTGGTGATACCGACCGAGACCAGGCCTATGACGGTGCCGTCGGCCGCGCGCACCGGCACCACGGTGCGCACCGACTCCCCGAGACTGCCCTTGTACTGCTCCACCACCGTGCCGCCGGCCAGGGCGCCGGCCACCGTGCCGGCGAACTTCTGCCCGATCAGGTCGGGGTTGCGGTGGGTGTACCGGGTGCGGTCGGTGGCCATCACCACGACGAAGTCGGTCCCGGTGGCGATCCGGGTGGCTTCCGCGTACGGCTGCAGCACGGCACTGGGCCGCGGCGAGCGCAACGCGTCGGCCACCATGGGGGACAGGGCGATGGCCTCCGCGACGGCGCCGACCTCCTCGACCGCGGCGTCGTGCGCGTCGTCGCGGGCCAGCAGCACGGCGCCGGTGGTGCCGCCGGCCACGAGCAGGCTGACGACCAGCACCTGCAACGCGAACAGCTGCCCGGCGATGCTCCAGCGTTGTCTCATCGCGTCGTCTCCTCGGCGTGTTTCCGGTCGTCGTCGTCGCGTTTCGCCGCGGTGAACAGAATGAACGCAATGGTGCCCCGGGGGTGAGACCCAGGACACAGTCTGCGGCATGGAGAGTCAGAGCCCCGCCCCGCCCGCCCCGACCCCGGGGGCGAAGCGGGACCGCACCCACTACCTGTATCTGGCGGTGATCGTCGCCGTCATCCTCGGCATCGCCGTCGGCTTCCTCGTGCCGGACTTCGCGGTCGAACTGCGCCCGATCGGCACCGGCTTCGTCAACCTCATCAAGATGATGATCAGTCCGGTCATCTTCTGCACCATCGTGCTGGGTGTCGGTTCCGTCCGTCAGGCCGCCAAGGTCGGCAAGGTCGGAGGGTTCGCGCTCGGCTACTTCCTGATCATGTCGACCGTCGCCCTGGCCATCGGCCTGGTCGTCGGCAACCTGATCCACCCCGGGTCCGGCCTCAACCTGGACGCCTCGGTCGCCGAGGCCGGGCAGAAGGCGGTCGGTGACTCGGCGAGCGAGGGCACCGCCGACTTCATCCTCGGCATCATCCCGACCTCGTTGTTCTCGGCGCTGACCGAGGGCCAGGTGTTGCAGACGCTGCTGGTGGCCCTGCTGGTCGGCTTCGCCCTGCAGTCGATGGGCTCGCGCGGCGAGCCGGTGCTGCGTGCGGTCACCGTGCTGCAGCGGCTGGTCTTCAAGATCCTCGCGATGATCATGTGGCTCGCCCCGATCGGTGCGTTCGGCGCGATGGCGGCGGTGGTCGGTGCGACCGGCGTCGACGCCCTCACGAGCCTGGCCCAGATCATGCTGGGCTTCTACGCCACCTGCGCGATCTTCGTCTTCGGGATCTTCGGCGCGCTGCTGTGGCTGGTGGCCCGGATCAACCTGTTCAAGCTGCTGCGCTACCTGGGCCGGGAGTTCCTGCTGATCGTCTCCACCTCATCGTCGGAGTCGGCGCTGCCCCGGCTGATCGCCAAGATGGAGCACGTCGGCGTCAGCAAGCCGGTCGTCGGCATCACCGTGCCGACCGGGTACTCGTTCAACCTGGACGGCACGGCCATCTACCTCACCATGGCCTCGCTGTTCGTCGCCCAGGCGGTCGGCGACCCCCTGTCGGTCAGCGAGCAGATCTCGCTGCTGGTCTTCATGATCATCGCTTCCAAGGGGGCGGCCGGCGTCACCGGCGCGGGCCTGGCCACGCTGGCCGGCGGCCTGCAGAGCCACCGCCCGGAACTGCTCGACGGCGTCGGCCTGATCGTCGGCATCGACCGGTTCATGTCCGAGGCGAGGGCCCTGACCAACTTCGCCGGCAACGCGGTCGCCACCGTGCTGATCGGCACCTGGACCAGCGAGTTCGACCGGGACCGGGCCCAGCGCGTGCTGGCCGGGCAGGACCCGTTCGACGAGGCGACGATGCTCGACGAGCACGACGACGCGCCCGCCGCGGACACCCCGCCGCCTGCCGGGTCGCCGCCCGCCTCCCCGCCGCCGGCTGTTCCCGCGGGCACGACTGCCTGAATCCGCGGCACCTGATCCGCCACTCCGTCGCGCCCATTCGGATTGCCCCGGGCGCGGCGGGGTGGCGCCGTGCCGGCTGCCCCGGGCGCGGCGGATTCGGCGCCGTGCCGGCTGCCCCGGGCGCGGCGGGTTCGGCGCCGTATTGACTGCTTCGGGCGCGGCGGGTTCGGTGCCGTGCCGACTCTTCGGTCCGCGGCCATCCGGGCGTTGCGGCTCGGCCACGCATCCACCACCGTGGAGCCCATACATTGCCCGTGGTCTATCCATTCGGTGAAGGTGGGCACATGGTCGGTAAGGGCAGAATCGCGGCCGCGCTGTCGGTAGCGCTGGCATCCATCGGAATCGCGGCACCGGCACCCGCCGGTGCCGCGATCAGCCGGGCGGACCTGGCTTTGCGCTGGGCGCCCATCCATTACCAGGACGTCGACGCCACCGGCAGCCATGCGCTGGGCGGCAGGGCGGACTACCTGACCAGAGTGAACTTCGACGGCGACTGGAACGGCCGCAACAACTGGGACCGCGCGGCCGAGTCCGGCGCGTCGTTCTCGGCGGCGGCGTACTACTCGGTGGCGGAGACCAGCACGCACTGGTACGTCACCTACTTCTTCTTCCACCCCCGGGACTGGGTCGACCACCCGTTCTTCGAGACCGAGCACGAGAACGACGGCGAGGGCGTCCTGCTGGCGATCCAGAAGGACGGCTCCACGTACGGGGTGCTGCGTTCCGCGGTCACCGTGGCCCACACGAGCTTCTACTCGTACACGCCCAGCGGCAGCACCTGGACCACCGGCCGCGAAACGGTCGACGGCACGCTGCAGATGCAGTCGTCACCGCACGACTCGTTCCAGCACCCCGTCACCGCGCAGGAGGTCCAGGGCCACGGCCTCAAGGCGTACCCGCAGTACGCCATCAACGGCGACGGACTCGTCTACTACCCGTCGACCGAAGGTGAGACGCCGAGCAGCACCAACGACCGCGACGTCCGCTACGAGCTGATCGACATCTTCGCGGCGGGCGGCCTGTGGGCCCAGCGGGACAACACCGACCTGTACGCCAACCTGGGCACCTTCGCCGGCGACACCTCGGGTGGCTGCGGCGTGGGCACGTACTCGTGCGGCACCAACTCGGCCAACGCGCCGTGGGGCTGGGACGACGGCGACGACCTGCCGGGCCGCGGGGAGATCGCCACGGATCCGGCGAAGCTGTCGGCCGAGTACTTCACTGTGCCGGGGGAGCTGGCGCGGGGTTACGCGTACAACCCGTACATGGTGGAGAAGGCCGACCTGCGCGAGGCCGCGCGGACCGCGCCGGCCGTCACGGACTGACGGCGCAGCCGGCGGCCGGGGATCTCCCGGCCGCCGGTTTGCAGTGCGCCGAAGGTCGGCATGGCATAGAAATTGATGCATGGATGCGACGGAGATCGCGCGCGCGTGGTTCGCCATGTGCCGCACGGGGGACGAAGAACGGCTGACCGACCTGGTCACCGAGGACTTCGTGGCGCACGGGCCGGGCGGCAGCGGCGACCTGGCCGCCTTCACGACGTGGCTGCACTGGTACCCGGCGGCTTTCGCCGACCAGGAACCGGTGCTGGAGGACGTGATCGTCAGCGGGGACCGGCTGGTGGTGCGCTACACGATCCGGTCGACGTACCGGGGTGGCTATCTGGACCTGCCGCCGGGCGACCAGCGGGTGCGGGAGACCGGGATCATCATCTTCCGGCTGGCCGGGGGGAAGGTGGCCGAGAGCTGGTTCGAGGGCAACGACCTCGAGGTGGCGCAACAGATCGGCGGCCGGATCACCCCGGCCTGAGCGCTTCCTCCACCGGTGGCAGGTCGCGGCGCCTGGCTCGGCCCGGTATCGCCGTCGATGGACACACGCTCATGGCTCCTCTCTGTGTCAAGATGCTGGCGCGAGTGACGTTCTAAGCTTGTTGTCGGCGGGTTCGGGAAGTGACTTCTCCGAAGAGTCGGTGTGGGGATGCAAGCCGGTCACGCTGGA